>NZ_KQ033929.1:0-420216 GCF_000970615.1 Pseudomonas sp. 10B238
ATGGGGAGGCCGCTACTTTTTCAACAGAATCGGCCGCTTCCCGCCAGTCGCAGCTGACTGGCGCATCTCGCCTCCGGTCGATCAGAGCCTGTCGGGTGGGGCCAATTAGCGCTGCCCCGGTGTTTTTCACGTTACCCACCGCCTTGCTGACCTGGTACCACTCGAATGCCTCGGACTGCAGGCCCAGTTCCTGCACTATCTGCTCGGCACGCTGCGAAGTTGTGTTTGGGTCTATCCACTCTCGGGCCAAGTCCGCTGGTAGTACCACTGGCCGGCGATCATGGATATCCAACATGCCACCTTGGGCGTCGGCGGTGATGATCACGAACCCATCGTCTTCGCGAATCTCGCTGCCGGCGTGGGGGAGCTGGCCGATGGCGGCGAAGAACATCGGCTCGCCGCTGCGCAGGCGGATGAAGTAGGGTTGCTTGTGCTTCGGATCGGTCTCGTCCTTCACCCATTCATACCAGCCGTCAGCTGCGACCAGCGCGCGGTACGGCCATATCTGCTTGAAGAACTTGCCGCTCGCCACCGTCTCGGCGCGGGCGTTGATCGGTGCTGGCATCTTTCCCTTCATCGCCCAGTGCGGTGCCCACCCCCATCTCACCGCGGCGATCGTCAGGCCCCCTCCCTCCGCGTGCAGCAGTTGCACGTTGGTCTGTGGTGCCACGTTATAGCGCTCGATCGGCAGGTTGTCGTAGCCGCCGATCACCTCCTGCTCGCTGTTCAGCTCCCGCAGGTAATCCGCCATCCCCTGATACTGCGCAAATCGTCCGCACATGACCGTCCGCTCGTCATCGCCTTTCTCATTCTGATTGTAGGTGGGTTGGTTTGTTTTATACTGTATATAAATACAGCATTATTGCGGGTGCACTATGTCCTGCACGATCCTTGGGCCACTGAGCAGCAGCTCCGTGTGCCTGCCTTTGTATTCCTTCCGCGTCCCGGCCGGGTTTCCCTCGCCGGCGCAGGATCACATCGAAGCCGAGATATCCCTCGACGAGCTTCTCGACCTCCGCGCGCCGCATATGTATCTGGTGCGCATCAGCGGCGACAGCATGATCAACGCAGGGATGTTTGATGGCGACCTGGCTATCGTGAATCGGGCGATGGAGGGGCGGCCTGGCCTGATTGTCATCGCTGCGCTCAACGGCGATGCCTTGGTGAAGCGTTTGGCCAAGGAAGGCGAACAGATCGTTCTGCGGGCGGAGAACCAGGCCTACGCGCCGCGCTACGTACTCGAGGGGGATGAGCTACTGATCTGGGGCGTGGTCACCCACAGCGTGCGCTGCCATGCCCCAGGCTGAGTCGGCAATTGCCCTGATCGACTGCAACTCGTTCTACGCCAGTTGCGAGCGGGTGTTTCGCCCGGACCTGCTGCGTACGCCTATCGTCGTGCTGTCGAACAACGACGGCTGCGTGATCGCCCGCTCGGCCGAGGCCAAGGCGCTGGGCATCAAGATGGGTGAGCCGTATTTTCAGATCAGGCAAAAGCTTCGGCAGCACGGCATTTTTGCGTTCTCCAGCAACTACGCGCTTTATGGCGACATGAGTCAGCGGGTGATGACCATTCTCGAGGGGATGGCTCCGGTGCTTGAGGTGTACAGCATTGATGAAGCGTTCGCCGACCTGACCGGTATGCCTGGCAGTTTGGAGAGGTTGGGGCGGGAGATGCGTGCACGGGTGCTGCGCTGCACTGGCATCCCGGTGGGGGTGGGCATTGCCCAGACCAAGACCTTGGCCAAGCTGGCCAATCGTGCGGCGAAGCTATGGCAACGGCAGACCGGTGGGGTCGTGGACATCCGAAAGCCCGAAAAGCGCAACAGGCTCCTGCAGGTGATGGATGTCAGCGAGGTCTGGGGCATCGGCCGGCAGATGACCGCCCACCTGGCCGACATGAACATTCGTACTGCCTGGGATCTTGCCCAGGCTGACGCCTGGACACTGCGCAGCAAGTTCTCGGTAGTGGTGGAGAAGACGGCCCGTGAGCTGCGTGGCACATCCTGCCTGGCGCTCGAGGAGCAAGTACCGCCGAAGCAAGAGATCTGCTGCAGCCGGATGTTCGGCAAGCGTTTACATGAACTGCCGCCGATCCGCGAAGCGGTCGCCTCCTACACCGCTCGGGCTTGTGAAAAGCTGCGCGCGCAGCACTCCCTGTGCAAGAAGGTACGGATCAGCATTCGTACTGGCATGTTCAACCCGGACGAGCCGAAGTTCACCAAGGGCATTATCTGTGAGTTGCCCTATCCGACCGACGATACCCGACTGATAACCAAAGCCGCCTCCGCGGGGCTGGAACTGATCTTCCGGGCCGGCTTTGCATTCAGTAAGGCGGAGATCCTGTTGCTCGATCTGCGCCAGCGTGGCGAGTTCACTGATGACCTGTTCGTCGCGACACCGCCGATGGCTGCCGAGCGGGTGATGGGGGTGATGGATGCGATCAATGCACGATGGGGGCGTGGAACGATGCGACCTGCAGGGGTGCCGGCGAAACCGGACTGGGGCATGCGTCGGGAGATGATGAGCCCGAGCTATACGACGCGGATTGATCAGTTATGGACGGTAACGTAAGGGCTTGAGGCGGCTTACCCTGGAAGAGACAGGTGCCGGCCAAGAGCTGCCCGAGTGCGAACTGACTCGATCTAGTTGACTCAAGCGTTCACTGCCCCAGAGCAATCAGCGAGGCGTGGACTGACTGACGGCTGTTGCGGCTCTATGATGAAACCTGCCTGATATCCAACACGACCCAGACCTCATACCCTTTCTCCCGTGCTGCTTTCTCGGCCTCGAGTTGGGCAGCGAGAGTACTGATGGAACGGGAGCGGTGCTCGAAGCGGAATGGCGAACCACCGTTCTTACGCACGCTCAATTCAACGAGTGTGACGGTAGAGTGCTGTTTGGGTATGGGCTGCTTCGATTTCGAAGGCGCGAGGTCTAGGCCAAGCGCGCGCCGCATCTCGACTTCAGTGAGTTTTGCGTCAGTCAAGCGAGATCCCTAGAGCGATTGCCGGTGACGCCATTGTACCGAGAAGTCGTGCAGACATGGCCTGAGTTCGATGCTGGCGAGCCAATAACCTCATCTCTGCGATATGGCTACGAATCACCAAAGTAGTCATCGCGGGCGACTAGTCCGAATGGGCGCTCCTCGCAGGGCTGCTCATCGCTGAACAGATTCTGCGTGCGGCGCTCCTGCTTCAAAAACGCTAGTGCCGCGAAAAAGCAGCTTTCGCATAGATTGACTCGATAGCGTTCGCCATCATGCCCTGCGCCATAGCCCCAGAGCGCCTGAAGCGTCCCGAACTGCTCGCCGTACCCCGGCACCCTCGTACTGGTAGCGCATACATCGCAAATGGTGTCTTTATGGCTCTCTGTCACCGGGCAGACCTCATCTTCGTATTAAAAAGAGTAACCGAGGGCACTGCGCAACGGAGCGCCTTTTGCCAGTTTTCCAGCCCCGCTGCGTTAGCTCAAGCATGGTCTGGTGTGCCATGACGGCGGTGGATATGGCAGGTCTTCGACAGATGCGGTTGGCGGTGGTTCGTCATGGTTGTCCGCTGCACGTTTCTTGCGTTGCGGGCGGCGACCACTCCATTCCCTCTTCGAGGATCGGATGGCTTTCACTAACGACGATCAACGGTTTGTTCCGATTCTCCAGCGCGAACATGGCGATGGAGCCTTCGACGTCCACCGCCGGCACCTCCCCCTGTGGGTCAAGCCTGCCAACCCAGACATATTGCCGGGTCTCCAAACATGCGAGGTAATACGAAATACCCATGCTTCCTCCGAATTTGAATCAAGTCTATTACTGTGCCAATCCGGAACGGGAGGCGGTACTGCCGCAAACATCAAATGTTATCGCCAGTGCATTTTTAACCCAGGTGCCGACGCTATTCTGCCCTAACCCAGCAGTCTGAAAGCGAAATTCTACAACTCGCTTGGTGCTCGAAACTGGGTCAATGAAATTCCGGCATGTGGGTGGAAAATGCACAGGCGGCAACACGCATGCTGCAACGTCCTCTCGGTCTCCCTCCGCGACGTGTGCTTCTTGTTTTTTTACCTCATTTGAGGAAGAATAACCGGAAGTCACCGTTGTGTTAGGAGTCCTCAGATGCAGGCTTGCCAGGTATTCAGTGATCAGGATGAAATCGCCGCCCGTCTTGAACAGTTGAGTCTGGAGCGCGAGCCACTGCGTGAGGCTATCAATCAAGCTCACCTACAGCGGGTTCGCCTGACTCCTAACCATCCCAGCATTTTTCCCGGCCTTGAAATGTGGGGCTGGTTGGTAGGAGCGGTGCGCGATCAGCTGCGCCCACTAGGGTGGGTCGCGCATGAACAGTCGAACTACCCTCTTACCGTTCACTCGGCGCTCAATCTCGCGATTGCTGTCGCATCGGGAGATAGCTATGTTGGAAATCTGCTGGGGATGCCGAGCAGCCGATCCAGGAAGGGTAAAAATACAGTTGATGCTGTTGAGCGGAACTGCCAGTTCGACATGTTTGATGACTTGCTGCCCGATCCGGAGGAGCTGCCTGAATCAGGCCCTCATGAGACCTGGATCCTGCTCCACCACACCGACACGGTGAAGAAGGAAATCCGCATCGAGCTCTCACGTCCATCGGGAATGGGTAAAGGCGGCAAGATCAATTTCTGGTCTGAACGCATCATGCTTGGCACCCTTGCTCTTGATGATGATTTCTTTGAGGTTACCTCCCCAGGCGGTCCGGATATCGACATCGAAATTCGCCGTAAAAGCTCGTGATAGATCATGTTTAATCCACAACGATTTGCGCTCGCCCGTCGCCGGCGAGGTATGAAAAAGCGTGAGCTTGCCACTCATATAGGAGTAACGGAGCGATCAGTCTCCGGCTACGAGAGTGGCACGCAGGAGCCTGAGCCTGGAACCCTTGCAAAAATCGCTAAAACGCTTCGGTTCCCCGAAGCGTTTTTCTTTGGTGATGATCCTGAGGTGCCAACGCCGGATGTTGCCAGTTTCCGGTCGCTCTCAAAGATGACTGCTGGCCTTAGGGATTCAGCTCTCGGTGCAGGCGCAATTGCGCTCCTGCTGAATGACTGGATCGAGCAACGTTTCGATTTGCCAGAGCCAGATCTTCCGGACCTGGGGTCCGAACGCGCTGCACTGACGAATTTTGAGGCGCTCGATAAGCTGGCACTATCACGCAGTGCCCAAGCGCCAGAGGCCGCTGCGGAGATGCTGAGGGCACACTGGGGTTTAGGTGAGCAGCCGGTTAAGAACATGATTGCGCTTCTTGAGTCGAAAGGCGTTCGTGTCTACTCACTTGCAATTGATGCAAAGGAGGTCGACGCGTTCTCGATGTGGAGTGGCGGCCGCCCCTTTATGTTCTTGAATACCTTTAAGTCGGCCGAGCGTTGCCGCTTTGACGCAGCTCATGAATTAGGACATTTGGTTATGCACCAGCATGCCCACCCACAAGGACCTGATTTAGAGCGTGAGGCGAATGCCTTTGCGTCGGCTTTTCTAATGCCACGTGCAAGCGTTCTAGCGATGGCTCCACGTTCGATCACTATCAAAAGCCTAATCAAATACAAGAAGCTCTGGTCCGTTTCTGTGGCAGCCTTAAATTACCGGCTTCATAGCCTGGGGCTTTCCACGGAGTGGGCTTACCGAACGCTGTGTATTCAGATTGCTCAAGAGGGCTATCGCACCGAAGAGCCGGAATCTATTGCTCATGAGCGGTCAGTGATCCTGGAGAAGATTTTCGCCGCGTTACGTGCAGATGGGGTTGGGAAAGCTGGCGTCGCGGGAGAACTGGCAATCAGTCCTGAGGAGATCAATGAATTGACGTTCGGATTGATGTTGAACGTGTTGAAGGGGCAGAGCGCTAACCCATCCGACTCTGGTGGGAAATCAGGTGCCCATCTCCGTTTGGTCAAGGGGTGAAGGGATGCCGCCGATGTCGCTTGGTCGGACTCGGCCAGCAACGGAAATCTGCCTGACAGAGCGTTAAGGAGCAAGCGTGTTGACGGTGTGTATGCGCGCTGACTACTCCAACGCCATGCGCATCCATTTCGGCATTTTGCAGGCCATTAATGTGGTTAGGTCTTCTGGCCTGAGCACCTTCTTGATCGCGGCAATGCATTCCGGGGTCGAGCCGTCTTTACCGAGATAAAATAGTGCGCTGATAGCCGTCCCTACCTCGGTCCCGGCACGCTGCATGACCATTGGTGCCGCATGTACCAACCGGACCTCACCCTTACCTATAAAAAATGATCGGCTGGGTCCGCTGGTGTAATAGATCGGAATGAGCGGCATCTGGGTGCTCAGTCCAAACAACCTGACCGCATGAGCGCCATGAATCTGTAGAACATGGCGGTTCTGCCTAGCGATCAAGCTCACTACTTCCCATACATTTGGGCGGACCCGTGCAACGTATCGACTGGATTTCGGGCGCATGTAAATTCCTCGATGCACCCGTTCAAGTTCGCCTTGGCTGACCAGCCGAGCTAGTGCCTTGGATATGGCGCCACGCGCTCCAAGCTCCGCAAAGCGGCCGATGCAGAAGGGTTGCCCTTTGGGTAAGCGCTTAATCCGTTGCGCAATGCGGGTGGATACCGACAGAGCAAAATCAGTGCTGGACATTGCGGCTCTCATTTCTATCGCGTGAAGTCCAATGACGAGCTGAACAGCGGCTGATGAAAAGCGATCACCCGCCGTCGATATTCATCATCTGGTGCATCGCTCACCAGGCACTCTTCAAGGCGCCCCAACGAGAGGATCTGGTCGGCCGACGGGTAGTGCCTGAGCAGGCTTTTCGCATAGCTGCGGATATCCTGAGGCAGCTCAGTGTTACGGGCGAGCTCTCGCAGGAACTCTTCGGTCTTGATGACGCTGCGGGTTCTTTCGTGAGGAAGGGTCAATGCGGCTATCTCCTGATTCAGTCAACCACGTCTGCCGACGCTTGAATTCAGTCCTCCATACAAGCATCAAAAGCAAGCCAGCAACTGTTGCCGGTAGTGCTTGGAAAAGCTGACCAGATGGTTTGGCTCAGCGGCAGAGCCCCCCAGGGATAAGGCGCATGTAGCACCTGCCCCAATTACCTGCGCAATGCCACTTCCATTACTGTCATCCAGGACATCGATATTACCAGCAGCCCCAATCCAGCCAGATATTGAACCTGAAGTGGAGGCTGGCATCTCTACCTCGTTCAGCACTGCCAGGTCATCCGGTAGATCATCTGCAATTCTCTCTGCCAAGCACTGCAGTGTCGGCTCCGCTAACATGAATAGCCACGCCTGATTATCGGGCTCGCCTGTGCGCCGAAGCACTCGCCCAAGCACTTGTCGGTAATGCAGCTCAGTGCGGATGCGACTGAGGTAGCAGCACACCTGGAGTCGAGGAATGTCCGTGCCTTCGCTGATCATTCCAACTGCGATAATCCAACGGCAGGCGCTGTGTCTGAACGCATTGATAACCTGCTGCGCAGCCGGGGTTTTGTTGGTCACGATGCGGCAACCTTCACCCAGGGTTTCCAGGGCCAAGGCAATTTGCTGGGCGTGCTCGATGTCGGTGGCAACCACTAAGCCTGCCGCATCAGGCTTGATCAGGCGAAGCTCATCCAGCTTGCTGCACCCGAGACCGAGTAACTGGTCAATCACCTCGTCATGGCGCAACAGCTCTTCGTAGGTGACAGGGGACTCCCCCAATAGTTTGGCAATGCTGGGAAACATCCTGACAGTGCTCTCCGTGTCCAGCTCCTCGGTAAGTATCACCTTCTGGTTGTCGAGCAGGACAATGCGAGGGGAACGGCACACACCATCAGCAATGGCCTCTTTCAATCCGTAGCGGTAGTCGCAGATCAGGTACCCCTCGGGCGTCGAGTAGCGGGCCAGGGCAATGGCCCGGTCGTCCGAACGCCATGGGGTGCCGGAGAGGGCCAAGGTGAAGGCTGCCCTGTCCTGTATCCGCTGAAGAATCTGTTGGCCCCAGGCGTTACTCAGAAGTACATCGTGGCCGGCGCAGTGGTGGATTTCGTCGAAAACCACGAACACACGGTAGTCATCGAGGAGTCGCCAGAACGTCTCATCTCGGTATTCCATGGCTTGATAGGTGAACGCCGCCCCAACTGCGCCGAGTTGGCCGTCCAAGCGTCTGCCGAGCACCGCAGCAAAGGACGAGCGAAAGCCCTCGACAACTTGGCAGGATGGTGCGAAGCAGAGCACCAGATCGATCCGGTCCTGCTCAAGCAGCCTGCTGGCCAGCTCTGCCGCCATACGCGTCTTACCGGCACCCGGCGTTGCCTGGCAGAAGAAGTGCGGCGTGGCAGTAAAGTGCTCCAGTGCCGCGTCGATGCAGCGGCGTTGCCAGTTTCGCAGCAGTGTGGTCATCGTGCGGAGGCAAGCGTCTTGAGTGTCTTCTCGATGGCGCGAAGATGGCCCAGCAGGCGCGAGCTTCGGTCTCTAGCTTCCAGGTACTCGCCTTCGACCTTATCCCGGAGATGCGGCATATCATCGAGGAGCAGCTTGTATCGCTCCGCCTCGCCCATCGATGCGAGGAAGTCCAGCCTGATTTCCTTGAGGAGCGCCTCCAGGTGCTGATCCGCATCGACTGATGGTTGCGGCACCGCCGAATTATCGAACGCTGACGGCTCCTGCTCTGGCTCACAAGCAGTCTTATGGCTGTTCTCGAACCCGTTGTCGATCAGCTCCAATTGCAGATGTGCCGGAATCGGCAGCAGGTGGTAGACCTGTCCCCGCGAACGGCGCTCTTCATCGAGCACAACCCAACCCATGCGCAGCATTCGGCGGATCTGCTCATACACATAGCGGCGCACATCACCGATACGGAAAGTCATGCCATCCAGGCGCTTGGCATAGGCATCACGCAGTTCACGCGTCGTGAACCTTGAACGCCCTTCCTCCTGAAGCAGCTCATACAGACGCCTGTCGAAGGTAAACGAGGCCGATTTCATTGAGGCACCAGAAGAGTTAACGCAGAGGAAATGCGGATTATAATCCGTGGCTCGTACGTCCGCAAACACACGATAGTGCCGCCTCAAGTGGAATTGAGACGGTCATGGATAAGTTGGCGAAGGCGTTAGGGGAACGCATCCGGACGCAGAGAAAGGCCTGTCGGATTTCTCAGGATGCTCTAGCGCTGGCCTGCAGTATGGACCGTAGCTATATGGGGCGAATCGAGCGTGGCGAAGTAAACATCACCGTCGAGAAGCTCTATCGCATTGCAAGCGAGCTCGCTTGCGATCCATCCTGCCTTCTGCCTCAGTTGTCAGAGCTGTAGCTCCGCATCTGATCGAGAGCGGTGTTCAAGAAGGCCTGACCAGATCCAGGCCAAATTTCGCTCTCAGATCAAAACCTGGTCTGCGGCTTTTTCGCATTACAGAAGCGCCTTCCTTTATCATCCCCCGGCATCGTGTAGTGGTTGATTTCCCGGTCACTGGCTCAGGGCGCTCAGATGTCGCTGCCGATGGCATTAGGCATGCGTCAACGCTTCTGAGCAGAGCTGAGTTGCCGATGCTGACGCCAGGCTGACAGAGCAGCATGTGCCGGCCGGGAGGTAGCCATTACCCAAAAATTTAGCGGCTAAAATCGCCGCATTCGCGCATCAGCGATCTGGATAGTGGTAAACCATGAATGCAGTAGAAATTGAGTCCGCCATTTCGGACCTGGCCTTTGAGCCCTTTGACGCGGTGGAGTTTCCGTTCACCTTCCTGGCCGCATTCGGCAATAAGGAAACCGCTCTCAAGCGGCTGCGCGCCGGCAACAACAACGCCTCGGACGTACCTCGCGGCGTACTACTGCGCAACAACATTCATATCGCCACCTGCGAGCCCGGCAGCGTGGGCGATACGCTCAAGGCATTGCGTGCCAGCCCGGCCACCGCAAAAGCCAAGGCCAAATTCATCCTCGCTACCGACGGACAAACGCTGGAGGCCGAGGAGCTGATCACGGGTGAAACCATCACCTGCGGCTATCCAGACCTTCCCAACCATTTCGGCTTCCTGCTGCCGCTGGCCGGCATCTCCACCATCAAGGAGATCAAGGACAACCCCATCGACGTGCGCGCCACGAGCCGCTTGAACAAGCTGTACGTCGAGCTGCTGAATGAAAACCCAGACTGGGCCAAAGCCGAACGCCGCCATGACATGAACCACTTTATGGCGCGGCTGATTTTCTGCTTCTTTGCCGAAGACACCGACATCTTCACTGGCGATGGTCTGTTTACCAAGACGGTTGAGCAGTTCAGCGAACGCGACGGCTCCAACACCCACCAAGTGCTGTCGGAAATCTTCCGCGCCATGAACATCAAGCTGGCCGAGCGCGCCACCGCTCAGCCGCGCCTACCCAGTTGGGCCAACACCTTCCCTTATGTGAATGGCGGTTTGTTCTCCGGCAGTACCGAAGTGCCACGCTTCACGCGCATGGCGCGCACCTACCTGCTGCACGCTGGCAACCTCAACTGGCAAAAAATCAACCCAGACATCTTCGGCAGCATGATCCAGGCCGTAGCCGATGATGAAGAGCGTGGCGCACTCGGCATGCACTACACCAGCGTGCCCAACATTCTGAAAGTGTTGAACCCGCTCTTCCTGGATGACCTGCGTGCTCAACTAGACGCTGCGGGCGACAACAAAGCCAAGCTGCTGAACCTGCGCAAGCGCATGGCGCGCATCCGTGTGTTTGACCCTGCCTGCGGGTCCGGCAACTTCCTGGTTATCGCCTACAAGCAGATGCGCGAGATTGAAGCCGAGATCAATCGCCGCCGAGGCGAGGCCAACAATAAATCGGAAATCCCTCTGACCAATTTTCGCGGCATCGAACTGCGCGACTTTCCGGCAGAGATTGCCCGTCTGGCGCTAATCATTGCCGAATTTCAGTGCGATGTGCTGTATCGCGGCCAGCAGGATGCGCTGGCGGAGTTTCTGCCTCTGGATGCGCAGAACTGGATCGTTTGCGGCAATGCGCTGCGGCTGGACTGGCTGAGCATCTGCCCGCCAACGGGAACAGGCGTGAGAGTGCTCGCCGATGACTTATTTGGCACGCCTCTCAATCAGACAGAAATTGATTTCGAGAACGAAGGTGGGGAAACGTATATCTGCGGGAATCCGCCGTATCTTGGCTCACGGGATCAGAAGGACGAACAAAAGGCTGACTTGCAGACTCTTTTCGATAGGCGAATCCAGAACTGGAAGTCGCTCGATTATGTTGCCGGCTGGTTCATTAAGGCCGCTGATTACGGCACCAAAACCCGCTCTGCTGCGGCTTTCGTGTCCACCAACTCCATTTGCCAGGGTCTGCAAGTTCCAATCCTGTGGCCGGAGATATTTGCCAGTGGCCGCCAAATCGAATTTGCCCACACATCCTTTCGTTGGGCCAATCTTGCCAGCCACAATGCAGGTGTGACTGTAGTCATCATTGGCATCACAACGCAGCCACGCAATCCGAGGCGCTTGTTCTCTCTGGACGACTCGGGACAGACCATCGAACGCCAATGTGCGCATATCAATGCATATCTGGCGGTAGGTGATAGTGTCATTGTGGATAAGACTAGCCAGCCCCTGGGTACGCAGAGTGAGATGACTTTTGGAAATACTCCAATAGATGGCGGTCATTTGCTGCTCTCGCGGGACGAACGCGACGCCCTGCAACTCACACCTGCTCAGCAAGGCCGATTTATTCGCCGGATTTATGGCTCCGCTGAGTTCATTCGCGGCCTGGAGCGTTACTGTCTGTGGATCGAAGATCAGCACTTGGCTGAAGCACAAACGATCCATCCTATTGCTCAACGTCTTCGTGATGTGCGCAATATGCGACTCAACGGTGGGAAGACAGCAAGGGACATCGCTGAAAGACCACACCAATTCCAAAGAATGTACTTCGGCAAGCATTCAACGCTCATTGTCCCTAGCGTCTCCTCCGAAACTCGCGCGTATCTGCCCTGCGGTTATGCGCCTGCCGGGACTATCGTTTCCAATCTCGCCTTCGCCCTCTACGATGCTCCGCTCTGGAACATGGCCCTGATTGCTTCCCGCTTGCACTTAGTCTGGATCGGCACTGTCTGCGGAAAAATGAAAACTGACTTTCGCTACTCGAACACTCTTGGCTGGAACACCTTCCCAGTGCCGCTACTCACCGAGCAGAACAAGGCGGACCTGACGCGCTGCGCCGAGGACATTCTCCTGGCCCGCGAAGCCCACTTCCCCGCCACCATCGCCGATCTGTACGCCCCGGACGCCATGCCGGCCAACCTGCGCCGCGCCCACGAGCGCAACGATGAAGTGCTGGAGCGTATCTACATCGGTCGGCGTTTTAGAAACGATACCGAACGACTGGAAAAGCTGTTTGACCTCTACACCAAGATGACAGCAGATACATCGAAGGCCGCGCCGAAAAAGCCACGAGGGAAAAGGCATGAGCGATACCCTTGCTAACCTGACCACGCCCCCCGAAGGCTACGGCGAGTGGTTAGCTGATCTCAAAGGCCGCATCCACAATGCCCAGGCGACGGTACTCTCATGGAGGAAGAATCACAGTGACTAACACTACCAACCCGACCAACAGATACACGGTGCCGTCGGTATCCATTGCTACCGCGCACACTGGGGCATCCAGCAAGGCAAATGAGCTGGGCATGCGTACCATGCAGGAACGCGCCTATACCAAGCGCGGCGAACAGTATTTGCTGATTAAATCGCCACCGGCATCAGGTAAGTCCCGCGCCCTGATGTTTATCGCCCTGGACAAGCTCCATAACCAGGGACTGCAACAGGCTATCGTCGTAGTGCCGGAGCGCTCCATTGGCGGCAGCTTTGCCGATGAATCGCTGAGCCAACATGGCTTCTACTGGGACTGGCAAGTAGCCCCCCAGTGGAACCTGTGCAATGCACCAGGCATCGATGAACCGCGTGTGGCCAAGTCCAAGGTAGATGCAGTGCGCGCCTTCCTGACCAGCAGCGACAAGGTGCTGGTCTGCACCCATGCCACCTTCCGCTTTGCCGTGGAAGAGTTAGGCATCGACGCTTTCGACAACCGCCTGATTGCCATCGACGAGTTCCACCACGTTTCCGCCAATCCGGACAACAAACTGGGCAGCCAACTGAGCGCGTTTATCAACCGCGACAAGGTGCATCTGGTTGCCATGACCGGCTCCTACTTCCGTGGTGACAGCGAGGCCGTGCTGGCCCCGTCGGAAGAGAACAAATTTGAGACAGTCACCTACACCTACTACGAGCAGCTCAACGGCTACCGCTGGCTCAAGTCGCTGGATATTGGCTACTTCTTCTACACCGGCCGGTACGTGGATGCGGTCGCCAAGGTGCTGGACCCGGCACTGAAAACCATCGTCCACATTCCAAACGTAAATGCCCGCGAGAGCCTCAAGGACAAAGAGCGCGAGGTCAACGAGATCATGAGCGCGCTCGGCGATTGGCAGGGTGTAGACCCGACCACCGGCTTTCACCTGATCAAAGCCAAGGACGGCCGCACGCTGAAAGTGGCCGACCTGGTGGATGACAGCGACCCAGGCAAACGCTCCAAAGTGCTCGGCGCATTGAAAGACCCGGCGCAGAAAAACAACCGCGACAACGTCGATGTGATCATCGCTCTGGGCATGGCGAAGGAGGGCTTTGACTGGATCTGGTGCGAGCATGCGCTGACCATCGGCTACCGTTCGAGCCTGACCGAAATCGTGCAGATCATTGGCCGTGCCACCCGCGATGCAGAAGGTAAAGAGCGCTCACGCTTCACCAACCTGATCGCAGAGCCAATGGCTGATCAAGCAGCTGTAGCCGAAGCGGTAAACGATATGCTCAAGGCCATTTCTGCCAGCCTGCTGATGGAACAGGTGCTCGCCCCGCGCTATGAGTTCACCCCGAAAGATACCGGGCCGAAAGAAGGCTTCAATTATGGCCCGGAGGGGTATCAACCGGGCGGCACCAACCTGGGTGTGAATGAAACCACGGGCCAGTTCCATGTCGAGATTAACGGCCTGACCACGCCGCAAAGCACAGAAGCCACGCGCATCTGCAAAGAAGACTTGAACGAAGTAGTGACCAGCTTCCTGCAGGACAAAACCGTGCTGGAGCGCGGCCTGTTCGATAAGGAGAACACCCTGCCGGAAGAGCTGACTCAACTGCGCATGGGCAAGATCGTGCGCGAGCGGTACCCCGATTTGAGCGACGTCGACCAGGAAGCCATCCGCCAGCACGCCATCGCCGCCATGAACATTACCCAGCAGGCCAAGTTGGCTCTGGCGCAGGCAGATGCAAACGGTAGCGACAACGTGCAGGGCAGCACAGCACTGCTTGATGGCGTGCGCAAATTCGTTAACGTGCGCGAGCTGGACATTGACCTGATCGACCGCATCAACCCCTTCGATGCCGCCTATGCGGTACTGGCGAAGGCAATGGATGAAAAGTCTCTGCGCCAGGTTCAGGCCAGCATTGCCGCCAAGAAGGTGAGCATCCCCGAAGATGAGGCGCGAGAGCTGGCCAAGCGTGCCCTGCAGTTCAAGAACGAGCGCGGCCGCCTGCCCGACATCAACTCTGCCGATGCCTGGGAAAAACGCTTGGCTGAAGGCGTAGCAGCATTGGCACGCTACCGCGCCCAAGCCAAAGCGGCGCAGGGGGAATCCGCCAATGGCTGATATGAACGATGACGACCTGCTGGAGGCGCTGGGGGTAGAAGTCCCCACGCTCAAGACAGCCACTCGAACTCCTCGCGAAGAGCGCATCATCGCTGGTTTCGAGGACATTCAGCGCTTCTATCAGACCCACGGCCGCGCTCCGCTGCATGGCGAAGACCGCGACATTTTTGAGCGCTTGTATGCCGTGCGCCTGGATCAACTGCGCAAACTGCCAGAGGCACAAACCCTACTGGCCGGTCTGGATACTCACGGCCTACTGTCAGGTACTGCGGTCACCACGACTAATGTGGATGACCTGGATGAGGACGCCTTGCTCGCCGAGCTGGGCATCGGTAGTGAGTCCGTCGAGCAGGACGACATAACGGTACTGAGGCATGTGCGTTCCAGTGCGGCAATAAAAGCGGCTGAAGAGATGGCCGCTCGGAACCCCTGTAAAGACTTCGAGAATTTCAAGCCGCTGTTTGATGAAGTGGAAGTAGGCCTCAAGCAAAAGCGCTGGGTGACCAAGCCTTTTGGCAAGAACGCCAGCATTGAGGCTGGAGACTTCTTCATTCTGAGCGGGCTCATTGCCTACGTCGCCGAAGTCGGGGACACCTACAAAACGCCGAATGCGGAGACGAACGGGCGTTTGCGCGTCATCTACTCCAATGAGACGGAAAGTGATCTGTTGCTACGATCCCTACAGCGGGCGCTTTACAAGGACAGTGAGGGGCGTGCCGGATCTCGGCTGATCAAGGTCGACTCAGGCCCACTGTTCAGCGACATCGCCGAGCCGGACGACATAGAAAGCGGCACTATCTATGTGCTGCGCAGCCAGTCTAACCACCCCTTCGTGGCCGAGCACCGCGAGCTGATCCACAAGATCGGCGTAACCGGAGGCCGAGTGGAAACCCGCATCGCAGGCGCAGACAAAGACGCCACCTACCTGCTGGCTGATGTGGAGGTGGTCGCTACTTACAAGCTGCACAACCTGAACCGCACCCGGCTGGAAAACATCTTCCACCGCCTGTTCGGCGCGGCGCAGCTGGACTTGACCATCGAAGACCGCTTCGGCCATCCGGTCAAACCTAGGGAGTGGTTTCTGGTGCCGCTGCATGTGATTGATGAGGCGGTTGAGCGCATTCGAGATGGGTCGATTACCGGTTTTGCGTATGACCCGCAAACAGCTCGCCTAGTCAGCGAAGGGGCAATTAAAGCGTGATGGTCATATCCGGGAGAAAGCAAGTCTTCTCTCCTGGATGCCCCCTTGGATTGCACACCAAGCGTGTGCCCAATACGGCATAGTCGAGGAGGTGTACGAATGATTAGCCATTTTGTATCTCTTCAGGTCTTTTCTTGATCAAGGCATAGAGATCAAGGTTGGGAATGGCATTGGCGTTCAAAAGCATCCTCTCAATCATACGCAGTTGCTCTGCATTATTTCTTTTGAGAACCGCAACCTCAGCCTTCAAGTGCTCTATTTGCTCCACAAGCTTTACTTCAGAAGCAGTTATCTTTGTGAGCAGGGAAGGAGTTGCGCCACGAAGTTGAGCTTTTTTATTCTTATAATATGTATTGATACCGACATAAGTGCATAGGGTTTGTCTAGTTGTTTTTATGCCAAGCTCAAGCTCTACCTTAGCGACCAGCGCGTCCCAAGTCAGCTTACCTACCCACTTAGCTAACATAATCTCAATTTTACGCTGTTGCTGAGCTGATATTTTTGGTACTACCACATCACACCTCCCCTTCAGACAGACCGAAAGAGGATAAAAGAGAGCGCAACTCGGGATTAGCATCAGATGCTGTTCTGGCAGTCTTATCTTCAATAATACCCTTCAGGCGAGCCTCAAAATCCGGTAGGGCACACGCGACCTTTGTAATGATCTTGGTATTTAGATCGGTCAAACTGAACTCAGAATTTTTATTTGAGTAACGAATCATCGTTCCGACAGGCTTACTTTTCATCAAATCATTCAGCATGGATAGAATATGGGTATTTCGCGAGTGAATTAGATACCACTGCCTCATCGCCTGGGAGTTTGGTAAGCGTGGATCACACGCTACCGATTCTAATCTCAAAGTTTGAAACGATAAATCTTTCTCAAAAAACTCGATTGTCTTCACATCGCCTGCTATGTGACAAGTCTCCGGACACATGAAGCACTGCGAGACGAAATCGTTCAAATAATTGCAAGGCGTTACATTAAGATTTTGAGTACAAAGACCGGTGGAGGTGACAGATGCCGGCAGGTTGGTGGTTTGTGTAAGTTGATTTTGGGAAACGACTCGAATATCCCGCCTGTCGATATCTGGCGGATTCAATATCGCACTCACACGACTGGCTTTCTCGTCGTGAGTCGTATGAATATAAGTATGGGTTTGCTCGGGATTCTTTCTGCCAGACCAAGCAGTGATAATTTCAACTGGAATGCTACTTAAATCAGCAAGGGTGTTAGATAAGTGCCGCAGACTATGCGGTCGCAGAATTAATTCTGACGAAAATCCGTAATCCTGAAAAATCGATGTCGTGTAGCGCCCCTGGCCGACCAGTCGAGTAAGAACCGAGGCGCCTAGCGACGCTAATGGCACCACCGCATAGTTTGTCTTTTGAAAAACTTTCCCACCACTTCCGACACTCTCGGGCGCACCATAAAGCCAACTCCCCAAGAAGCAGAACATGGCATCCTTAAGCTTGATACTTGATTCTCCGCTTGAAAATGAGAGTGGAAATTCCGGCAAAATTGATGTCCTATAGAAAGCAATCCACCACTCCTGCACTTCTTCAACCGAAACGACAGACTTATCGGAAAAAACTTTTGGCATATTGGCGTACCCGAACAAGTGGGGTAATCCTGCTAAAGCTGCACTTCTTGTTTGCGACACGGACAACTGATCTTTAGGCCGCAATGAATAAATCGGTTTTTTTTCGAAAAAATGGCCTCTTTGACTTTTATAGGTGGAAGTCAGATCAACTCCTTCCTTAAGGATCGGAACGCAATCATTAGCCCCATAGAACCCTAATGCATAACCCAATGTGAAAAGATTGGGCCGCTGCGCTAAATTTAAATTCCTCTTTAGTTCTGGCGCTATCTCGAACCCACCAAGCAACGCTTTCAAGCTTTGGTCCGGGTTCTCGTAGAATCGACATAGAATTCTCGCTGGCTCGCATGCTTTGTAAAAGAAGTTCATGGCTTTCTTTATCGGATCAGCGAGCACCGCAAGTATGTGGTTCTTGTTGTTCCCGTAGCCTTTACTTCCAATCCAGTCGAGGTAATAAACTGGCTCTCCATTGCTTTCAGAGTAACAATGCAGTCTTTGTTTAGGAAGAACAGGTATTTCCGCAGAAGTTCGATTAGGCGACGCCAGCGACAGCGTTCCAAAAGTCACTACTAAGGCATCATGGATTTTTATCTCTTTACCAGGGCGCAGCGAGCCATGTTCATCCACATACTCAAATACAGTAGAGAAGATGTCGGCTAGCGCAAGCACTGCTTGGATATCTGGAAGTTTCTCCAGCGTATTGTCAAACGTGGCATGTCCCGTCCTGTCTCTGCTGTCGCTGCCCTTCAGGTTGACCTTTCGCATCACCCCCTTTTCAGCGCAGAACGCGAGAAACGGCCGCAAGCGGTCAGCTGAACGCGCCCCCAAATTAAGACTGGTGATTGTGCACTCTGATTGCTCATAGAGATCACCATCCATGAGTGACAACAATTTCCTAGCTACCGACGTCCGAATTTTTTTCTCGTTGACGGAAAGTGGTGTGTTCGTTGTTTCTATGATCCACACTTTTATCAGGTGGTCATAGGGGTAAGGAAGGGCGTATATGGGATGGTTGCCGGCGTTGCTTTTGCCCTTACGCCCATGTACACCACACAAGAATCTGGTTCGGCGGCCAGTATTGGGGTCCACGTGATACCAGACCAAATCATCAAACTCCGCCTTCTTGCCGCCATGTCCTTCAAATTGCGCTAGCTCGGCTTCGCGATATTCGTTGATGAGCCGCTCCAATCGGCCAAGGTATTTGTTAAGCATTGATTGTGCGCTGCCTTGCGAGTTCTTCATCGCAAACCATTATTGTCTGCTTCACCCAAACAATCTGTCTCTCCAGTTTTTCAATACTTCGGGCGTAAATAGGACTAACTAGGGAGTTGCGGTTTGCAGCAAGCTTGCCCTCTGCATCAGCCAATACCGACCTGTGATCAGCTTCTAGCATCGGACGAAAGTTTGGGCACCCATAACACCCCAATGGTCTCCCTAAAACAGTTGAACAGGTCGCGCAGGAATGCTTGTTGAGTGCCCCACCAACAGGGTTGAACTTATTGTCGACAATGACCTCATCGCCTTCCGGAACGACAGTTAAGGTATGGCTAAAAGCCTTCTTTAGAAACTCATTTCCGATATACTTTGTGTCAATCTCTCTCCTAGATACATAATCCAAATCTATGTAATGCCTTGCAGCCGGCACGGTGACACCTGTCATCTTGGCCAATTGAACGGCGGGCAGACCATTTTGAGCACCGCGAGTTAATACGGTGTGACGAATTCTATTGGAAGTAGCCATACATTCGACAGTTCGATCAGAGGCAACCGGAACCCATCTCATGGCGTGTGCAACTGCAGTCTCCGATATGTGGTAGGCAGTAGACTTTGGCGTAAACATGCTTTTGAACAAATCTAAAGAGTCAAATCGCACTTTAAAAAAATCAACCGCTGGAAACATAGGCATATCATTCATGAGGCTCAAGAGTTCAGATTGATCCACTTTAATCTCTGCTGAGTCCATCACTAGTCTGAGCCCTTCCAATACCACCCGTTTATAGTCTATAAGAACCCCTGAGATATATTCGGAAAGATGTATTGGATAGCGCTCGGGCCGCTCCCTTGAGAATTGTGCGCCCTTAGACTTAACTATGAACACTCTAAGCTGCAATGTTTGCCCCCCTACCGTGCCGATTTCGTCCACAGGAAGAATTCCCGCGTCGCGAAAACTCGCACCCGAGGGGATCAAATCAGACCATTTCAATAGCGCAATTTGAATTGGCCGCCTTACGATGGAGAGCAACAACTTGTTAGTGACTATATTTCTGAGCCGCGCATATAGCCTCGGCGACTGAAAAAACAAAAGATCCCGACTGGCGCCCCAGTCGAACTCTTGTATATTTTCATTGATCTGCCTGGCTAACGAGTCAAACTCAATATCGCTTAGTGCCCCAATGGAAGGATCAAGAGTATTGTCTTTACCCTTGTCCAAATGTGTCCGCGTATACTTGTGATATTCTTCATACCGTGTATTACCTTGCCTAGAGAGCGTCCCAAAGAACTGATTGAGCCCCTTCTTATTGTTTGTCTGCAGCCCACTCCATATAGATTTAACTCTGGCTAAGGACGGAATGCCATTCAACATAAATGGCTTTACATTGCAAACGATACCTGACGCCGTACTCGCAGCCTTGGTTCGTACGTAGTCCACAAATACACTCAGAATTAAGTTTTTATCATCATCTGGCATGTTAGACGAATGAACCCAGTCAACGCACAACCGTTTTCCTTTTCCATTATTCGGCAGTAATATCCATACATCCTCCGAGGTATTTACCATCAGGCCAGATTTGGCCGTAATCCATGAGCCTTCATTAGTCAGAGACTTAAAAACTTCCCGCCTCTTCTCGCGAGTCATTTTTGCGGATCCACTCTTTTTTGATGCGCCATTGATATCTCTCTCGTCTTCAGCGCAATTCGCTTTTCATTATATCGTCTGTTCTGAGTCGTATTTTGCGACCAGCCCATGGCATATTTTCTAGCATCCTCAAGCAAAGCCGGATTGACCCCAAGCGACTCCCCTTTCTTATCAAAAATTTCATTCCATTTGTGGCGCAACAAATGAGGATGGACATGAAAGCCCAGCGACCTAGAGAGCTTTTGAAATATTGCATTTATTGCCTTTAAAGAAAGAGGCTGACCCGCAGTGCCTTTAGAGTCATTTTCGCTGACAAACACGAAGTCATGGAATTGCGCACGAGGAAAGACAATACGAACGTTGTCAATATAGAACTTAACCTTCTCCAAAAAACCTGGATCAACCGAGGCGAAGTGTGCTTTTGTCTTTTGATTGGGTTTTTCAGAGCGCAGATCTGTTGGATCATTTGCAGATCGATAAATAGCTAGCTGATCGTTAGTGCCATGAAATAGACAGTCAGAAATCTTCAATTTTGCCAGCGCACCTCTTCTGATGCCGCTTAGGACTAGCAAATTGACGATCAAGTAATTCCTCACCCTAGATGCTTTAAAGGGATTATTAGGAGAGGACGGCATCACCATCTCTAAAAACTTTACGAAAACGTCATCCGGGATCACCGATTCCTCAGGATCGCCAACATGTTGCCCTCCATTCTTGCCAAGGGCATCTTCATCTAACCTAATTTCTGCAATAAGCCCATTAAATTTATTTTTTGTTTTTTCGTCAGCATCTTGCACTTCGTGAAACTCATCGAACAACCATAAAAGAAATTGTCGAAGTCGTCTGATGCGACCTTGCAAGGTTTCGCTAGCGACCTTTGCCATCCCTTTCTGATTGGCAACAATGATGTTCCTTAGATGTTTATCATTTATATCTAGAAATCTTATATTTATACCTTCATCACCAGAACCCTTACTTAAGCAGCATCTGTCATAGAACTGCATGTACTCCATCTGGGAGATAAAAATGCCCGACGCAACTCGTTCGGGTAGGTCAATATTTTTTTCCGAAAAGTACTGCAGCACGAACAGCAGTTCATTTGCGTACCTAAATCTCGTATTGGCCGATTTAGCAGATAAAGCACCATTGAGGTAGCAGGAAACATACGGATCAATAGGGCAATCCGCTTCGTCCACTATCGACACGAAGGGCAACGAATTGAATTGGTATCGTTTGACTTTCATAATTGACAAAAAAGCTAGTCCAATAACCGATTTAGTTACAAACTAGTCCATAAATGAGTTCTGTCAAACGAGAGGAAAGGAAAAGCGACGGAAGGCGGGGCTTACAGGCAATGTCTACAGGTTTATAGGCTTTACAAATATTTTTTTGGTTATAATTTGCCGCCAGACAGGCAAACCATCACCTTGTCGCCTTCCTCGATCATGTTGAAATCAGTGACTGCCTCGCCAGCGAGGCGACGCAGACGCTTCTGCAGTTTGTTCTGGTTGACCGAGAGGTTGCCCATTTCAGAGTCCGGTGAGATGCGAAAGGCGCGCATTTTACGCGCAAAATGTACCGGCGCCCCACCCCATCCATCCAGCCGTTTGTAACGCTGGCCTTGTGCTAGGCTTTGCGACATGAACGATGATCTCGAACCCGAAATGGACCTGGCCGAGCAAATATTCGTGCTGCTACGCGAACAACCGGATGGTTGCAGCGAATACCAGCTGATCCAACAGCTCAAGGCCCGGCACAGCACCCGTATCCCCAACCTGCCGCTACTCGACAAGCTGGTGCTGTTCCGCACCCATTTCCTTGTGTTTAACGCGCTGTACCAGCTGCGCGACCAACTCTGGGGCGAGAGCCGCTACAACCTCCAGATTTCGCCGTTAAACGTCCAGCTTCAACCCTATGTGCCTGGTGCCAGCGGAGTCGCCGAAAACGATCCGTTGCGCGACTACTACCTGGACATGAGCAATCTGCGCGACACCGACGAACAGGAGGTGGAACGCCTGCTAGCGAGCTTCTGGTCGCGCATGCGCGGCGACCATCTTGGCGAGCGTAACGAAAGCTGGGATCCGGAGCAGAAACGCGCAGCCTTGGAGCTGTTCGAGCTGGACCAGGAGGCCTCTTCGCTCAGCCTGCATACCATTAAACGGCGCTATCGCCAGTTGGTCAGCATTCACCACCCCGACCGTGGCGGCAGTACGACCCGGCTCCAGTCAATCAATCTGGCGATGGAAATACTGCAACGCTATTACCGATAGGTTCATAGCTTCCAATTGCTCTAATCGAGCCCAGTGCGCCGTACCGTCCGCTCCCTATACTGCGACTTAAGGTCGCACGCCCGTCACACCGACGGAAAGCCAGGCGGAGCGACCCTCCAAAACTGAGGAGACGCTGGCATGATCAATCACGTTTGGGGACTGTTTGCACACCCGGGCCAGGAATGGCAGGAAATCACTGGAGAGGAGCGTGAGGTCGGGCATTTGCACTTGGGAGAGGTGCTGGTACTCGCAGCGATACCGGCGATATCGGCGTTCATCGGAACCACCCAGGTCGGTTGGAGCATTGGCGGTGGCGAGGCGGTAAAGCTCACCGAAAGCAGTGCATTGCAACTCACCTTGCTGTCCTACCTCGCCATGCTGTGTGGTGTGGCCGTGATGGGCGCCTTCATCCACTGGATGTCACGCACCTATGACGCAAACCCGACGCTGGTGCAGTGCATCGTGTTTGCCGCGTACACCGCCACGCCACTGTTCGTCGGCGGCCTGGCCGCGCTCTATCCACACATCTGGCTGGGCATGATCGTGGGTACGGCTGCAATCTGCTACACGACCTACCTGCTCTACGTTGGCCTACCAACATTCATGAACATCCCCTCCGACGAGGGCTTCCTGTTCTCGAGTTCAGTGTTGGCTGTCGGGCTGGTTGTGCTGGTGGCGATCCTCGCGCTGTCAGTGATCATGTGGGGCATGGGGGTTGGCCCAATCTACGTACGCTAGCCTTGCCACGATACGGGCCGACGCGGTGGCCTCCGCGTCGGCCCGTTTTTGCCTGCGACATGGTGGCGTTGAATCCCTGTCGCGCTTGAGCGTCTATACCAGCAAGACCTGCGCTCAAGCATCGGCATTAGGAGGCCCCATGACCCCAGAATTCATCAGCTTGTTCACCCGGCCCGACCGAGCCTGGGAAACGATTCGCCAGAAGGAAGACGCCCACAGCCTGCATTACCTGATGCATTTACTGCTGCTGGCGCTGATTCCTGCTGTGTGCTTGTTCATTGGGGTCACCTTCGTAGGATGGAGCCTGGTGGACGCCGAACGTGTACGACTCGATTTTGCCAGCGCTTTTCAGCTGTGCCTGTTGCTGTACATCACCATCATTGTCGGCACAGTGGTCATGGGTTTTTTCGTAAGGTGGATGGCGCGCGCGTTTGAGGTACGCCCGAATCTGAACCAGTGCATTGGTTTCATCGCTTACGTCATCACCCCGTTCCTCCTCGCCGGCGTGACCGGGCTGTACCCGAATCGCTGGTTCGCAGCGATCGTTCTGCTGATAGCAGGCATCTACTCCACTTACCTGTTATTCACTGGCCTACCAGCCTTCATGCGCCAGCGCAGCTCGCAAAGCTTTCTCTATGCCAGTTCGATCTGGGGTGTGGCCCTGCTGGTGATGGTGACGGTGTTGGTATCCATGATTCTGTTCTGGTCTCAGTTCCTGCAACCCAATTACGAACGCACCGTACAAGCGAACCAGAGCTACGGCACCCAGGAAGAACGTCCTCAGGAGGAGCCCGGCGGTCTCTGAGAGATTGTCAGCCTGGCGGATTGCGGCATAATTCTGGGCTTATTCGGAGGCCCCTATGCCCGACCAGCTACACGCCCGAGTTGAGGCCTGCTATGAACAGGCCGAGGCTTTTTTCAACAAGCGCTTCGAGCGACCGAAAGTCAGCTTCAAACTGCGCGGGCAGAAAGCCGGCGTTGCGCATCTGAACACCAACCTGCTGCGCTTCAACGCGCAGCTGTATCAGGAAAACCGCGAGCACTTCCTCAAGCAGACCGTGGCTCACGAGGTGGCCCATTTGGTCGCTCACCAAATGTTCGGCGGCCGGATTCGCCCCCATGGTGAAGAGTGGCAATTGATCATGCGCGGCGTTTACGAGCTGACCCCTGATCGCTGCCACAGTTACGAGATCACCCGCCGGCAGACGAGTGCTTACATCTACCGGTGTGCCTGTCCCGAGCGAGATTTTCCGTTTACCGCCCAGCGCCATGCATTGGTCCGCAAAGGCCGTCGCTACTTCTGCCGCACCTGCCGCGCCACCCTGGCTTTCAGCGGGGAGCAGCGAATCGACTGACCGACTGGCCGCCGCGCTATAGCCGTCTGGCGCGCCAGGCTGCGATCACGAACAGCGCAGCGAGCACCGCCATCAAAGGCAGCCATCCCGCATGCTCCCACACGTAGCCGGCGGCGTAGCCGACCACACTCGACCCGAGATAATAGGCACACAGATAGAGCGCCGACGCCTGCGCCTTGGCGCCCTTGGCATGCACGCCGACCTGCCCGCTGGCTACGGCGTGTGCAGCAAAGAAGCCCAGGGTGAATAACGCCAGTCCGATCACGATTGCAATCAGCCAGGGCGTCGAACACAGCCCCACGCCTGACAGCATCAGCGCGATACCACCTTGCAGTACGCTTCTCGCACCCAGGCGTGGCACCAGCCGCCCGGCCCAACCTGCGCTGAATATGCCGGCCAGGTAAACAGTGAACAGCAGGCCAATGACCGTCGAGGAAAGGCCGAACGGCGCGCCGGCCAGACGAAAGCCGATGTAGTTGAACAACGCGACGAAGCCCCCCATCAGCAGAAATGCCTGAAGGAAAAGATTGCGCAGGATCGGGTTGCTCAGATGCTCAGCAAAGTTGCTCAGCAGTCCGCGCAGAGACAGCGGTTGTGGCTTGAAATGGCGGGATGCTGGAAGCAGCCAGACGAAGGCCCCCAACGCCGCCAGACCTAAACCGGCAATTCCGCCCAGCGCCAGTTGCCAACCGCCAAGATCGCTCAGCAGGCCTGACAACAGTCTGCCCAAGAGCCCACCGAGGGCTGTCCCGCCGATATACAGCCCCATCGCCGCAGGCAACGACTCGGGATCGAACTCCTCCCCCACGTAGGCCATCGCTAAAGCCGGCAAGCCACTGAGTGCAAGACCCAACAACGCGCGTAATACAAGCAACAGGGTCCAGGATTCGACCATTGCACAGGCAAGACCAAGCAGCCCAGCCAGCATAAGCGCTAGCGCCATGACCCGCTTGCGCCCCCAGCTTTCCGCCAAGCCGCCTGAAATCAACAGGCAGAGCGCCAGTGACAGCGTGGTCAATGACAGGGCCAAGCTGCTGGTGGCGGCCGACACTGAAAAATGCGAGGCCAGCAGCGGCAGCAATGGCTGCACGCAATAGAGCATGGCAAAGGTTGCGAACCCTGCGCAGAACAATGCCAGCGTCGCTCGACGGTAAGCAGCGGTGCCGCGTTTCAGGTGGGAATCAAGCGAGTCACAAGACATGAAAACGATCTCTACGCCCGCGCAACACGGGCCCAAAAAAGCCTCGCAGGCTAGCACAACCTTGGTATCAGCAAGCTGCCTGCATACCGTCCCAGAGCCTCGTACCCAGGCATTCAGCTATCGAGCGCGATGGACGAAACGCATCCAGCACGAGCCAGTTCATTGCGCCAGATCAATATAAGTGGTTTTAGGCCCTATAGCCCTTAGTCAAATAGACAGCTGGCTTTGATTAAGCTGGGAACGCTTACTAGACTCCCACTACGCCACTCGGATTTAAAGGTGAACGCAGTGCCGCACCATACCGATCCCGCATCCGCAGGCAAGCCGGAGGAAACACGGCTATTTGTCTTTCTGCTGGTTTTCCTGTTCCCCCTTCTAAGCGTCCTGACCGTATCCGGCTATGGCTTCATCGTCTGGATAAGCCAGCTGTTCTTTGGCCCACCCGGCCCACCGAGCTGATTGCCTGAGATAGGCCCCCTCATTCATTGCTTGCTCGTTTCAGGGCAGGCGGAGCTTTATAAGAAAAATGACCAATGCCTTGCATATCGCGAGCCTGCTCGTGCACTGCCGCCCCGAGCTACTCGATGCGGTGAAACAGAACCTGCTGCTATTGCCCGGCACGGAGCTTCATCAGGAAAGCGCCGCCGGAAAAGTGGTGGTGGTTCTTGAGGCGGAGCACGAAAGCCGCATTCTCGACACCATCAGCCACATCCAACAATTGCCTGGCGTCCTCAACGCTGCCCTGATTTACCACGAACTCCTCAGCCCCGAAGGAGAGCCGGAATGAGCCTCACACGACGTCAATTCGCCAAAGCCAACGCCGCGGCCATCGCAGCAAGCGTAGCTGGCATGCCTATCGCTACCAGTGCTAGCAACCTCGTTACTGATCCGCAGGCGACGGCGCTCAAATGGCACAAGGCGCCGTGCCGGTTCTGTGGCACCGGCTGCGGCGTGATGGTCGCCACCAGCGGCGACCGCGTGGTCGCCACGCATGGCGATGTCAAGGCCGAGGTCAATCGCGGTATCAACTGCGTCAAAGGCTATTTTCTGTCGAAGATCATGTACGGCTCCGACCGTCTGACTGAGCCGCTGTTGCGGATGAAGGATGGCAAGTACGACAAACAGGGCGAGTTTCAACCTGTAAGTTGGGAGCAGGCCTTCGACATCATGGAAGAGAAATACAAGACCGCGATGAAAGACCACGGCCCAACTGCCGTAGGCATGTTCGGTTCCGGCCAGTGGACCGTGTGGGAAGGCTATGCGGCCAGCAAGCTAATGAAGGCCGGTTTTCGTTCCAACAACCTCGACCCAAATGCGCGGCACTGCATGGCGTCTGCCGCTGTCGGCTTCATGCGCACCTTCGGAATGGACGAGCCCATGGGCTGCTACGACGATATCGAAGCCGCGGACGCATTCGTGCTTTGGGGCTCGAACATGGCCGAGATGCATCCCGTGCTCTGGACCCGCGTGACCGACCGCCGCCTTAGCGCGCCGCATGTAAAAGTCGCTGTGATGTCGACCTTCGAGCACCGCAGCTTTGATCTTGCGGACATACCGATGGTGTTCACGCCGCAGACCGACCTGGTGATTCTCAACTACATCGCCAACCACATCATCGAGAGTGGCGCGGTCAATCAGGACTTCATCAAGAATCACACCAAGTTCGCCAAGGGCAACACCAACATCGGCTACGGCCTGCGAGCGACCGACCCGCGCGAGATGAAGGCCGAGAATGCCGCTGCGGCAGGCGGCTGGACCGACATCAGTTTTGAAGACTATGCCGAGTTCCTCAAGCCATACACCCTGGAGCGCGCGGCTCGCGAGTCGGGTGTTCCGGAAGAGCGCTTGCAGATGCTGGCGGAACTCTATGCCGATCCGAAAACAAAAGTGATGTCGTTCTGGACCATGGGTTTCAACCAGCACACCCGCGGCGTCTGGGCGAACAACATGATCTACAACATTCATCTGCTTACCGGAAAAATCAGCGAGCCCGGCAACAGCCCCTTCTCGCTTACCGGACAACCATCGGCCTGCGGCACCGCACGCGAGGTTGGCACTTTTTCGCACCGCTTGCCTGCGGACATGGTCGTCACCAACCCCAAGCATCGGGCCGTCACCGAGAAGATCTGGAAGCTGCCCGAAGGCACCATCCCGGAAAAGCCCGGCTTTCATGCCGTGCAACAAAGCCGCGAGCTCAAGGACGGTGGCCTGAGGGTCTACTGGACCCAGGCGACGAACAACATGCAGGCCGGCCCCAACATCATGCAGGAGGTGCTGCCCGGTTGGCGCAACCCGGAAACCTTCATCGTTGTTTCTGACGTGTATCCCACGGTCTCAGCCCAGGCTGCAGACCTTATCCTTCCCGCTGCGATGTGGGTGGAGAAGGAAGGTGCCTACGGCAATGCCGAGCGTCGCACCCATTTCTGGCATCAGCTGGTCAGCCCGCCAGGTGAAGCGCGCTCGGACCTCTGGCAATTGATGGAATTCTCCAAACGCTTTACCACCGATGAAGTCTGGCCTGCTGAGCTGCTGACCAAATCACCGGAGCTGAAGGGCAAGACGCTGTTCGAGGTGCTTTTCAAGAACGGACAGGTCGACACCTTCCCCGTTTCGGATATCGAAGAAGGCTACCGGAACCAAGAGTCGGAGGACTATGGCTTCTACGTCCAGAAAGGCCTGTTCGAGGAATACGCTCAGTTTGGTCGCGGTCATGGTCACGATCTCGCCGACTTCGACCGTTACCATCAGGAGCGCGGCCTGCGTTGGCCGGTTGTAGACGGCAAGGAAACCCTCTGGCGTTACCGTGAAGGTCATGACCCCTACGTCGAGAAAGGCTCAGAGGTGCAGTTCTACGGCTATCCGGACAAGCGGGCGATCATCTTCGCACTGCCCTACGAGGCACCTGCAGAGATGCCGGATGAAGAGTATCCGTTCTGGCTCAGTACTGGCCGCGTGCTGGAGCATTGGCACACCGGCAGCATGACCCAGCGTGTCGACGAGCTACACCAGGCTGTGCCGGATGCGCTGGTGTACATGCATCCGGACGATGCGCGCGAGCTCAAGGCCCGCCGCGGCAGCGTGGTCAGGGTCATCAGTCGACGCGGTGAAATGCAGGCTCGCATCGAAACCCGTGGCCGCAACAAGCCTCCGAAGGGGCTGATCTTCGTGCCCTTCTTCGATGCCAACAAACTGATCAACAAGGTCACCCTCGACGCTACCGACCCGATCTCCAAGCAAACCGATTTCAAGAAGTGCGCCGTGAAGATCGAAGTGGTCAGCATCGCCTGAGGAGAGTCACCATGAAATTCCGTTTACTGCCTTTGATGCTCCTCGCGGTGTTTGGCGTGGCCGTCGCAGCCGGGCCCGATTACCCACTGGATGCGCCCGCGCCGGATGGTCGCCGTCCGGGCGGCACCATCACCCAGGAGTTCACCCCGCCTCCGCTCAGGGATGAGGAAAACAAGGATCTGAAGCGCGAGCGCAACTATCCGGAGCAGCCGCCGACCATTCCGCACACCATTCGCGGCTATCAGGTCGATATAAACGGCAACAAGTGCTTGTCCTGCCACAGCCGTGCCAACAGTGCTCGCACTCAAGCGCCAATGATCAGCATCACCCACTTCACCGACCGCGATAGCCAGACGCTCGGCGCTGTTGCCCCGCGTCGCTACTTTTGCACCCAGTGCCATGTGGTGCAGCACGACGTGAAACCGCTGGTAGAGAACGACTTCGAGAACATCGACGAGCTGCTCTATCACGAAAACCAGCAGAACGAACAGTGAGGACGCCTGGATGAAGTCGATACTGTCGTTCCTCAAGCGTTACTGGACCGTCCTGCGCCGCCCGAGCGTGCACTACAGCCTGGGCGTCCTGACGCTCGGGGGGTTTCTTGCTGGCATCATCTTCTGGGGCGGGTTCAATACCGCGCTGGAGGCGACCAATACCGAAGCCTTCTGCATTTCCTGTCACGAGATGGAAGACAACGTGTACATGGAGATCAAGGACACCATCCACTACACCAACCGCTCCGGCGTACGCGCGACCTGTCCGGATTGCCACGTGCCACACGAATGGACAGATAAAATCGCGCGCAAGATGCAGGCTTCGAAAGAGGTCTGGGGAAAGATCTTCGGCACCATCAGCACGCGGGAAAAATTCCTCGGCATGCGCCGGGAAATGGCCGAGCGTGAATGGCGTCGTCTGAAGGCCAATGACTCGCTAGAGTGCCGCAACTGCCACAACTACGAGTTCATGGATTTCACCCGCCAGAGCAAACGCGCCGCCGAGTTCCACTCCAAAGCGCTAGGCAAAGGCGAAGCGACCTGCATCGACTGTCACAAGGGCATCGCCCACCGACTGCCAGACATGCACGGCGTGCCGGGCTGGTAACTGTCCGGGCGGCGCTGATCGTGATGGGCAGCGCCGAAGCATCATCGATGAACCTGAGCCCAGGGACGGGCTCAGGTAATCAGACCGCCTTGATTCACATCCCCTCCGAAACGCTTCCGGCACCTGCCGCGCTTTACCCGCTGAACAACCCTGTTGCGCCTGTGTCGAACTCCGGCTAATTATCGGAACGTTTCGATATCAACGACAACAAGGAGTTCACCATGCGTTATCAACTGTTCGGTGCAGCCCTGATGGCGGTCAGCGCCGTCGCTCACGCTGAGATCCAGACTCAGGAAATCCCCTACACCGCAGCCGACGGCACCAAGATGGTTGGCTACTACGCCTACGACGACGCTATCGAGGGCCAGCGCCCAGGCGTCGTGGTGGTCCATGAATGGTGGGGCCTCAATGACTATGCCAAAAGCCGCGCCCGTGACCTGGCCGGACTGGGTTACAGCGCCCTGGCAATTGATATGTATGGCGAGGGCAAGAACACCGAGCATCCGAAGGACGCGATGAGCTTCATGAAAGCCGCCCTGGCCGATACCGACGCGGCCAAAGCCCGCTTCAACGCCGGTGTGGATCTGCTCAAACAGCAACAGCAGACCGACGGCGCCAAACTCGCCGCCGTTGGCTACTGCTTCGGCGGCAAGGTCGTGTTGGACATGGCCCGCCAGGGCGTACCACTCGAAGGCGTTGTCAGCTTCCACGGCGCCTTGGCCACCGAAACCCGCGCAGCGCCGGGGAGTGTCAAAGCGCGCGTACTGGTCGAACACGGCAGCGCCGACAGTATGGTCAGTGCCGAAGACGTCGCCGCACTGAGCGCCGAAATGGTCAAAGCCGGCGCCGACTATCAATTCGTCAACCTGCCAGGCGCCAAACACGGCTTCACCAATCCAGGGGCTGACAAGTTTCAGGAAAAAGGCGTCGATGTGGCCTACAACAAAGCCGCCGACGAGCGCTCATGGAATGACATGCAACGCTTCCTCGACGAAACGTTCGACAGCAGCCGCCCTTAACCCAACGGCCTGACGCACCGGTCATGCTTGCGAAAGCAGCGTGTTCTGGTGCTGTGGCGTATGGAACCGCTTGGTGGCTTGGGTTCGTTGATGCTTCACGTTGACGGGCGCCCTTCGTGGCCCCCCGTCAACAACCGTAGCTGTCTAACGGTCCGTCCTCTCCCGTTTGGGGAGAGGCTGGGGTGACGGCTGGCGAACACCGCCATCCAAGCCCACCCCGCGCACGCCGCTGGTTTCTTTACTTCTTCCGGTGTTCCGCCTCCCAGAGCAGCCTCTGCCCAGCTCCCGTGCTAGCATTACGGCCCACCGCAACTCCCCCATTCCAAATCGATCGCGAGTCATGGCCGAACACGATTTTCGCTATACCCTGCTCAACCCCGGACACACCCTGACCGAATGTCGCGCCTTGGCGCCGGGCCGTTACCAGGTCACCGGCAACGGTGGCAATGTTCGCTCAGGCGATGTCCTTATCGTCACGCTTAAAGGCAGCCGAGACCTCTCCCAGCGTCTGACCGTCGACAAGGTTCGCCACCTGATCAACCCGCCAGGCCAGTGGATGGCCGTGGCGAACGGGCCGGTGTTCAAGGAACTGGCGATCATCAACTGGCAGGTCGACTGCGACGGTTGCGGTAAGCAACTGGATTTCGAATTCGCCGTAGACGCTGCCAAGGGCGAAGCCGCGCGCGCGCCAGCGGCCGAAGCCAGGATTGCCGAATTGGGCTGGACGAACGACACCGGCCGCCACCTCTGCCCAGCCTGCCAGAGGGCAAAGCCATGAAGAAGATCCTGTTAGCCGGCTTGGCCATCTTGTCCGTATCGGGATGTGCGGTTGAACCCTTAACCCTGCAGAACGAAGTCACCTATATCGCCGAGTGGATCGGTGACGAGCCCGTGGTGGGCCGTAACCCTGTCTCGCTGACCTTCAGCGAAGACCGTGCGTATGGCAACGCCGGTTGTAACCACTGGTTCGCCAGCTACCAGCTCGACGGCCAGAAGCTGCGCTTCAGCGAAATCGGCAGCACGCGCAAGATGTGCGCCGAACACATCATGAAGCAGGAACAGCACTTCCTCGAACTGCTCTCGCAAATCGAACGTTGGGACGTCTCCAAGATCGATCAGCTGCGTTTCTGGCCCACCGAAGGCGCTCCGCTGCGAGTTTGGCCGGAACAGAACTGAGCTGCGCCAAAGATGGGCGCGCCGGCTATGGTGTGCCCCTTCAGCAAGCGTAAAGCCTCTGCCGTAGCCAGTACCTATAGCCCACGGCCCGCCTCAGGAATCAGGCGTACCGCTCGGGGCGCTTTCATTCAGCCCCGACAAACCCAACTGAAACCCGCATAGCCACTGCAACCTAGGGCACGCAGCAAAACCTCGGGGCTAGTTCTGTGTGTGACCGGTTGCGACCGCTGCCATAGTTGGCGGAATTGGCACGCCCTCTGCAATAACCCAGGTAACCAGTTTTGGGGACCCTGGTACAGGCAGGCCAGGGATTCCCCTCTTTTACACCCGCCAAAAGGGCCGCCAATTGCGGCCCTTTTGCTTATCTAGCGATAGAGTTCGCGGCGGAAGATCAGCGGTTTCGAGCCGGCATAGATGCCGAAGGAGGCAAGGCCCCGGCCCGCCTCGCGTCCTGCGCCCCGCCAGTCATAGCGCAGCCAGTCAGGCATGCCGGGGAGCGATACCTCGACTGATCCGTCATTTCCGGAACCCGGCGCGCTGAGTGCCACCTGGCCCACTCCCAAGCCAATGCTGGCTACCGTCGCAGTTGTCTTGCCGCTGGTAAGCCGGCCGGTGAAACCGTCCAACTGCACGCCGCCGAGCGAACCCTCGCTCGTACATTGGTCTTCGATCTCAGTCCGAAAAACGGGGCCGCCTGCGGTCGCCTGCCAGGACTCGATCGTGAGCGGCAGCACCAACGGCTGCAGCTCCGAGCCATGAGCATTGCCGATTTGCATACGACCAAGCCGCACCTCGCTGCCGGGCTGCTCGGTGAACGCGTAGCTGAAAGGCTGGCAATCGGTACCCGCCACACACACGGCATCGGCGTCGGTCAAGCTGGCCGCAGAAAACGTCTGGACGACCTTCGCGGTGAATGGCAGATCATCCGCCGATGGTTTGTCGGCAGGGGAATACATGAGCGACTGACCGCTCCAGCGATAAATCCTGCTGCCATCGCCATCATCCGCCCCTACGATTGCAGCCGTAGGGCTCCCAGTCGCGGAAAGGCGCGCGTCCAACCCGGCACGCCCTACGGCCGATGCATAGCCACCGACCGCTGGTGTAAGCAAGCGCCAGAACTCTCCGCGATCATAGTTCTGAGTTACGTCACCCTGGCGGTTATAGCCAGTAACCGTCAGCGACGGCTCCCACCCGGCAGCGAAATCCATCGGCTGGCCTTGGTAACTGAATACCGGCCCGCAACTGGGCGTCAGGCTGGCACTACCGGTTGCGCCGAGAAACGCTGGCGAGAATCGTCCGATGCGATTGCTCGTTCCACCATGTATGGGCTCGCCGAGATAATCCGGCGGCGTGGCGACCAGACGAAAGATGCCCACCTCCGAAATCGACATCACGTCCTGCTGGGCTGAGTTGACCAGCTTCGTCTCGGCACCCAGTTCATGGTTGTACTCAGTCAACGAAAGCGACCCGACCTGACCCGAGGCGGGTGCCACCAATTCACTGGTGAGAACGACCCCTGCCAACTCGAAATTCGGGGTCGTGATATTGCCAGCGCACAGCTGATCGGCGGTAAGCGCCTCGCCGTCACTCTGCCAGCCCACTGCCCGAACCGAGACCGGGAAAGGATCACCGGCACGAATGACGGTGCCACTGTTGCTGAACAGCGGGCATGCCACGTTATCGGAGGTACAGGCCTGTTCCGCCGCAGGAATCGTCTGAATGCAGAGTCCGTAGGGCTTGCTGACGAACAGGTCACTGCCTTCCATCAGCAATCCTGCCTCGTTGCCAGAAGTAGGCTCATAACGTGCCGCTAGCGTCATCTTCCCGGCGTCGTCATAGCGCACCGAAAGCCTGGCAACCGCCTGACTGTCGAAACTGAGCGGCAGCTCGGTCGCCTTCGCGCCTATTGCCTCACCGTTGATGATCACCGGCTGCGTGCCAGTCGCCGGATTGTCATAGGTAGAACTGAACGCGATGTTTCGCGTGCCGCCCGCGAAGCCCGGCTCGCACGTAGAGGGATCTTCTGGATCAACCTTGACCGCACGGAAGGCGATCTCTTCCTGGGGCTTGGCCGCGGTAAGCGTAGGCACATCGAACAGGAAGCCACTCTTTACCCCCGTCACCGTGCAGCCAGGAGTCGAGCAGGTCGTGGTGCCGAACGACAACGCGGGCGGCGTAGATCCACTGACACCGATTGTCGCCACCTTTTTGAATTGCGGCACCTGCAACTTTGCGGTGCCAACGCCTCCGCCAGGAATTTTCAGAATGCCATTCTCGAACCACACGGCATTCTCGGCGGCCAATGCGACCTCCATAGCCTCGGTGTACAGCTTAGAGCAATCTTCATTCAGGCAGGCGCTGACGGTTACTTCTTGTGGATTGCAAGTCAAGGACGTGGGCGAATAGCTCAGGTCGAAATGGTGGATCTGTTGCCCAATTGGCTTGATTTCGCTGGCGCATATCTGCAGGTCATCGATCTCGTGGATGTTGTTCGATCCACCGGTCGATCCCGTCAGCGACAGATAGAGGTTTTCCGGCATCGACGTCTGCCCCGACGCGGCCAGGGCATCGAAGCTCTCCAATCCCGGAAGCACCACGAATCCTGATCCAGTATCGCGTTCGACGGTAACCAGCGCCTTGCCCGCCGTTCGCGCGTCTATGGTGATGCGGTAGGTGTGGCCAGGCGCAGGGCTGCTGCTGGAGGCACTGTCTACCCCTGGATTAAGCCCTGCCGGGGTGCCTGCAAGGTAGCGATAGCCGGATGTGCCGGAGCCTGGGCCGCGTATCGATACCGAGTCCTGGCGCAACCCTGGCCCACCCTGGCGATTTTCCGTCGGGTTGGAAAAGTTACCGTATTCGTCCAGCGCGATACCCAACCAGCCGCCCGCGAAGCCGCTGGTGGAATTGAGCTGCGCATAGCCCAACGAGCCGCCGTATCCACCCGGCTGCGGCGTCTGTGTGGCATCTGACAGGATCAGCGCGATACCGTCGGCGCCATTACCGTTGTAGGCGTAATACTTGAACTGGGCCTGGATGAAATTGCCCTCGCCCGGAAACAATCGTTGCAAGGCACTTGCTGTGGCCACGTTGCCCTGATTACTGGTCAGGCGCAGTCGATTGCCGATGATGGCAGGCGTGAAGGCGCTCAGGCCTCGGCTCGATACGATCCAGTCGGAGCCCAGCAGCGGCCTGTCGAAATCATCGCTGACGCACTGCAGTGCCTGACTACAGGCGTGGCGCTCGGTCGCCAACGCAGCGATATCCGAGTTGCTGAGCGCTCCTTGATAGATGCGCAGTTCGTCCAGATCCCCGTCGAAATGACGTCCAGCTAGCTGGTCCCAGCCCAGCTGTAGCGGATCGCTATTGGCGAGCGGCGTACCACTCAGGCTTGCCTGGCCAGCCACCGTGCCGTTGATATAGATAGTCTGTTGGGTCCGCGTGTAGCGGATCACCACATGATTCCACTGGCCAACCACTACCTTGCCAGTACTGCTGAACTCACGGGTGGCGCTCGGGCCGGTGGTTTGCCACCACCAGTTGACCGTGCCGTCCGGGCGCAGGTGGAACTCGTAGTTTTCGTCCTTGGACAGAATGCTCATGAGGCCGCTTGCTGGTAGCGTTCGCGGTCTGACCCACACTCCAATAGTGAACTCCTGCTGCAAGCTCAGAGCATCGTTATGCGCAGTCTGGACATACTGCCGGGATGCCCCGGTGAAACTGCCGTAGCGGCAGGTGCCCTGCCCTGCGACAGTGGTCAGCGCTGGCGCCGTGGCTGCCGTCGACGCGCCGTTATAAGCCTGGCCATGCAAGTTGTTGCCGGAGCGATCCAGCACCTCTCCGACAGCGCCAGTCCAACCACCCTCGTTCAGCCACCAGCTAAGCAGCAACTTCGTGCTCTTGCAGGCATTTGCCGGAGTTGAGTTCGGCTTGCAGGTCCCGTAGACGTTGCTGCCATTGGCAACATTCACGGTGGAGTAATCCGGCGCGGTGAGATCACCATAGACCTGTGATCCGGACAGACTGATTGCGTTATAGCGAGACGCCATCGTCACCGACGCGGTAGAAGAACCAGCCGTGCTGTCAGTGAATGAAATCGATCCCGCCAAGACAGTGCCGGACACCATCGTCACGGTGTTGAGCGTAGCAGCGTTGTTAGAGGAGAAATCGCCCTGAATAACCCCACCGGTGATCGATAGAGAAGACGACCCCGAGCGGGCTCCGCCTTGAAGATTGGTTCCAGTGGACACCACGTCACAGCAGTTGCTGTTGACCAGCCCGTCTACGCTGCCGCCGCTTAGCGTGATAGATCCGCTATTGGCTGTTATCGCGCCTACGACAGTGACCCCGGTGAGCTGAATCGAGCCTGACGCCGAGCTGACGTCACCTTCTACGCTGCCACCGCTCATGGTGATCGAGCCACTCCCGGTCAGGCTGCCAGCGATGGTTGCAGTACTGAGGGAAGCAGAACCATTGGACGAGACACCCGCGCTAAACGTGGACGTGCCTGTCGCCGTGATGCCACCCCAGTCAGCCTCTATGGAGATTGGCCCACTGCCGCTGCCGATCGCCGCGCTGGCAATTGAGAAACCGGCAGCCCGGAGCGTTACAGCACCGCTTGCAGTAAGCACGTCACCAGCACTCAGCGTAATCTGACCCGAGCATGCGTAGACGCTATTGCCGTTGCTCCTGCTCCAGGCACCGCTGCACGCGGGCAGATTCTTCTGGTTCGGCTCCAGCGAATAACTCTCGGCCATCGCCTGCCCCGCCAGGAGCAGTATCCCTAACGTTACGAGCCGGCAAACAGCCAACAAGATACGCCCCCTCACGCTTGTCTGCTTCAACTCAACGCTCCACGACGGCGGTCAACTGGCGATAGGCATAATCCGGACGACTGCCTGGCATGCCGTTCTGTGCAGTCGCGGTCAGCCGGTAGATCGCGACAGTGGATGTGTCTTCCGTGTAAACACTCGAGACGCAGGTTACGGCCACGGTGTACTCCGACAGACTGCCGCCCAGGCTCAGTGACTCCGCCGGGCAGATCCCGTTGTCCAGTGTTCGAGCAATGCTCCACTCGAGTCCCGCTCGTGCGGCCTGGTATGCACGCGCCTGCTGGATCGCAAGGCTCATGGTCCCGTGCTGAGTTGCAGACAGATGCGCCATGGTCAAGATAATCACCGTCACCACAATCATCAGGAACAAGGCTGCGACCAGACCGAACCCAGCCGAATGCCGCGGTGTTCGGAAATCAGGGCGCATTGTCGACGTGAACCTGTTGGGTGAGTCGAAGGATCTCGTCATCCTGGGCAATACCGAGAGCCAGGCTCAATAGCCCTCCCCGCTGCGCGCTGCCGGCTCGGTAGCTGAAGCGGCACTGGCTGACGTCACCAGTGAGTTTTAGCGGGTTGGAACCGGTCGGCGGCGACAGGGGCAGGCTTTCAAGTAACTGGTCATAGCTGTAGCGCACCAGCTCGCCGCCCTGGCAGCGATACCCCACCACGCGCTCAGCCAAGTACATCCGACGCTGAGGTGAGGCCAGGGCGAAGCGGAACCCACCGGACGGCAAATTGCCAAGCGCAATGAGCGACTCGTCCACCGGCGCACCGGTCCGCAGGGAGAAGGTTGTCCCGCTCGGTGTAATCACGCCTGGATTGGCAAACTTCCAGACGTTCGCTCCGGCAAGCGGCACGCCGCCAGACTCGGCGCCGACGTTGTAAAGCACCATCCACCGAACACCTGAAAGATCGATCGACGGATCGAGCAGCTGGACGCTGTCGCAGCTCAGGTCAGCCGTCGAACTTCCGCAGTTGGTTACGGCTTCGCCGAAACGCAGCCCATCGCTGTCGTTGCGATTCGGGCGGTATCGACCGGCGCTATGGATCAACAGCAATTCGAGCGCCTGGCCGTCAGCGGACACGCGCAGGGAGTTGGGGACCGCAAGCCTGACATCACGCGTCATCCGCTGAAGAGCACCCGCGCCAAGATCGACCAGCTCGGCACGACGACTCTGCGCCGCGAAGCTTTCCATCGGCCGACCCAACACCGCCGAAATCATGACAGCCACCAAGCCGGCCAGTGCGATGACCATAACCAGCTCGACCAAGGTGAAGCCGCGCGACTTCAGGGGCATAGGCTCGCCCCCGAGGCATCCGTTTCGCCGTAGCAGGTTCGATAGCCGCTCAGCTGCAATGTGGCGCCGGCCGGGTCCGTTACGGTGACGTCAATGCGAAGCGCCTGAACGCCGCTCCAGGCATCTGGGCCGTTCACCGAAACGGCGACGTTATAGGCTGCCAAGTCAGCAATCGCAGTACCGAAGGCATCATGCGGCGCCTCGGATATCCCCGCGTAGTCACGTACGTCGTTGAAGCAGGCGCGCGCAGGGTTGCACGCGGCGCTGGCCTGCGTGGCAAACGCCTGCAACTCGATTTCTTCCAGATATGCCTCGGCAATCGCCAGGCTCTGCTGGCGCAGCAGCGGATCGGCAGAACGTGCCGTTATCGAGGCCATGGCAGTGAACAGCGCCGCGGCTGCGATACCGATGATCACGATGGTGATCACCAGCTCGACAAGGGTCATGCCGCGCTGGCGCTTCATTGCACCAGCCCGGTTTCGGCAGTCACGCTAAAGGTGAACGCGCCGATGGTGGCGCTCGCCGCGCCGGAGGGACGTCCCAGCGAGTCGAACACTACGGGAAAATTGGTCGCCGACACCGACACGCCTGCTGGCACCTCGGTATTGGCGAAGGGAGTCTGGCCGTCCGGCCCCTGCACCTCGGCGATGTAATCACCGGACGCGCAGTTGGCCGCTCGACGCAGGCGGTAACCGCCGGCGTCGAGGTTGACCTGGGTCAGGCAGCCGCTGGCCAGGGCCAGCTTCTGAGCGTAACGCACGGCCGAGACCGTCTCTTCAAAGAAAAGCCGTTCGTCGAACACCTTTCGATCGAAGAAACGCGGCCCCACCACAGCGGCGAGGACGCCGATGATGACGAGTGTCATGATCAGCTCGACGAGGGTAAAGCCGCGGGCAGTCTTCATCTTAGAAAGCTTGGAATACGACCACACTGTGGTCGGACACATAAGCGTTAGCAGCCAGACTTATCGACAACCACTGTCGGTGGCACCATGGGATCAGTACCACTAGCCGCGATAGCGGCTGTGTATGTAGCCGAGCAAGCACCGGTAGCACCAGTAGCAGAGATGACGTAATCATCGTCCGACACAGCCCCAGTAAGTCCGCCAGCCATGTCTACCGCAGCGCCGATGCCCGTGGCCGCGGCGGTCGGATAACCAAGCGCATCGACAGCGACCGACGCACCTTCTACTTCAACAGTAGAGCCCGTACTACCTCCTGCAAGCCATGCTGAATGAATGATTGCAACTGCGGATCGCATCGAGGCCGCAGCTCCATCAACCGTTGCCGCTCGCGCGTCTCCTCCGAGGTTCGCAAACCGGGGCAAAGCAAATGCCGCCAGAATCCCCAAAATCACAATCACCATAATCAGTTCAATCAGAGTAAAACCGCTCTGTTGTTTCTTCATTTCTATGCCCCCGAGGCAGTTGGTATTACGGTTTGAAAGTGGTGACGACCGTACCGAGCACCGAGTCGTAAACGATCGTGTCGTTCTTGTCTTGGCCCTGGTAGGTGTAGGTGCATGCCTGACCGGTGCCGCCGGCCAGTGTGGCAACGTAGTTCGGCGCAGTTCCCGTGATGGTCGGCGCGGAACCTTGCAGCAGGTTGGTCCAGAGCGCCTGGCAATCGGCAATCGAACCAAGCGTATTGCCGCCGTCGATGCCAACCGGCCAGCCACTGGTGTTGACGTCGATGTTTCCGGAGCCAAAGCCCACAACGTTATCGTTCGACGTTATGCCCTTGCCCCGGTTAACTTCCCACTGTGCACGCGCGAGCATGACTGCGGACGCAAGCGCACCGCCGACGCCTCGCACCGAAGCCTCATGAGCATCATCTGCAACGTCGATAAAGCGCGGTAACGCGACCGCCGCCAGGATGCCGAGAATGGCAATCACCACCACCAGCTCAATCATCGTGAAACCCTTATTCCTGCTCATTGCTGCTCCTCGTTTTACCGGTCTACGCGGCCTATCCGTGGTCGAACCGGTTGGTTTGTGCCGACACGTCCTCCCTGACCTGTCAGCAATCTTTTGCACGTCACGCCAAGTGCTTGACGGTAAACCCGCCGGTGCATGGCCTTAGCAAGCTTTCGGCCAGTTGTCTCACCCCCTCCCCTGCGCCGCACTGCCCAGGTCCCACATCGGCAAAAACACACCCAATGCCAGCACCAGCACCATGACGCCCATGCAAACGATCAGGATCGGCTCGATGGCATCGGCCAGTTGCTTGAGGTCGTAGTCGACTTCCTGTTCGTAGAAATCAGCCACTTCGATAAAGAGGTCGTCCAACGCGCCGGTTTCTTCACCGACGGCCATCATTTGCAGGACAAGCGGTGTAAACAGGCCTGAGTTATGGGCCGAGCGAGTCAGGGCTTCGCCGCGTTCGACGCTTTCGCGGATGCCGAGAATCGCCTGGCCGATATGCTGGTTGCCGACGCTGGCGCTGTTGATCGAGAGGGTTTGCAGCAACGGCACACCGGCGCGGTACATCATCGCAAAGGTACGGGTGAAGCGCGCCAGGGCGATGCGTTCGAAGATGCCGCCGACAATGGGCAGGCGCAGTTTGATGCGATCCCACTGGAGTCGACCGGCATCGGTCTCGATCCATTTGAAGAAGGCGTAAAGCCCGCCAACGATGCCCAGCAGCAACAGCCACCAATAATCGCGCATGAAGTTGGACGTGCCGATCAGCACGCGGGTGGCCCACGGCAGCTGGGCGTGGAACTGGGCGAACACCTTGGCGAAAGCCGGGATCACCAGCAGGTTGATCACCGCGAGCGCGACGCCCATGGCGACCATGACGAAGATGGGATAACGGGTCGCCTGCTTGATGCGCTTGCGGGTTTCGCGTTCCAGCTCAAGGTAGGCCGACAGCTGTTTGAAGGCCTGGTCGAGCTGGCCGGTGTTCTCGCCAACGCTGACCATACTGACGAACAGGTTGTTGAACACTTTGGGGTGGCCGTTCAGCGCCACGGCCATGGATTGTCCGCTCTCCAGGCTGGCACGCACGTCCTGCAGGATCTGCCGAAAGAACAGGTTTCGGTTCGACTCTGCCAGACCGCCGATAGCGCGGATGATCGGCACACCGGCCTTGCTCAGGCTGTACATCTGGCGGCTAAAGATGATCAGCTCATCGAGATCGACGCGCTTGCGCTGGAGCTTTTCGCGCAGCACCGCCAATGCATCACCGCCGCCAGCCTGACTCTCGCGGGCTTCGATGGTCAGCGGAGTGATCTGTCGTGACAACAACTCGCCCGCAACGGAATCGGCGTTGGCACCCTCGAGCGCACCGCTTACTTTGACGCCTTGGGCATTACGGCCGGTGTAGCGGAAGGCAGGCATCAGATTTGCCATCCAAGTCTTGCGAGCAACGCACCGCTCCGCGCGGACCGCCCGCCCCGAGGTGCATACACATCGACGCATTCACCAGCCTGGGATGACGAGCAAAACGCATACCAGCAAGCATCGACGCGATGCGCCGCCCTGCGCCCATGGATCGCCAGCAAGCTGGCTCCTACAGGTTGCGCGTGCGTCATGGTCGGTTCGCCTATGCCTTGCATGCGTCCATAGGCGCGAGCGTGCTCACGAACGTGATTAGCCGCAGCGCGCCCATGGATCGCCAGCAAGCTGGCTCCTACTGTAGCGGTGCAGCGGCGTGGTGCAGCCTGGGCGTTCACACCGTCACCTCGTCATCCGCCAGGGTGGCGCACACCTTGAGCACTTCATCCACGCTGGTGATGCCAGCAATGGCGTAATCCAATGCACATTCGGCCAGCGGCCGGTAATGCGGTTGCTTGCGCGCGGCTTCGGCGAAGCCTTGCGGATCACCACGGCGCAGCGCGGCGATCATCGGTTCGTCGAGTTCGAGCAACTCATAGACACCGATCCGGCCGCTGTAACCACTGTTGTGGCACTGGTGGCAGCCGCTGCCGCGACGGAAACGCTTGTCGGCCAGCGACCCGCCGTGCAGCGTTTCCAGCCAGACCAGCTGACGCGGATCCGGCTGGTGCTCTTCCTGGCAGTTTTCACAGACGCGACGAATGAGGCGCTGGGCCAGCACCGCGTTCAGCGCCGTGGCGACGAGGAAGGGCTCCACGCCCATGTCGATCAGGCGCATGGCAGAGGTCAGGGCGTCGTTGGTGTGCAACGTCGACAGCACCAGGTGACCGGTCAGCGCGGCGCGCAGGCCGATCTCGGCGGTTTCCTGATCGCGGATCTCGCCGACCAGCACGATGTCCGGGTCCTGACGCAGCGCAGCTCGCAACACGCGCGCAAAGGTCAGCTCGATTTTGGCATTGATCTGCACCTGATTGATCCGCGGGAGGCGATATTCCACCGGATCTTCCACGGTGATGATCTTCTTCTCGGGGCTGTTCAGCTCGGAAAGCCCCGCATAGAGCGTGGTGGTTTTACCCGAGCCGGTCGGCCCGGTGACCAGCACCATGCCGTGGGGCCGTTGCAGCAGACGACGGAAGCGCTCAAGCATCGCCGCCGGCATGCCGGTGCCGTCGAGCTGAAACATCGCCCCGCTCTGGTCGAGCAAGCGCATCACCACCGATTCGCCGAACTGCACCGGCATCGTCGACACACGCACATCAATGTTGCGGCCCTTCACCCGGATGTTGAAGCGACCGTCCTGCGGCAAACGTTTCTCGGAGATGTCCAGGCCGGACATGATCTTCAAACGCATGACCAGCGCCGAAGCAACGCGGTGCTCCTTCATCACCTGCTCGTTGAGTACACCGTCGATACGCTGACGGATCCGCACCACGCCTTCGTCAGGTTCGATATGAATGTCGGAGGCTTTCATCTGCACGGCATCTTCGAACAGCGTCTGCAACAGCCGCACCACGGGCGCGTCGCTATTGCTCTCAGCGCCGAGGCGCGACAAGTCAAAATCGCTGTCTTGCAGTTCGCCTTCCAGCTCACCGGCCAGCGAGGCGATTTCGCTGGTGCGTCGGTAGAGCTGATCGAGGGCGCCCAGCAGCTCGCTTTCACGGACCACCGCTGGGAATACCCGTTTGCCCAGCAAACGCTCCATTTCGTCCTGGGCGAAAAGGTCGAGTGGATCGGTCATGCCGACCAGCAAACCCTCAGCCTGGCGCGACAGCACGATGACGCGGAAACGCCGAGCCATTGCCTCGGGCAGACTCTGAGTCAGCTGATTGTCGAACTTGTAGTGTTTGAGCTCGACGAAGGGGATCTGCAACTGCTCGGAAAGCGCCCGAAGCAGGCGTCCTTCATCGATGAAACCGAGATCCAGTACCGTGCGGCCGAGCTTGGAGCCGGTCCGCTTCTGGTCCTGTAATGCGAGCTGCAACTGAGCGTCACTGATCAGCCCGGCCTGGACCAGGAGGTCGCCGAGGCGAATCTTGCGCTGGCGGATGTCCTGAGTCATTGCGTCCCTCCGAGGGAACCGGCACGTTCAGTGGCGAACTGACGCGCGCTTTCATCCAGGCCCTGCCCTTGCAATGCCTGGCGATAATGCCGACCGGCCTGTGCCGGCTGATCGAGTTGTTCCAGCGCGATGGCCAGGCCGAGCTGCCATGCGCCCTGCCCTGGTTGAATAGCGGTTAGCTGACGGTAGGTCGCAGCGCTTGCGGACCAATCGCCGACCTGTTGGTACAGCGCAGCAAGCAAGGCGTGATAGGCGGTGTTGCGCTGCAGTGCCGGCGCGTTCTGCTGCAACGTCGCGATGGCTGCGCCTTGATCGCCGAGTTGCAACTGGCCGCGCGCGAGCAGCTCACGCAGCTCGGCATCGAACGGGCGGGCCTGCAACTGAGCCGGCAGCCACTTCAGCAACGCGGCGGTATCGCCCGCGCCGAGGTAGGCACGAGCCAGCCAGCGGCTGATCTCTGCGCTGTCCGGTTGTGCCTGGTGCAGTGCCTGCAGCTGCCGAATAGCCGATAGGTGATCACCCCGACTCAGCGCGTCGCGGGCCTGCGCCAGTGCATCGGGCTGATGCGCACCGATCGTGATATTTCCAGCGCCTGCTGGAACAACGGGCTCTGCGGCAATCGCAGCACGGGGCACGGCCTTGGGCTCAAGTGTCGTTTTGGCGGGGGCCGGCTCGTTGAGCGTCTCAGCCGGCTCGACGTCACGGGTCACCCAGTCCGGCAATTGGGCCTCGTCCATATCCGGCGACTCGGCAACCGGCATAGATTCAGTCTGCGGGTCGGCATCAGCCGCACTGCCAAACGACACGTCCAACCATAGCTGCGAACGATCACCGATGGATTCGAGGCGATCAGCTACGTTCAGCTGATCACCGAAACCGATGATCAGCACATTAACGTCGCCGTCCTGCGCCTCGACGCGCCAAGACAGCGTCTGCCCTTCTTTCTCGATGCGCCCGGTGCGGGCCTCGCCCTTGAACTGCACATCACTGAGGCGGAAGCTGACCGAGCCGTTCGTATCGATTCGCTGATAGCTGACGGATCGATCGAGCAGCAGCTGCAGGACGAAACGCCGCCCGTCGTTCTGTGGCAACACCTCCAGCAGTTGCGTCAGCGCGACAGGCTCTGGCATCGGCGCAACTTCTTCGACCGGTGGCGAAACAACGACGGGCGCCGCGGCCATGGGCTGGGCGGCCGGTTGCAGACGCCCGGAGAGCAGGAACAGCGCAATGGCCAGCACCCCGATTGCGGCAACAATCACCAACCCGCGACGCAAGCGCTCATAGCCTTCGCGCCGTTTCGCAGCGGCTTCGTCCACGGCATAAAGGCTACCCAGCTGCTCACGTTCGGCCGGCGCCGCGCGGCGCGCCTCAAGATCCCGTAGCATGTCGTTGACCAGGCTCACGGCAGCACCTCGGTGAGTTGCGCCAGCCATGGCCAGGCACCGGCGATCAGTGCCAGCGACAGGCACCCAGCGGTCATCTTCCAGCCGAAAAGACGTGAGGTGTTTCGCCAGAACGGCTTCGCACCTTCGGTATCGTCCAACGCCCGGCGCACATGCCGCGCCAAGATCTGACGAGCCCCTTCACCGAACGCCACCATCAGGCATTTGTTCGCCAGGATGTTGAGCAACCTCGGAATTCCGCCACTGCCTCGCACCAACAAACGTACCGCCGCAGCCTTGAACAGCGGCTCGCCCCGATAGCCCGCCACGGCCAGGCGTTCCTGCAGGTAGCGCGTAGCATCGCTCACATCCAGCGGGCGAAGGCTGTAGGAAAAGGTGATGCGTTGACGCAGCTGACGAAAGTCTTCGCGGGCCAGGGTCGCGTCCAGTTCCGGCTGACCGAACAGCACCACCTGCAACAGCTTGTTGTGTTCGGTCTCGAGGTTGGTCAACAGGCGCAAGGCTTCCAGCGTCGCAGTCGGCAGCGCCTGGGCTTCGTCGATCAGCAGAACGGTGCTCTTGCCCTGCGCGGCCAGCTCGATCAAGCGTGCGTGGAGGGCGTTGAGCAAGCCGTGGTTGTCCAGCTCGCTCGCCTCGGCAATGTGCAGTTCGTGCGCCAGCGCCTGGCGCAAGGCCATTGGCGTCAACGTCGGATTCGGCAACCAGGCGACCTGGTAGTGAGCGGCGTCCAGTTCGTTGAGCAGCGCGCGACAGAGCAGTGTCTTGCCCGTGCCCACTTCCCCGGTGACCTTGATGAAGCCCTCGCCCTCACCCAGCGCCACGCGCAGCAGATTGAGGCAGGCCTGATACGGCGCCAGCTGAACCATGAAGCCTGTGTTCGGTGTCAGCGCGAATGGCTTCTCGCGCAGGCCGAAAAATGCTTCGTACATACCGGCGGTTACCTGGTCGACCGGAAGGATTCGGCGGATTTACGCAGATCATCCAACCAGACTTGGTCGTCCACCACTTGTGGCCGCATGAGGATCACCAGCTCGGTCTGCAGCAGGGCTTTGCGTTGTTGCTGAAACAGCGTGCCCACTATCGGCAGCTTCGAGGCCCAGGGAATGTTTGCATCGGTATTGGTGTTGCGGTTTTCCAGCAGGCCGCCGATGACCACCACCTGACCGCTGCGGGCACGCACGATGGAGTCGGACTGACGTGTAGTCGAGAGCGCCAGCGGCAGATTGAAGACATTGTCCGAGCCGCCCAGCTGGATGGTCTTGTTCTGGTCCTGCACGCGGCTGACGGTCGGCCGCACGTGCAGCGTGACCTGGCCGTTCTCATCGATCTGCGGGGTGACATCCAGCGATATGCCGGAGAAGAATGGGGTCAGGGTGATGTCCAGATCCGGTGCAGTGGTGCCGCCCACGAGCGACGTCGTGGTGGTCGAAACATCGGTTACGAAGAACTCGTCCGTGCCGACCTTGATGACCGCCTTCTGGTTGTTCAGTGTCGAAATCCGCGGGCTGGACAGCACACGTACCTCGCCCTGGGTTTCCAGCAGTTGCAGCACGCCGCTGAAATCACCGACCTGCACGGCAGCACTGAACACACCGCCGACGCTGTTCGGCCCGCTCAGCGCGTCGCCCTGCACGCCGAGGCTGAAATCGGCATTACCCATGCTGCCGAGCTGTGCCCAGTTGATGCCGGACTGAAAGCCATCGGATAGATTCACTTCGAGGATCTTGGTTTCGAGGATGACCTGACGTTGCAGGTTGCGCTGCGCCAGGATCAGAAAGCGCTCTACGGCCTGCTGATCCGCGCTGGAGGCGCGCACCACAAGTAATCCGCTCTGCGGATTCACGACGACCTGATTACCTTCTTCGCCGCCGATCATCATCTCGATCACGGCTCGCACTTCGCTCCAGAAGTCCACGTTGCTGGTGGTCAGCAACTGGCTGGCATTCACGGTCGAGGAGGTACTGCTGGTCGTAGTGCCTGCCGCTCCGACGCCGGTGCTGTCGCTGCTGGTGACCTGGCCCGAGCTTACGCGGGTGTCGGTCATACCCTGGCGCTGGACGTTCAGGTAATCGAGATCGTAGGTGCGGGTAATCGCCTCATTCGGCTGGATCTGATAGCCGTAGGCGGTACGCTGGTAGTCATAGCCGTAGCTATCCCGAACCGCCGCCAGGGTTTCTTCGAGGGTGACGTTACGCAGGCTGAAGGTTACGTTGCCGGTCACGCCGGGGTGCACCAGCAGATTTTCCCCGGCGCTGTTCATCAGGCTGAGGAAAAACTCGCGGGCCGGCATGTCGCTGACGGCCACGTCGAAACGAGGCCCCGAGACGACGAGCTTGTCGGCTGCCAAAGGTGGGATCAGTCCCGCCTGCACCGAAACTGGCGGAACCACTTTCAGCTGGTTCTGTTCCAGGCTTTCCTCGAACAGGCGGTTGCTCTGCTCGTACAGACGTTGATCGCCGTCTTCGAAGGTCTGACAGGCAGAAAGCAGGCAGATCAGGCTCAACACGCCGAAGCGAGACATCTGGGTCGGCATCATGGCTGGGTACGGCTCGTTTGAATGATGGGGGCGCTGAGGTGCAGTTCTTGCTGCTGACCTTGGCGATCAATGACGACGGCGTGCCGGTGAATTGCAAGGATGCGGGTATCTCCCACGCGGTCACCGACCTGCAGGCTGTTTCCGTTGATCACGGCGCTGGCACGCCCGGGGCCACGCAGGATCGCCTGCAGGTGCAAGCTGGCAGCCGCGTCTACCGGCGCATCGCCAGCGGCCCGCCCGGCCGGCGGTTGCGTGGGATCCAGCGCGACGACAGGCGCGGCGGCAAACAGCGAAGCCAGGCAGATAAGTTTGACTGCAGTCCTAAACACCAACCCACCCCGCATCGCGACTCAAGGTATGCAAGTCGAGGGTGACGCGAGCCCGGCCCGCGCCCTCCTCACCGACTTCGTAGTTCAGGCTGTCCCAATGCAAGCGCCAGCCACTCGCCTGGACGGCGTTGAGATAGGCCAGTAGGTCGAAATAGCCGCCTTCGAGGGTCAGACGCAGGCCATGGCGATAGAACACCACCGGTGGCGTCTTCTGCTCCTTGCCCTCAGCCGTTGCCGCAGCGGGCACCGCGAGCGGCCCGCTCGAACTTTCCAGGGCAACCAGTTTGAGCTGGGTCTGGTTACGTAACAGATCCTGCAGCAGCCCCTTCATCCGGGTCGGCGATACCAGCGTGCTGGTTTCCAGATCGATACGTTGCAGCAGCTCGTCATGGCTAACCTGTGCAGCCACCAGCGCCCGCCGGTAGCTCAGGTTCGGATCGGCCGCAAGCTTGGCCTGAATTTCCAGCAGGCTGCTCTCAGCCGCGAGAAGACGGGTGTGCGCAGCCTGTTGCCGACTGGTTTCGGCGGCAATGCGCAGGCCCAGCGGCTCGGCGATCAACAACACGTAGAGCATGATCAGCAGCGACAGCCCCACACCGTAGGTCAGCCATTGCTCGCGCGGCGCCAGCGCCTGCCAGTGTTGGATGAGCTTATTCATCGTCCGGCTCCGTCACGGCCTGGGAGGACAAGCGGAACTGCAGCAGATCGCGGTCGTCGCGATGAAGATCGAAACGGGCGAACTCGCGTCCGCTGAACGCACCGCTCTGACCCAAGCTCTGCAGATAAAGTGGGAGTAGTTCCTGATCCTGCGTCAGCCCCTGCAATGCCATTTCATCCCCGCCCGCCTGTAGGCGGATCCGGGTCAGCCAAAGCCCTTGCGGTGGGTGGCGATCAGCCAAGCCCTGCAGCAACCCCGAGAAGCCGTTGCTGCGCTGCGCATCCAGCGTTTTGAGGTGGTCGGCGAGTCGTTGCAGCTCGCGGTTCTCGGCTTCGCGCTCGGCCAACTGCAGCGGAAGCCGCGGGTCGAGCGTCGGCTCGCGAAAATCAGCCTTGACCACGTCCAGCCTGGCCTCTGCCTGCCCGGCCTGTTGTTCGGCGAGTACGGCAGCTTGGCCGGCGGTATGCAGCTTCCAACCCTGCCATGCGCCATGGATCGCCAGCACTGCGATAACCAGCACGACGCCCAGCTGCATCTGCCTGGGGCGTGGTCCACCGCCGCTACGGCGTTCGCGTTGATAGAGGTTGATGTTCTGCATCAGCAAGCATCCTGACGCAGGGCGGCACCGACAGCGCCGATACAGAAGGCCTGGCTCGATTCGGTGAGGTCACTGGCCGGCTGACCCGGGAACAGCTCACGCAAATCCAGCCGTTGCAGATTGACAGCCAGCCCGGCCGCCAGCGCCTGATGGGTCCGCTCACCGTCTTGTTTCATCGGCAACAGCAACAGGCGGCTGATATAGCCTTTACCCAACTGACTTTCGTAGTAGTCGAGCGAGCGCTGGATCTCCAGGGTCATGCTGGACAGATCCTGCTCGGCACGCGCCAGACCGTGTTCGATACGCCGTGCCATATACAGATCGGCACCGTTCTGTACACAGATCAAACCTTCGCTGGTACGTAGGCGCAACAGCGCCAAATTGATGGCATCGGCACCGGCCAGCAGCCCGAGGTTGCGAAAGGACATTTCAGTGATGTCGATGCTTGCCAGGGTCAGGCCGGCATGCTGGACGAGCGCGCGAAACTCAGTCATCCGGGACTTTTTCAGCACCACGCAATAGACCATGCGCGTGCGGCCACGATAAGCGTCCTCCGGAAGGCTAAAGCAATCGATGACAACGTCTTCAAGCGGCTCGCTGAGCAAGTCCTTGACGCGCCAGCGCATGGCGTCACGCAGCTCTTCAGCCGGTACCTCTGGCGCTTCCAGCAGGAACATCTGATAAGCCGAAGGGTGCAGCAGGAGATTGACCGACATACCGTTCAGGCCATGCTCGGCAACGGCTTGCTTGAGCAATTCAGCTTGCGCCTCCGGCTGACCCTCAAGGTAGTCGCAACGCAGCAACTGTGGCGTCTCGCCGTCAGCACGCTGGACTTGCGCGAGTGCGACGCCTTGCGGCCCGAACTCAAGACCCAGCAGCCCCATTGCGGTGGCTTTACGACGTTTGAAAAATAGCCCCATCAGGGAAGGCACTCCTGCCGCTTCGCGACTTGCACAACTCTAAAACACGAGACGGAACACACGCACCTAATCTGATATCAGATTGCCATCTATATAGGAAGCCTAACAAAAAGCGTTATCTAGTCCAATCACCGACACCTCTGGTCTTCGCGACGAGGCGTCAAAAACCTTCCACCGTATCGGCCACTGCTGCCCTTCAGTTAGGCCACTCGTCGCTAGAGCGCGTCTGAACAATCCGCGCCGGAAAAGTGGCAGCTTTGGCCACGCCGCAACAGCTGAAGCAACAGACGTACCAAAAAGCAGGATGGACATTGACGGATGACCAACGGACGGCGATCAGAACAACCGCAACTGCTCGAAGCCGCTTCGCAGGTCGATCAAACGAACCCCGACGCCAATCAACCGCACCGGTCGCTTGCCACGGGCAAAGGCGCCCGCCAGGAGGTCGGAATAGTCTTCAAGCTCAAGCCCAGCGCCGGACTGTTCGAGGGTCGTCTGGGTGAAGTCATGGAACTTCAACTTCACGAACGGCTTGCCGGGCCGGTAGCCGTTATCGAGTCGCGCCATCCTGCCGGCGAGCTGCTCGAGCAACTCCGGAAGTCGCTCAAGGCAGGCGGCAAGGTCTGGTAAGTCGCGCTCGTAGGTGTTCTCGACACTGACCGACTGGCGCCGGCTCTCGACCTGAACCAGGCGCTCGTCGACGCCATGCGCCAGCCCCCACAGTCGCTCACCGAACGAGCCGAAGTCCCGAACCAGATCAAGGCGCCTCCAGCTGCGCAGATCAGCGCAGGTGTGAATACCCATGCGCTTCAGCTTCTCCGCCGTCACCCGGCCGACACCATGGAGTTTGGTGACCGGCAGAGCGAGTACGAAATCATCCACCTGATCCGGGGTGATCACGAACAGACCATCCGGCTTGTTCCAGTCGCTGGCGATCTTTGCCAGAAACTTGTTAGGCGCAACGCCTGCTGAAACGGTGATGCGCAGCTGCTGCCAGACTCGCCGACGGATGTCCTGCGCAATGCGGGTGGCACTGCCGGCAAAATGCTCGCAGCCACTCACATCGAGAAAAGCCTCGTCGAGCGATAAGGGTTCGATCAGATCGGTGTAGGTCCGGAAAATCCCGTGGATTTCGCGTGAAGCTTCCTTATAGGCATCCATCCGCGGCCGCACGATCAGCAGATCCGGGCAGAGCTTCAGCGCATGACCGGAGGCCATCGCGGAGCGCACGCCGTATGCGCGAGCTTCGTAGTTGCAGGTGGCAATAACGCCGCGTCGATCAGCCAAGCCACCAACCGCAATGGGCCGGTTGGCAAGACTGGGATCGTCGCGCATCTCGATCGCGGCATAGAAGCAATCGCAATCGACATGGATGATTTTTCTGGACGGGATAACGGTAAGAAACTCGTGACTGGACTAAACCGCCGCTTCCCTTGAACAACTCCATCAAGAGCGAAGCGGGCCGCGCGACATTATGGCCGATCCGGGTCGCCCCGAGGATATTGCGAGGATGAGTGGATAAGCGAGCCGACGACTCGAGGCAGTCACTTTTCCGGAACCTCTTGGAACCGGCGCCTAGCTGAAATTCGCCGCATTTACTCAACTGAACGAACCAGTCGGCGGCAAACCGACCAGAGGTAAAACGAACGAAAGCGCGGCGCTAGAGGCCGCGCTAACGCTTGCAAGCCTGGGCCAATGCGGCTTCCCACGAACAATTCCCGGGCCACCGAGTCGGAATTTAAGAGGTAGAGCAGCAAACACTTCCAAGCTACCCGGAGGATTACCGATGAAGACCTTGAGTATTGCCACTGCCCTTTTCACCAGCCTGCTTGCGACTGGAGCAATGGCCAATCAGGAAGCCATGCAGGACGACGAAGACCTTGGCTTGTCAAGCACCGCCCAGGGCAGCGCAATGAATGAAAACCACCAGCGCGCCAATACGGCGAACATCAATAATGACCCTAAGACCCTCAAGCAGAAGATGGAAAACGAGGTGCAGGACGACTGGCGCGGCGATGCCGAGGAACGCCGCGAGGCAGACGTCAGCAAGCCGGAACAGCGCTGATCAGAAATGGGGTCAGAGTTCGAGGGGATAAGGCTGCACCAGCGCCTTGCCATACCCCTCGACAAACTCGCCCGGCATGCGCTTGGGCTTGCCGGTAGACAACTGAATGCAGACGAAGGTGGTTTGCGCGCGTAACAGCGTCACCCCGTCCGCCGGCCGGATCAGCTGGAAATTACGTTTCATCTTCAGTCGCTGATCGGAGTCCACGATCCAAGTGCCGAGCTGCAATTGATCGCCCTGATACGCAGCAGCCAAGTAGTCGATTTCGTGTCGCAGTACCGCCATCGCTCGATCAAGCCTACGGTAGTCGCCCAGCCCAAGCCCCAAATGCTGCGAATGCTGCCAGGCGCAAGTTTCCAGCCAAGTCACATAAACCGCATTGTTTGCGTGGCCGAGCTCGTCGATATGCTCGGATTGCACGTCAATATCGATGACGAATGAGTCAGCCTGGTCCCAGATCATGCGTACCCTCGCTGTGCAGTGCGCCGCAGATGCGGCCGAATCGCCTATTGGAAGCCACCCACCGCTCGATTGTCACGCATGCGGGCCGCATCTATGGCCCACCATTCAGCATGCCAGACCATGTCGCCCTGATGACGACACTCAAATTGCGGGCAAAACAAAAAGGGTCATTTCGTGAGAAATGACCCTTTGATGCCCAAAACGGGCAAAAAAAATGGCGTCCCCTAGGGGACTCGAACCCCTGTTACCGCCGTGAAAGGGCGGTGTCCTAGGCCACTAGACGAAGGGGACGAAACCTTCGATGAACAGACCGTAACCGCTACGACCCGTCGTGGATTGGTGGAGCTAGACGGGATCGAACCGTCGACCTCTTGCATGCCATGCAAGCGCTCTCCCAGCTGAGCTATAGCCCCGGATTTAATGTCTCTCGACTCGCCCCGCTCTCGCGTTGCGATTTTGAATAATGGCGTCCCCTAGGGGACTCGAACCCCTGTTACCGCCGTGAAAGGGCGGTGTCCTAGGCCACTAGACGAAGGGGACGAAACCTTCGATGAACAGACCGTAACCGCTACGACCCGTCGTGGATTGGTGGAGCTAGACGGGATCGAACCGTCGACCTCTTGCATGCCATGCAAGCGCTCTCCCAGCTGAGCTATAGCCCCGGATTTAATGTCTCTCGACTCGCCCCGCTCTCGCGTTGCGATTTTGAATAATGGCGTCCCCTAGGGGACTCGAACCCCTGTTACCGCCGTGAAAGGGCGGTGTCCTAGGCCACTAGACGAAGGGGACGCAAAGCCCTTCAAAGGCAACCGGCGTGAACCGGTGTGGCAATCGAGATTGGTGGAGCTAGACGGGATCGAACCGTCGACCTCTTGCATGCCATGCAAGCGCTCTCCCAGCTGAGCTATAGCCCCATCTCGAGGACGGGGCGCATATTAGGTGCGGCCTCTCGGAGTGTCAACGATATTTTTTCTGACCCCGAAGATTTTTTGGCATCAGAACAAATACTTACCGGCGACGAGTGGCAAACGCTGAACAGCTGCGGGACGGCGCCAACCGCGTCCCGAGAAGCCATCGCGGATCAAGCCATCGCGGCGAAGAGCTTTTCCCACTCTTTCACTTCTTTCTTCGAAGCGCCGCCCAATAGCTCCAACGCCTGGCGCAGACGGAAGCGGGTCAGGTCGGGCCCGATGATCTCCATGGCGTCGAGCACCGACACGGAGCTGGCCTGGCCTGTGATCGAGGCGAACATCAAGGGCATGACATCGCGCAACTTCAATTCGAGATGCGTCCCAACCATCTGGATACACTCGGTAATGCGCTCTTTGTCCCACTGCCGCAAGGCTTCCAGCTTCCACAGCGTCAGCTGCAATACCTGACGGACCTGAGTGGCGTCGAGCTTCTTGTGCTCGAACAATGCCGGATCAAGGTTCAGCGCGCCGGAAAAGAAGAAGCCTGCCAATGGCGCGATCTGGCTGAAGGTCTCGACGCGCTGCTGCACGTGGGGCGCGATCTTCATCATGTACTCGGGGTTGAACGCCCACCTCTGCACCTCGGCTGCGAACTGCTCGACTGGTAGCTCGCGCAGCCACTGACCATTGAGCCAGGACAGCTTCTCGACGTCGAAGATCGGCCCACCCAGAGAGACACGGTTGATGTCGAAGTGCTCGATCATTTCCGCCAGGGTGAATTTTTCGCGTTCGTCCGGCATCGACCAACCCATGCGGCCCAAGTAGTTGAGCATCGCTTCGGGCATGAAGCCCATGCGCTCGTAGAAGGTCACCGAAGTCGGGTTCTTGCGCTTGGAAAGCTTGCTCTTGTCCGGGTTGCGCAGCAGCGGCATATAGCAGAGCTGCGGCTGTTCCCAACCGAAATACTCGTACAACTTGATCAGTTTCGGCGCCGATGGCAGCCACTCCTCGCCGCGTAGCACATGGGTGATGCCCATCAGATGGTCGTCGACGACATTGGCCAGGAAGTAGGTCGGCAGGCCATCAGCCTTCATCAGCACCTGCATGTCCATGCGATCCCAGCCGATCTCGACCGTGCCGCGGAGCATGTCACTGACCTGGCACACGCCCTCGCTCGGGACCTTCATTCGGATCACGTGCGACTCGCCCGCCGCGATACGCTGTTGCGCGGTTTCGGCCGGGATGTGCATGCAATGCCCGTCGTAGCGCGGCGTTTCCTTGTTGGCCATCTGCTCGGCACGCACCTGATCCAGGCGCTCGGCACTGCAAAAGCACGGGAACGCATGTCCCTTGGTGACCAGCTCGTCCGAATACTTCTTGTAGATCTCGCCGCGCTCGCTCTGCCGATAGGGCCCGTGCGGGCCGCCCACGTCCGGGCCTTCGTCCCACTCGATGCCCAACCAACGCAGCGCGTCATAGATCTGCTGTTCCGACTCGCGCGTGGAGCGCAACTGGTCGGTGTCCTCAATGCGCAGGATGAACTGGCCGCCGTGCTGGCGCGCAAAGCATAGGTTGAACAGCGCGATATAAGCGGTGCCGACATGCGGATCGCCGGTAGGGGATGGTGCGATACGGGTGCGAACGGTGGTCATGATGTTCTCGAATCAAGGCACAGGAAGACACGGCGGCTGCGATAGCCGGCTCGGTCGGCTGGGTCAGCGCGTGTAAAGGCGCGATGTTAACAGGCGCGCATCCACCGGCTCCACCAGACGGCCTTCCGCAACTGGCAACGAGTGCATCAGAAAATCAAGAAACGCCGTGACCTTCATCGCCTGAAAACGCCGCGAGGGATACACCGCATACACCTCGCCGATCGGCAGATCGACATCTGGGAGAAGCTCGACCAGATGACCTTCACGCACCTCCTGGTCGGTGATCATGGTCGGTAGCGCCGCGATGCCTGCGCCCGCCAGTGCAGCCTCGCGGGCAAAGGTGATGTTGTTGCAGGTCAGCACCCGGCGGCAACTGACGTTCTGTTCGAGGATCGGCCAGTAGCGCACCGGGTCGCGCGACAGAGTGATCGCACGGTGGCTGGCGAGATCCTCCGCCCGAGTGGGCACGCCATGCTGGGCCAGATATTCCGGACTGGCGCAGAGTCGCCGCCGGGTCTCGAAGAGCTTGCGCCCGATCAAACTGGAGTCCTGGGGTTGTCCCACCGAGATGACGATGTCGACACCCTCCTCTACCGGATCGATGTGCCTCGATGCCAGTTCCACTTCGGCATTGATCTCCGGATACAAGCGCATGAAATCACCCAGCACTCGGCCCAAGATCCACTGACCGAATTCGATCGGCGCGGAGATTCGCAGCAGCCCGGCCGGCACCTGCTGCAATTGCATGACGGCCTGCTCGGCTTCGGCGAAATCGACCATGATCTGCCGACAGCGCTCGTAGTACGCCTGCCCCACCTCGGTCAGCCGCAAGCGCCGCGTGGTGCGGTTGATCAACCGCACGCCTAACCGCTCTTCGAGCTGGACGATACGACGGCTTACCGTTGACTTCTGCATGGCCAGGCTCGAGGCCGCCTGGGTAAAACTGTGGCACTCGACCACACGAGTGAAGATCAGCGCGTCATCCAGACCCATTGCATTGTTCCGTATTTGCAACAAAGTTTCGCAATTGTAACGGGTTATTACTCAAGCGGAACGCTGCTAGATTGCCCGGCTCACTCCGCCAACGAGCGACCCCATGTCCGCCCAGCTGAAACGCCGATTGATCATCTTCGTTGCCCTTGTACTGCTGGTCGCAGCCGGGTTCTTCGCTCAATGGTATTTCGTTGGTCGTCATTACGAACACACCGACAACGCCTATGTACAAGGTGAAATCACACGGATTTCCAGCCAGCTCGCCGCGCGTATCGAACAGGTCCACGTGCAGGATAATCAGCATGTGCAACCAGGTGATTTGTTGGTCAGCCTTGAACCAGGCGACTTCCGCCTCGCCCTGGAGCAGGCCAGGGCCAACCTGGCGATTCGTGAAGCTGAACTCACCCAGGCACGCAGCCGCCTGGCGCAGCAGAGCAGCCTAATCGCCGCCAGTCAGGCTTCGGTTGGCGCGGCTCAGGCAAATCTGGAACGCAGCCAGACGGACCTGTCGCGCGTCGAAGCGCTACGAAAGCCCGGCTTCATCTCCGAAGAACGCGTCACCACGCTGTCTGCCGACGCAAAGGTCGCCCGCTCGCAGCGACAGAAAGCCGAAGCCGACCTGGCAGCGCAACGCCAGCAGGTCGACGCGCTGGAAGCGGACGTCAAACGTCTGGACGCGCAAATTGGCAGCGCTCGAGCCGAAATCGAGCAAGCCGAGCTGAACCTGGGCCGTACGGAAATTCGCTCGCCGATCAGCGGGATCGTCGGGCAGCGTTCAGCGCGCAACGGCCAATACGTGCCGGTCGGTGCCTACCTGATGTCGATCGTTCCCGACGAGGAAATCTGGGTGCAGGCCAATTTCAAGGAAACCCAGATTGGCCGGATGCAGGTTGGACAAAACGCCGAACTTACCTTCGACACCTACCCTGACACGCCCATCGATGCCCGAGTCGAAAGCCTGTTCCCCGCCTCCGGCGCGCAGTTCAGCCTGCTGCCGCCGGACAATGCCACCGGTAACTTCACCAAGGTGGTGCAGCGCATTCCGGTCAAGCTGACCTTTGCCAGCGATAACCCGCTCAAGGGCCGTATCCGCCCCGGCATGTCGGTGGACGTGAAGATCGACATCCGTGGCCGCTGATGCCCTGATCCGGCCGGTCGGCGAGCCTAGCCGACGCGACTGGATTGCCGTGATGAGCGCCATGCTTGGCGCCTTCATGGCGGTGCTGGATATCCAGATCACCAACTCTTCGCTGAAGGACATCCAGGGCGCGTTGTCCGCCACGCTGGAGGAAGGCTCCTGGATCTCCACCTCTTATCTGGTAGCGGAAATCATCATGATTCCGCTCACCGCCTGGCTGGTGCAGCTGCTCTCTGCGCGGCGTCTGGCGGTCTGGGTATCGATCGGTTTTCTGATCTCGTCATTGCTCTGTTCCTTTGCCTGGAACCTGGAAAGCATGATCGTGTTTCGCGCACTGCAGGGCTTCACCGGCGGCGCGCTGATCCCGCTGGCCTTCACCCTGACGCTGATCAAGCTGCCGGACCATCATCGCGCCAAGGGCATGGCGCTGTTCGCCATCACCGCGACCTTTGCACCCTCGATCGGACCCACACTGGGCGGCTGGCTCACCGAGAGCTGGGGTTGGGAATACATTTTCTACATCAACGTGCCGCCCGGGCTGCTGATGATCGCGGGCCTGCTGTACGGTCTGGAGAAAAAGCCGCCGCACTGGGAACTGCTGAAAAGCACCGACTATGCCGGCATCGTCACGCTGGCGATGGGGCTGGGATGCCTACAGGTATTTCTCGAAGAAGGACATCGCAAGGACTGGCTGGAATCGACCCTGATCGTCCAGCTGGGCTCGGTGGCAGTGGTCAGTCTGATTCTTTTTGTGATCCTGCAGCTGTCGCGGCCTAACCCGCTGATCAACCTGGGAATCCTGCGTGAGCGCAACTTCGGTCTGACCAGCATCGCCAGCCTAGGCATGGGACTCGGGCTTTATGGATCGATCTATCTGCTACCGCTGTACCTGGCGCAGATTCAGAACTACAACGCGCTGCAGATCGGCCAGGTCATCATGTGGATGGGCATTCCGCAGCTGTTCCTGATTCCACTGGTGCCCAAGCTGATGAAGATTATTCCGCCAAAGCTGTTATGCGCGGCAGGCTTCGCGCTGTTCGGCATCTCCAGCTTTGCCTCCGGCGCACTCAATCCGGACTTTGGCGGCGACCAGTTCCACCCGATCCAGATCATCCGAGCGCTCGGCCAACCAATGATCATGGTCACCATCTCCTTGATCGCCACGGCCTACATCCAGCCGCAGGATGCCGGCTCAGCGTCCAGCCTGTTCAACATTCTGCGCAACCTCGGCGGCGCGATTGGCATCGCTTTGCTGGCGACGCTGCTGGACAGTCGCGCGAAGATCTATTTTGACTATCTGCGCGAGTCGGTGGGGCCGAGCAACCCTGCTGTTGCGGAGCGGCTGATCGCGCTAACTCAGCAGCTGGGCAGCGAGCAGGCCGCACTAGGGCGGATCAGCGAGATCACTCATCAGCAGGCGATGATCATGGCGTACAACGACGCCTTCCACTTCGTCGGCATCGCGCTAGCAGTCAGCATGGTTGCTGTGCTGCTGACGCGGCGGCTGCCTGACGACATCAAAGGTGGCGCAGCCCACTGAGACCGGAAGGTGGTATTTCGCCAAGGGTAACGGGCAAACAAGTCGACCGCTGCAGCAGCGCTAGGCACTTAACGGGACAGGTTCATCCGCCCCGAGACATTCAGCGATGAGTCGAGAATGTTAAACCTGAAGCAACCTCTCGCGTAGCTTGTGGATCTCGTCGCGCGTCTGCGCGGCGGCTTCGAATTCCAGATCGCGCGCATAGGCGAGCATCTTTTCTTCCAGCTGGCGAATCCGTTTGGTGATCTCGCTCGGTGAGCGGAGTTCGTTCTCGTAGCGCGCCGCTTCTTCCGCCGCTTTGGCTTCGCCGCGACGCTTCTTGCTGCGCGAACCCGGCACAGTGGCGCCTTCCAGGATGTCCTGAACGTCCTTGAACACACCCTGCGGGACGATACCGTTGGCTTCGTTGAAGGCGATTTGCTTGTTACGCCGGCGCTCGGTCTCGCCGATGGCCCGCTCCATCGAGCCGGTTATTCTGTCGGCATACAGAATGGCCCGGCCGTTGAGATTACGCGCCGCACGGCCGATGGTCTGGATCAGCGAGCGCTCGGAGCGCAGGAAGCCTTCCTTGTCCGCATCGAGGATCGCCACCAGCGACACCTCGGGCATGTCCAAGCCCTCACGCAGCAGGTTGATGCCTACCAGGACGTCGAACACGCCCAGGCGCAGGTCACGGATGATCTCGACCCGCTCCACGGTATCGATGTCCGAGTGCAGGTAGCGCACCCGCGCGCCGTGATCGCCGAGGTAGTCGGTGAGATCCTCAGCCATTCGCTTGGTCAGCGTCGTAACCAGCACACGCTCTTCCTTGACCACACACTTGTTGATTTCCGAAAGCAGATCGTCGACCTGCGTCAGCGCCGGGCGTATCTCGATCTGAGGGTCGACCAGCCCGGTAGGCCTTACCAGCTGTTCGATCACTCGCCCTGCGTGCTCAGCCTCGTAAGGTCCGGGCGTCGCCGAGACGAAGATCGTCTGTGGACTGATCGCCTCCCACTCATCGAAACGCATCGGTCGATTATCCAGCGCCGATGGCAGACGGAAGCCGTATTCGACCAGCGTCTCCTTGCGTGAGCGGTCGCCTTTGTACATGGCGCCGACCTGCGGAACGCTCACGTGGGACTCGTCTATCACCAGCAGCGCATCGGCTGGTAGATAGTCATAAAGCGTCGGTGGGGCCTCGCCAGAGTCGCGCCCGGACAAATAGCGCGAGTAGTTCTCGATGCCGTTGCAATAACCCAGCTCCATGATCATTTCCAGATCGAAACGGGTGCGTTGCTCGAGTCGCTGCGCCTCCACCAACTTGTTGTTGCTGCGCAGGTAATCGAGGCGATCTTTGAGCTCCACCTTAATGTTCTCGATGGCGTCGAGCAGGGTCTCGCGCGGCGTCACGTAGTGGCTCTTGGGGTAGAAGGTGAAGCGCGGCAGCTTGCGGATCACCTCGCCGGTCAAGGGATCGAAGGCAGACAGGCTTTCCACTTCGTCATCGAACAGCTCGATGCGCACCGCTTCCAGGTCCGATTCGGCCGGATAGACATCGATCACATCGCCACGCACGCGAAAGGTCGCACGGGCGAAATCCATTTCATTGCGGGTGTACTGCAGCCCGGTGAGTCTGCGCAGCAGCTCACGCTGATCCAGGCGATCGCCTCGATCGATGTGGAGCACCATTTTCAGGTAGGTTTCAGGGCTACCCAAGCCGTAGATGCACGAAACAGTAGTGACGATGATCGCGTCCGACCGCTCCAGCAGCGCCTTGGTCGCTGATAAACGCATCTGCTCGATATGGTCGTTGATCGAAGCATCCTTCTCGATGAAGGTATCGGACGACGGCACATAGGCTTCTGGCTGGTAGTAATCGTAGTAGGAGACGAAATACTCAACCGCGTTGTTCGGGAAGAACGCCTTGAATTCCCCATAGAGCTGAGCTGCAAGCGTCTTGTTTGGCGCAAGCACCAGCGTGGGCCGCTGCACGTGGGCGATCACGTTGGCGATGCTGAAGGTCTTGCCCGACCCCGTTACACCGAGCAACGTCTGGTGCGACAAGCCGGCCTCGATGCCTTCGATCATCTGCCGAATGGCTTCAGGCTGGTCTCCGGCTGGCTTGAAGCGCGTGACCAATTCGAACTGCGACATATCGACCTCTTCAGATAGCGAGACGACTCGAAAATGAATATTCGAGCCGCTATGGCGATGTTTCCAGACGTGCAACGTGCTGCTGGCGACGCGGCGCGCAGCAACCACAACCCCTTTCAATGCGGGCTCGCCCAGCGATATCAAGTGCTCGGGCGACGAGCAGGCAAAGCCAGGAAAACTCGCGGCCTCCGCTGGGCTTAAACCGACAGAAAAACCGCCCTAGCATATCGCGGCACAGGGCCAGTCCCGTTATACTCTTGCCCCGTTTGCGCACCGCCCTCAGCGCGAAGCGAGGGTGCTGCATCAGTCACCTCCTCTCTTCGAGCCTCCCCATCATGAGTTTGTTCTCCGCTGTCGAAATGGCGCCGCGCGATCCGATCCTCGGCCTCAATGAAGCCTTCAATGCCGACACTCGGCAGAACAAGGTCAACCTGGGGGTGGGCGTCTACTACAACGAAGAAGGCCGAATTCCCCTGCTGCGCGCGGTGGCCGCCGCCGAGATGGCGCGTCTGGAGCTGAATGCACCGCGCGGCTATCTGCCCATCGAGGGCATCGCCAGTTATGACATGGCTGTACAGGGCTTGCTGTTCGGTGCCGACTCGTCGCTGGTTGCCGATGGCCGCGTGGTTACTACGCAGGCGTTGGGCGGCACTGGCGCGTTGAAGATCGGCGCGGATTTCCTCAAGCGCATGCTGCCCGATGCGGTCGTCGCCATCACCAATCCAAGCTGGGAAAACCACCGCGCACTGTTCGAGGCTGCCGGCTTTCCCGTGCAGAACTATAGCTATTACGACGCGGCCAGCCATGGCATCGACCGCGCCGGCATGCTTGAAGACCTGAAAAACCTGCCGCCCCGCTCGATCGTTGTGCTGCACGCCTGCTGCCACAACCCGACCGGCGTCGACCTGCAGCCAGAGGACTGGAAGCAGATCCTCGAAGTGCTGCGCGCCAATGATCACGTGCCGTTTATCGACATCGCCTATCAGGGCTTCGGTGACAACATCGAGGAGGATGCCGCTGCCGTGCGCCTGTTCGCCGACTCAGGCATGAGCTTCTTTGTATCGAGCTCCTTCTCCAAGTCATTCTCGCTATATGGCGAGCGCGTCGGCGCGCTGTCGATGGTGACCCAGAACCGCGACGAGTCGGCCCGAGTCCTGTCACAGATCAAGCGCGTGATCCGCACCAACTATTCCAACCCGCCAACCCATGGCGCGACCGTGGTGTCTGCCGTACTCAACAGCCCTGAGCTGCGCGCCATGTGGGAAACCGAGCTGGGCGAGATGCGCACCCGCATCCAGGACATGCGTCTGACCATGGTTCGACAGCTGGCTGAAAAAGGCGCCAAGCAGGATTTCAGCTTTGTCGCCAAGCAACGCGGGATGTTCTCCTACTCAGGCCTGACCGCCGCCCAGGTCGAGCGCCTGCGCGTCGAGTTCGGCGTCTATGCGATCGGCACCGGGCGCATCTGTGCCGCAGCACTGAACCACAGCAATCTGGACCACGTGACTGACGCGATCGTGCAGGTTCTCTGAGCTGCCGAGGGTTGACTTCCCCTTAGTTATCATTAGGATACGCACCGCTGTTCCGCGATAGCTCAGTCGGTAGAGCAAATGACTGTTAATCATTGGGTCCCTGGTTCGAGTCCAGGTCGCGGAGCCAACTTCAAAGCCTCAGGTGAAAACCTGGGGCTTTTTTGTTTCCCTCGGACTCTCACCAGGGACCCTGTCCCAGGTGATTCGCTCCGCTCACCCCTTCGGGGCCGCGCTGAAGCGCGTTCTGCTGCGCAGTCGAGTCCAGGTCGCGGAGCCAACTTCAAAGCCTCAGGTGAAAATCTGGGGCTTTTTTTGTCTCCGTCGGACTCTCACCAGGGACGCTGTCCCAGGTGATTCGCTTCGCTCACCCCTTCGGGGCCGCGCTGAAGCGCGTTCTGCTGCGCAGTCGAGTCCAGGTCGCGGAGCCAAATTCAAAGCTTCAGGTGAAAATTTGGGGCTTTTCGTTTCCTTCGGACCCTTACTAGGACGCTGTCCCAGGTGATTCGCTTCGCTCACCGCTTCGGGGCCGCGCTGAAGCGCGTTCTGCTGCGCAGTCGAGCCCAGGTCGCGGAGCCAACTTCAAAGCATCAGACCAGTGCCCGGGCTTTACTTTGTAGGCGCTAACCTCCCACGCCCCACCAACAACGGTCTGTAGGAGCTCGCTTGCTGGCGAACCGAACACAGCCGTTATGCCGAACCGCATCACCACTGATCGCGAGCAAGCTCGCTCCTACAATGCGTACTCGGCGAACCAATTCTCACACAGAGCTGACACCGGAAACTAAAACGCCCCGCATATGCGGGGCGTTTGGAACGCAAGGATCTGTTATTCCTTGGCAGCCTCGACAGCCTCTTCGACAGCTTCCGGTGGAGGCGTCGCTTCATCCTCTTCACCCTTGATGCCTAGGAGCTCAAGGTCGAAGACCAGAACGGAGTTGGCAGGAATCAGCGGGCTCGGGCTCTGCTCGCCATAGGCGAGTTCGCTCGGAATATACAGCTTGTACTTTTCGCCGACATGCATCAGTTGCAGCCCTTCGACCCAGCCTGGAATCACGCCGCTGACAGGAAGATCGATTGGGGTGCCACGCTTGATTGAGCTATCGAAGACCGTGCCGTCAGTCAGGCTGCCCTCGTAGTGGACAGTGACGACATCGTCCGGACCCGGCTGGGCGCCGTCGGCCTCTTTGATCACTTCGTACTGCAGGCCAGATTCGGTGGTCTTAACGCCTTCACGCTTGGCGTTTTCTTCCAAGAATTTCTTGCCAGCGGCGACGGATTCCTTGTTCATCTCGACCATGCGCTCTTCGGCACGAGTCTGCAGATAAGCGAAGGCTTCCATCAGCTCTTCATCGGTCAGCTTCTGATCTTTCTTGCCGATAGCATCATCGATGCCTTGCGCGACGGCCGTCGAATCCAGATCAGCCAAGCCTTCCTGTGCCAGGCTCTTGCCCATATTCAGGCCGATGCCATAGGAGGCTTTCTGCGCTGGCGTTTCCAGCTTAGCGCTGGTTTCCGAATCACAGCCCGCCAGGACCAGGCCAACCAGAGCTATCGCCGACGCCAAACGTTGAGGTCTCATTCTGTTTCCTTATTACCCAAGAAGTGGTGCAAAAACATTGCCGGAGCTTAGCAGCGAGCTCGGACAGTGGCTACCGAGCACACCGCGCTAATAGGTAAAGACAGTGAAAAGTACAGAAGTGCCGCACGAAACGGCGAAACAGCGAAACAGCGAAACAGCGAAACAGCGAAACAGCGAAACAGCGAAACAGCGAAACAGCGAAACAGACGGAAGTGAAATTCGAGGGCAAAAAAAAAGCGACCCTAAGGTCGCTTTTTTCGGGCCATCAAGGCGTTCAGTGGTCCTTGATGGCAAATATGGCGCAGCGGACGGGACTCGAACCCGCGACCCCCGGCGTGACAGGCCGGTATTCTAACCGACTGAACTACCGCTGCGCTAAACCTCGAGTGGTGGGTGATGACGGGATCGAACCGCCGACCCTCTGCTTGTAAGGCAGATGCTCTCCCAGCTGAGCTAATCACCCGTTTGCTCTCGAAGTGGGGCGCATTCTAGAGAGGGATCTGGACCTTGGCAACCCCCTTTTGAAAAAAAAATTGAAGAACTTACAAAGACTTAGGAAACCCTCTGTTTAAGCCCTGTTTTTGTGGTTTCCATCGGCATTGCCCTTGCGCAGGGTTGGCCTGCGTTCGCCGGAGGGGAATAATGCGCGCTTTGCTTTTACCGGAGTTTCAAATCGCCATGTGGTTTCGCAACCTGCTCGTCTACCGTCTCACCCAGAACGTCCCTTTCGATGTCGAGACACTTGAAGCTGCATTGGCCGCCAAGCCCGCGCGCCCCTGCGCCAGCCAGGAACTGAGCACCTACGGTTTCGTTGCCCCCTTTGGCAAAGGCGAAGATGCGCCGCTGGTGCATGCCAGCCAGGGCTTCTTGCTCATCTCCACGCGCAAGGAAGAGCGCATCCTACCCGGCAGCGTGGTTAAGGACGCACTGAAGGAAAAGGTCGACGAGATCGAAAACGAGCAAATGCGCAAGGTCTACAAGAAAGAGCGCGAGCAGTTGAAGGACGACATCATCCAAGCCTTCCTGCCGCGCGCCTTCATCCGCAAGTCCGGCACCTTCGCCGCCATCGCGCCGGAACAAGGCTTGATCCTGGTCGACGCTTCCAGCCCCAAGCGCGCCGAAGACCTTCTTTCCACGCTGCGTGAAGCCATTGGTTCGCTGCCGGTTCGCCCGCTGACTGTGAAAATTGCCCCTTCTGCCACCATGACCGACTGGGTCAAGACGCAGAAAGCCGCGGACGACTTCTTTGTCCTCGACGAGTGCGAGCTGCGCGACACCCATGAAGACGGCGGCGTTGTGCGCTGCAAGCGCCAGGACCTGACCAGCGACGAAATCCAACAACACCTGGAAGTCGGCAAGCAGGTCACGCAACTGTCGCTGGGCTGGCAGGACAAGCTGTCCTTCGTGCTTGATGACAAGATGGTGATCAAGCGCCTGCGCTTTGAAGAGCTGTTGCAGGACCAGGCCGAACAGGACGGAGGTGATGACGACCTCGGCCAGCAGGACGCCAGCTTCCTGCTGATGATGCTGACCTTTAAAGAGTTTCTTCCCGCACTGTTCGAAGCCCTGGGTGGAGAGGAGATCCCGCAAGGCATCTAAACTGCCTCAGCGCCGGCAGTTGATGCTGACGGCGCCCCTTCCATAACTACAAGGTAAGTCCGATGCGCGCCCTCGCCTCCCTCAGCCGCTTTGTCGGCAATACCTTCGCCCTCTGGGTCCTGCTGTTCGCCGTTCTTGCCTTCTTCCAGCCCAGCTGGTTCCTGCCCGCCACCGCCTGGATCGTGCCATTGCTGGGGCTGATCATGTTCGGCATGGGCCTGACGCTGAAAGCCGCGGATTTCGCTGAAGTTGCCCGACGTCCACTCTGGGTCGCGCTGGGTGTCGGCGCGCAATTTCTGATCATGCCTGCTCTCGCCTGGGGACTCTGCACCTTGCTGGGCTTGCCGGCGGAAATCGCTGTCGGCGTGATTCTCGTCGGCTGCTGTCCGGGCGGTACCGCCTCGAACGTGATCGCCTGGTTTTCCCGTGGTGACGTCGCGCTGTCAGTCGCGATCACCGCCGTGACCACACTGCTCGCCCCGCTGGTAACGCCTGCTTTGATCTGGCTGCTGGCATCGGCCTGGCTGCCGGTCAACTTTGGCGCGCTGTTCATGTCCATCGTGCAGATTGTTCTACTGCCTATAGCCCTCGGCCTGATCGCACGCCGTTTTCTGGGCAACCGGGTGCATCAGGTTGTCGATATCCTGCCGCTGGTTTCGGTAGTCAGCATCGTGATCATCGTCGCCGCCGTGGTTGCCGCCAGCCAGGCGAAGATCGCCGAGTCTGGTCTGTTGATCATGGCGGTTGTGGTGCTGCACAACAGCCTTGGCCTCGGCATCGGCTACCTGGTCGGACGACTGTTCGGCCTGCCACTGGCGCAGCGCAAAACCCTTTCGATCGAAGTAGGCATGCAGAACTCGGGCCTCGGTGCAGCTCTGGCCAGTGCGCACTTCTCACCACTTGCAGCAGTGCCCAGCGCGCTGTTCAGCGTCTGGCACAACCTGTCCGGTGCACTGCTGGCGACGGTCTATCGGAGGATGAAAGACGACGGCCCGGACGCGCGCTGACGCGGCCGCCGGTCCGGCGCTCTTGCCCGGACCGGCTCGCTGTGGACAATAACGCCCGCTGAGGACGACCTCAGGCTGTACACACTCACCGGGGACGGCCCCGCCTAATTACCGTCCTGTCGAGGTGCGTATGTCCTGGGTCATTCTGTTTTTTGCCGGTCTGTTCGAGATTGGCTGGGCCGTTGGGCTGAAGTTCACCGAGGGATTCACCCGCCCTCTTCCCACATTGCTTACTGTCGCTGCGATGGCCGCCAGCCTGGGCCTGCTCGGGCTTGCCATGAAGGATTTGCCGCTGGGCACCGCCTACGCCGTCTGGACTGGAGTCGGTGCAGTGGGAACGGTGATCGCCGGCATCGTCTTGTTCGGGGAATCGATGAGCCTGTTTCGCCTCGGCAGCGTGCTATTGATCTGCACCGGACTGCTTGGCCTGAAGCTCAGTCATTGAAGCCGCATGACAGCTGGCCGACCGCCAGCTGTCATGTGCGATTAGCTAAATATCGCGCTCAGCCGAACAGTGCCGGCTCCCGATAGTGCCGGTCACAAGCCTGACCATCGACCCGGAACAGGTGGCATTTGGCGGCCAACAGCCCCGTTGCGTAGGCCTGCCCCACCGCCACGCGGCGGTTACCGTCACTGGCAACCGCCACCATCTCGCCCACGCCTTCGAAGTTCAGATGCAGCAGATTGTGGTCGCCGAGGCGCTCGGCCACTGCAATCTCGCCATGGAAGACGAAATCAGCCTGCTCGGGGTCAACGAAATGTTCTGGCCGAACACCCAAGGTCAGGGCATCGCCTGGAGCAACCTGACTGCCGTCGACAGGTAGCTGTAACGCGCTGCCCCCTGGCATCGCGACCTCCACCGACTCCGCATCGGCGCGTATCACCTTTACCGGCAGGAAATTCATTTGCGGAGAACCGATGAAGCCCGCTACGAACTGGTTCTTCGGATAGTGATACAGCTCCAGCGGCGGCCCGACCTGAGCGATGCGGCCGGCGTTAAGCACGACGATCTTGTCCGCCAGCGTCATGGCTTCGACCTGATCGTGCGTGACATAGATCATCGTGGACTGCAGTCGCTGGTGCAGGCGCGAGATCTCGATACGCATCTGCACGCGGAGAAAAGCGTCGAGGTTCGACAACGGCTCGTCGAACAGAAATACCTTCGGTTCCCGCACCATGGTCCGGCCGATGGCGACGCGCTGGCGCTGACCGCCGGACAGATCCTTGGGTTTGCGATCAAGCATCTGATCGAGCTGAAGAATTTTCGCCACCGAGTCGACGCGACGCTTGATTTCGGCCTTGTCGATCTTCGCCAGCTTCAGACCGAACGCCATGTTTTCCGCGACATTCATATGCGGGTAGAGCGCATAGGACTGGAACACCATGCCCACTGAACGATCCATGGGCGGCAGCTCATTGACCCGCTCGCCATCGATGCGCAGCTCCCCGTCCGTGATGTCCTCCAACCCGGCAATCAGTCGCAACAGTGTCGACTTGCCACAACCGGACGGGCCCACGAACACCACAAATTCGCCGTCAGCAATATCCAGATCGATATTGCGGGTGATAGGGACGTCATCAAAGCTCTTGCAGATATTCCGCAGGGTTACGCTGGCCATTATTGTTGTTCTCCTTCAAACAGCCGCCACGACGCATCGCGGCAAGCGAAACGGGCGACAGCAACCCGGTCGAAACGGACCAGACGCCCGTCTCAACCGACTCGCTCAGCCAAGCCGGCGTGCAAATCCGAATCCATGCGCCGGCAAATGTACGCCGTGCCCCTCGAAAACGGCTGATGCCGAGGGCACGTCGAGGCCTTCGACCGGAGCCGACAGATCAAAGTGCCGTGCGCTATCGCCCATATTGAACAGACATACCCAAACCTCATCGTCCAGGCGGCGCTCGTACACCAACAGCGCATCGTCATGGTAAACGGTGCGCATACTGCCTTCGATCAACAAGCGCTGGTCCTGACGCCATGCAAGAAACCGGCGATAGATGCTGAGCATCGAATTCGGGTCCTGCTCCTGGGCGGCCACCGACATCGGCAAGTGACGATCGGCCATCGGCAGCCAGGGCTGTTCCCGGCTGAAGCCGCCGTGCTGGTCCTGATCGTGCCAGGGCATCGGCGTGCGGCAACCGTCGCGGCCCTTGAATTCCGGCCAGAAGCGAATGCCGTAAGGATCGACCAGCTGCTCGAATTGCAGCTCGGCCTCATCCAACCCCAGCTCCTCGCCCTGATAAAGGCACACGCTGCCGCGCATGGTCAGTAGCATTGCCATGAACATGCGGCCGCGCGCCAGATCGGGTTGGTTGGCCAGCGCCCAGCGACTCATTACCCGCACCACATCGTGGTTGCCGATGGACCAGCACGGCCAGCCGTCTACCAACTCGCGTTCCACGCAGTCGATGGTGTGCCGCAGAAAACCCGGGCTGCACTGTTCGGTCAGCAGATCGAAGGAGTACGCCATGTGCAGCGTGTCGCTGCCTCCCGTGTAAGCGGCCATGGTGCTCAACGAATGGTCGCAACCGATTTCGGCCACCGTGGCGCTGCCCGGGTAGCGTTCCAGCAACTGGCGAATACGCCGCAGAAAGTCGAGGTTTTCCGGCTGGGTCTTGTCGTACACGTGCTTCTGGAAGGCATAAGGATTGTCGGCGCGAACGCCGATGCTGCCTTCGCGAATGTCATGGTTCGGCGGGTTGTCGCGCAGTTCGCGGTCGTGAAAATAGAAGTTCGCCGCGTCCAGACGGAAGCCGTCGACGCCGAGTTTCAACCAGAACTCCATGTCCTCGAGCAGCTGTTGCTGCACCGCTTCGCAATGGAAGTTGAGGTCTGGCTGGCTGGAGAGGAAGTTGTGCAGGTAGTACTGCTTGCGGCGGCTGTCCCAGGTCCAGGCGGCACCGCCGAAGACCGACAGCCAATTGTTGGGCACGGTGCCGTCGTCTTTCGGATCGGCCCAGACGTACCAGTCGGCTTTGTCGTTGTCGCGGCTCGAGCGGCTTTCCTTGAACCAGGCGTGCTGATCGGACGAGTGATTGAGTACCTGATCGATGAGGATGCGAATGCCGCGCGCATGAGCAACGTCGATGACCTGTTTGAAGTCTTCCAGCGTGCCAAACAGCGGATCTACGCCGCGGTAATCGGACACGTCGTAGCCGAAGTCCTTCATGGGCGAGGTGAAGAACGGCGACAGCCAGATGGCATCAACGTTGAGGCTGGCGATGTAGTCGATCTTCTCGACCACACCGAGCAGATCGCCGACCCCGTCGCCGTTGCTGTCGAAAAAGCTGCGCGGGTAAACCTGATATATGACGCCGCCGCGCCACCAGTCATTGCGATTCATACAACCAACCTTCGATGTTTGGGGAACACGCCGCCACTCTAGGTGCGTCATCCCGCCGCAACATCCTCCCGGCAGCGTAATACCGAGGCGTATGGCTCGGGCGTAGAGGCGGCCGGAGCGGGGGGCGTAGAGCGGGCCGCCGGGAGTCGCATATAGCCGCGCCCGTCATTCGTCATAAAAATGTCGACAAACAAGCGAATCGACACTTATCTGTCACGAGCGGCATTTAGGATCGATGCAGTTCCAGGACTGATCCGCAGTAGCCGCCGCCCAGCAGACCTGCGCAGCCGCCCAGTCAGGAGCGACACGCATCCAAAATCCATGGAGAGATGAAATGTTCAAGTGCAAGCCCCTCGCAGCCGCCATCATCGCGATTCTGGCCACTCAGGCTCACGCCCAAGACAACAGCGCAGAACAGAATCAGACCGGTGCCGACAACATTGTCGAAGTGACTCAGACTGGTGGTCAGGACAACATTTCCTACCAGGCCCAGACCGGCGCCAGCAACGACGGCATGGTGACCCAGACTCAGGCCACGATGTCCGATGCCGTGCAGACGCAAACTGGCGACCTGAACCGCGCGGACATCGTGCAGTCCTCGACCGTGCAGAGCGAAGCCATCCAGCTGCAAAGTGGCGACAACCATGATGCGAGCATTGTCCAGAGCGACTCCACCGGCGCCACCGCTCGCCAGTACCAGGAGGGCAGTTTCAATACTGCGTACACCGAGCAGACCGCCGCTGATCTGAGCACCGCTGTGATCGATCAGAACGGCAACGACAACTTCGCCGAATCGATCCAGACCAACACAGAGCTGAGCGTTTCGGAACAGCGTCAAGTCGGCAACGACAACACCTCGCTGGTCTGGCAGGAAAATGGCGCGCGCAACGACGGCGTGGTTAATCAGGAAGGCAACGACAACGACGCCACTGTTTATCAGATGGACGTTTCTGACTCCGTGGCTAATATCGACCAGCAGGGTGATATGCAGGTCGCGTCCGTCACCCAGGAAGGCGCCGAGCATAGCGCTGATATCCGGTCCAACGGCCTGCAGAACGAAGCCTACATCGACCAGAGCGGCTCGCTGCAGACCGCGTCGATCTTCCAAGACGGCACCGCCAACAGCGCCGACATCTTCCAGGCTGGCGATAGCAACACCGCCAGCACCGAGCAGACCGGCAACAACAACTATGCCATCGTCGATCAAGACGGCAGCATGATGACTGCTTCGCTGCAGCAGAACGGGCAGTTCAACGAGGCTTACGTCACTCAGGAAGGCACCGATCAGCTGATCGACTTCGCCCAGGATGGCTCTGACAACCTGCTCACCGCCAACCAGAGCGGCAACGGCAACGAGCTGACCGGTTCCAGCTACGGCGACAACAACCGCGTGGACGTGATGCAGGGCGGCGACCTCAACGTGGCCGACATCCAGCAGATCTATGGCTCGGACAACGAAGTCAGCCTGACCCAGGACGGCCAGGACAACATGGCCACCGTGCTTCAGGGCGGCGTAGGCAACCAGGCGATGCTGATGCAGAGCGGCATGGGCGACTCGGCAATCGTTTCGCAGATGGGCTCGGGCAACATGGCCACCGTGACTCAGCAGTAAGCAGTGCCGGCAGCCGGCCCAGCGCCGGCTGCCATTCTCACGTCTATCAGCGACTACGGGCCGGATTGCCTACGACTGTCGTCCCCGCCGCCACATCCCGAGTCACCACGCTGCCCGCTCCGATCACGGCGTCATCGCCGATGGTTACGCCCGGCAGGATGATCGCGCCACCGCCAATCCAGACGTTCTCCCCAATCACCACCGGACGGCCGAATTCCAGGCCGCTGCGGCGCTCTTCCGCGCTTCGTGGATGGTCCGCCGCGTAAATCTGCGTAGCTGGCCCGATCTGCGTCCCCGAACCGATGCGCACCTCGACCACGTCGAGAATCACACAGTTGAAGTTGAAGAACACATCGTCGCCGAGGTGAATGTTGTAGCCGTAGTCGCAATGAAACGGCGGCCGGATCACAGCGCCTTCGCCTACGCTTCCTAAAAGCTCTTTCAGCAAGTTACGGCGCACCGCCGGTGTTTCGCCGAGCGCTGCGTTGTAACGCACCATCCAGGCTTTGGCGGCGGCTTGATCAGCCTGCAACTCGGCGTCACCGGGCCGGTAGAGTACGCCGGCGAGCATCTTCTGTTTTTCGGTCATCGGCATGTCGGGCTCCACTGGAATGAACTGACGCATTCGGCCTTGGACCGGCCGGATGCGCAATCGCTCGTCGAACCGCCGCGGTTACTCGCCCTGGATTTTGCTCAGCAGGCTGCGGGCCAGCTGCACGGCCTCGTTGCGATGGGTGATGTTGAGCTTCTGATACAGGCTGCGGATGTGCGTTTTGATCGTCGTCGGCGCGACATTCAGGTGTTCCGCGATCTGCTCGTTGGACTGCCCCGCGTGGATCAGGCTCAGCACTTGCCACTCTCGGCGGGTCAGCGGCGAATGGCGAATCAGCTCGGGCACATCCGGGCGGTTGATGATGTCCTGAATCACCGCTTCGTCGAGGGTGATGCGAATCGCCCGGCTGAAGTCGCGCTGCTGCTGCGCCAGCTGTATCAGGCGATCGGCACGCTGCGCTTCGAGTTCATCGAGCCGACGTTCATGCTGCAAGGCCTTGAGCATGGCGATCAGCAGCTTACCGACACGCAGAAAGCTGCCGATGGCACCCGTGCTGCTCGCCAGGGTCAACGCCAGCTGCAGGTTATCCAGCGCCTGCTGACGCTCTTCCCGCAGCCAGTGCAGTTGCGCAAGCAGGATGTGGTTGCGGTTCAAGTCCATGATCAAGCCGTGCTGCTCCGCATCGATTTGCAGCTGCCTGAGGATCGGCAGCGCCTTGTCCGGCTGCTTCAGCGAAAGGTGGGCTCGCGCGTGGTTGCGGCCGTTGTACTGGGCGAAGTGATTGAGGCCGCGCTCGAGCGCTGGCGCCGTCAGCAGCCATTGCTGGATCGCGGTCTTGTCCTGGGTGGAGTCCCAGTAGCTGAGCATTACCGCATGGGCATTGGCGAGCCAGTCGACATGGTAATTGTCGTCAGCGAGCATGCTCTGGATCTTGCCTATGTAGTCCGCGCAGGCGCTCTGCTGGCCGCGCGCATGGGCGATCCCGGCCAGCAGCGCGTAACACTGCAGCAGCCAGCGGTCGCCGACGTCTTCGAGTATCTGGATGCCCTGCAGCGCGCACTGCTCGGCGGCATCCAGATGGTGCCACTCAAGCAGCACCTGACCACGCACGCGGTAGATGAACTCCATGATCGGGGTCGCCTGCAGGTCGGCCTGTTCGACGTACTGGATCGCCCGTTCCTGCAGCGAATAGGCCTTCTGTAGATAGCCCTGGGCAATGGCGATTTCGGAAAGCTGGCCGAGATTCCATACCACCAGGTGCGAGGCGCGAATCTCGCGGGCACGGCGTTCGGCCTCTTCATACTGCTTCTGCGCCTGCGGTAGCAGGCCCTGAACGAAATGCGCCTCGGCCAGGCCCGAGAGGGCTGCGACCTTCGAGGTGCGCATGATTAATGGCTCACGTACCAAGGCTTCCCGTGCCAGGGCGATTGCCTGTTCTTCATCACCACGGTTCATGGCGACCTGAGCGCGAACGGCGTTGAATTCGCCAACGATGCGCGCCCAGTCGTCTTCCGAACAGCTCTGCTGCAGGGCCTCTTCGCCGGCCTTGAACCAGCGCTCGACCTGATCGAACTGATAGGAGTTCTGTGACACCCAGGCCTGCAGCAGGGTCAACAGCGGCGAGCCGGCGATAACCGCCTCCGGCAGTGTTTCCAGGCATTGCTGCAGCAGCTCAAGGCGGCCCTGACGGTAGAACTGCCGGCCGTGACGCTCCAGCACTTCGCCGACGCGGGTCGGGCAGCCGGCCTGTACCGCATGCCGCGCCGCCTCTTCCGGCAGGTTTTCCGCCATCAGCGCTTCGGCCGCACGCAGGTGCAGATCGGATAGCCGCTGAGGCTGATGGGTGCGCAGTTCGCCCAGCACAAAGGTGGCGAACAATGGGTGGTAGGCATACCACTGACGGAGGCCATCCAGCGACTGCAGGAAGAGCCCGTTACGCTCCAATTGCTCGAGCATCCCGCGAGCATTGCTGCCCTGAGTCAGTCGGTCGGCCAGTGCTGCGTTGAAGCGATCCAGCAGACAGGTCGCCTGGAGGAAATCCAGCGTGCTTGCGCCCAGGTTGGCAACGACCTGCTCGCGCATGTAATCGCGAATATACGGATGACCGAGCTGCAGGTTTTCCAGAAACGGATCCATACCACGGCCCGTCTGCACTTCCTGCAGAACCAGCTGCAATGCGCACGGCCAGCCGCCGATACGCCGGTTCAAGCGCTCGACCTGCTCGCGGTTGATCGAAACCGGCAGGCCCAGATCCAGCAGCGCCTGAACTTCGTCGGTTTCGAAGGCCAGATGCTGAGCGTCAACGGTAAGCAGCTGATGCTTGACCCGTAGATCCGCCACGCCCAGTTCCGGCAGGCCGCGACTGCAGACGAGTAGCGTCATCCAGCTCGGCATGTTGCGCAGGAAGAAGCGCAGCGCAGCGATGACTTCTGCGGTGTACAGCGTTTCGAAATCATCCAGTACCAGCAGCAGCGGTTCGTGCTCGCCCGGCAATTCGGCCAGCAGATGCGTAAGCAGCGTATCGAAAGCCTCCCGGCCCTGACCGGCCAGCAAGAGGCTGCGGGGACACCCATGCTCCAACTGAGCGTCGAGGGCGTGAAGCAGATAGCGGCCAAGCTGCAGCGGATCATTGTCGCCCGGATGCAGCTGCAACCAGGCGACACGGCCCTCGAACGCCCTTGCCCACTGGCACGCCAGGGTCGTCTTGCCGAAACCGCTCGGTGCGTGCAGCACAGCCAGCCGCACCTCGCCAAGACGCTGAAACCACTCGTCAAGGCGTGGCCGCGCCAACAGACCGCGCGGCAGCAGCGGCATGTTCAGCTTCGCCGGTATCAGCGGCAAGGGTGCAGGTATTGCGGCGTTCATGGTCGTCTCCCGTTGTTCGTTCCCTGTTCGGGTGTCGTGACGCATCGAGCTGTCCTGGGTCGATTACCCCTTTACGCCTCCGGCTGTGAGCCCGCCGACGATCCACTTCTGGCAATACAGGAACACCGCGGTGATTGGCAGTCCGGAGAGCACCGCCGCCGCAGCGAAGTCGCCCCAGAGGTAGTTCTGGTCGTAGAGATACTGTTGCGCACCGACCGACAAGGTGAGCTTGTCTACATCCATCAACAGCACCGAGGCAATGGGGTATTCGGTGACACTGGTGATGAAGGCGAGGATGAACACCACCGCCAGAATCGGCACGCTCATGGGTAGCAAGATGTGCACGAAGGCCTGCCAGGTGGTGGCGCCGTCGACGATGGCCGCTTCTTCCAGCGAGCCGTCGATGCTCTCGAAGTAGCCCTTGATGGTCCAGATATGCAGCGCCATGCCACCCAGCGAGGCGATGATCACGGCGCCGTGGGTGTTAACGCCCAGCCAGCTGATGTGCTCACCGAGCTGATCGAACAAGGCGTAGATGGCCACCAGCGTCAGTACTGGTGGAAACATCTGGAAGATCAGCATGCCCTTGAGAATCGGACTCTTGCCACCGAAGCGCAGCCGCGCAAAGGCATAGGCGCTGGTGGTCGAAAGCATGAGGATCAGCAGCGAGCTGATCAGCGCGATCTTCATCGAGTTCCACAGCCAGGTCAGCACAGGGAACGGCGGGTTGCTGACTTCGCCATTTTCATGGACGTAAGGGATGCCCAGCGCCAGCGACCAATGCTCCAGCGTTGGATTGTCCGGCAGCAGACTGCCAGTGGCGAAGTTGCCCTCCCGGAAGGAGATCGACACCACCATCAGCAGTGGGAACACGATCAGCGCCACAAAGGCGAGCAAGCCTGCGTGCGTCAGCCAGAGGCGGTATTTGACGGATTTCGGTTGAACCATGGCCATGTGCGTAATCCTCAGACCTTCACTTTCGAGAGCTTCAGGTTCAGCCAGGCCATGGCGCCGACGACGATGAAGATCAGCGTGGCGATGGCGGCGGCCAGGGCGAAGTTCTGCCCCGAATCCTGGAAGGCGATGCGGTAGGTGTAACTGACCAGCAGATCGGTGGTGCCTGCCGGAGTCGTGGTGCCGAGGATGTCGGGCCCGCCACGGGTCAGCAGCGTGATCAGCACGAAGTTGTTGAAGTTGAAGGCGAAGCTTGCGATCAGCAGCGGCGCCAGTGGCTTGATCAGCAGCGGCAGTGTGATCTTCAACAGATTGTCGACTGGCGTCGCGCCGTCCATTGCCGAGGCCTCATAGAGGTCGCGCGGAATCGCCTGCAGCAGCCCCATGCACAGCAACAACATGTAGGGATAACCGAGCCAGGTGTTGACCATCAGGATCATGCTGCGCGCTAGGGTCGGGTCACTGAACCAGTCCGGCCGCACCCCGAACAGGCTGTCGAGCATCAGGTTGATCTCACCGAAGCTCTGGTTGAACAGACCTTTGAACACGAGGATCGAGATGAACGCCGGCACCGCGTACGGAAGAATCAACATCAGCCGGTAAAACGCCTTGCCGCGAACCATCTCCCACTGCAGCAGGCTGGCCAACACCAGGCCGACCGCAAGGGTGAAGACCACCGTCAGCGCGGCGAAGCACACCGTCCAGACGAAGATCTGCAGAAACGGGCCGCGAATCTTCGGATCGGTCAGCACCTTGGCGAAATTGCTCCAGCCGGCATAGACCGTATAACCCGGCGCGACCTGCTGCCCTTCGGCATCGACATAGAAGCCGATCTCATCGTTGGCCGTAAGGCGTTCACCGGTCTGGTTGTTGACCAGAGAGCCGTCGTCGCGCAACCGGTACAGCGGCTCCACCGCGGCGACTTCGCGCAGCCCATAAAGGCGCAGCAGCTGACCTTCATGGCCGCGCATGACCCACTGTTCCAGTTGCTTGCGCTGGCGGATCACATCACGCAACGGCAAGGCCGCACCCAGCTTTTCGACCTCGGCTTCCCGGCTCATGCCAAGCGGCTCGCCCTCAACCGGCTGACCTGCCAGCGGAGCGGAAACCCAGACGCCCTGCTCGCCACGGTCGACCCGCAGGCGCATCTCACCGGCATCGTTCTGGTGCAGGCTGAAGCCGAAGCGTTCGCCTGCAAGGTAGGTCTGATTGAGGTGGTAGCGCTGCGCCTGCTCGAAACTCAGCAGGTTGGTGCCGCTGTAATTGGTGAAGCCGATGCCCACGGTGTAGAGCAGCGGGAAGATCACGAACACCAGCATCCCCGCTACCGCCGGGAATATGTAGCGATGGGCGTAGGCACGGCGGTTGATGAACACGAAACTGGCGATTCCGGCGACCACCAGCCCGAGCAGAGCGAACACAGTTTGCCCCTGCGCATAGAGTGCGATGATCAGGTACAGGGCAAAAGCGTTGCACAGCAGCCAGAGGCCCCAACGCATCGCAGCTGGCAGCTTGGGTATCGACAGTTTCGGCACGGCGCGGCCGGGCATTTCGGCAGGAACATTCACGGCGGACATCGGAATCTGGGCCTCAGGGCGCGCAGCCGAAGACGCAGGCGTCTCCAACTGCGGCTGTGGGTTGTCGTTATTTGACGATGCGTTTGGCGGCGTCATCCAGGGCGGCATCCACAGTTTGGCGACCGGAAGTGATGTTCGTCAGGGCAGGCTCCATGGCTGACCAGAACACGCCCATCTGCGGAATGTTCGGCATCGGACGGCCCTGCTGGGCGCTTTCGAAGGTGGCCTTGATCATCGGGTCATCCGAAAGCTCGGCCATGTATTCCTTGTTCACCACCGCGCCCAACGGCACGTCAGCGTTCACAGCTTTGAGGCCATCCACTTCCAGCAGGTAGTTTTCCAGGAATTCGACCGCCAGCGCCTGGTTCGGACTGGCGGCGTTTAGCGTTGCCGCCATCACGCCGGAGAACGGCTTGCTCGGGCTATCGCCTACCGCCGGGATCGGCGCCACGCCAAAGTCGATGCCGCTCTTCTTGATGTTCGACCAGGCCCAGGGGCCGCTGATGAACATCGCCGTATCGCCTTTATTGAAGGCGGCCTCTGCGGCGCTGTAGTCGGCGCCCTTGGGCATCACGCCCTCGTCGATCAAGCGTTTGAGGACGGCTGCGCCCTGCTTGGCGCCCTCGTTATTGACGCCGGTCTTGCTGACGTCATAGCCCGAGCCGGTATCTTCGAAGGCATAACCGCCGTTGGCGGCCAGCAAGGCCCAGGTGAAATAGGTGTTGTTGTAGTCCCAGAGGATTGCGCGCTTGCCGTCGGCGGCGAGCTCCTTGTTCATCGCCAGGACTTCTTCGAAGGTCTTGGGCGGGGTCGACACCAGGGCCTTGTTGTAGATCAGCGCAGGCGCTTCGACCGCCATTGGATAGCCCCACAGCTTGCCGTTGTAGCTGACGGCGTCCCAGGCGAAGTCAGCGACTTCCTGCTTGGTCTCGGCGCTGGGTGTGACGGGGGTGATCAGGCCGCTCTGGGCCCACTCACCGAGGCGATCGTGCGCCCAGATGAAGATGTCCGGGCCATTGCCGGTGGCGGCGGCCTGCTGGAATTTGTCCGTGGCTGCATCGGGGTGTGCCACTTCGACGGGAATGCCGGTTTCTTCAGTGAACTTCTTGCCTACCTCGGCCAGTCCCTTATGGCCTTTGTCGCCATTGATCCAGACGACCAGCTTGCCTTCTTCGATGGCGGCCTGGACAGACAGCGGCAGGCTCAGGGTTGCGGAGAGACCGATCGCGGCCGCTGCAAACAGCTTTTTATTCATGTAGGTATTTCCTCGTGGCTTCTTATTTTTGATCCACAACGTTCTGCGTGCCGTCTGACGGTCTCGCAGTGCATCCATACTCGCCCCGCCAGTGGGCGAAGACATCCTCCCCGAAGGGAGGATGAGGGGCGTAGAAGCAGGGCGTAGTTTTGCATTCGCACTGCACCCGCAGAGCCCTCGAATCGCCCTTACTCAGCCTGCACGGGTCGACGAAAACAGGCTTGAATAACGCCTCTTCCCCGCCAAGCCGGAGCCGGACATGCGCCCTCTGCCGCCCCTTAGTCCACCTATCCTAGCCCTTTGTTTCGGACTGCTCGCACCCGTTATACAAGCGGAACCGCAAGTCCCTATCAGACTGAACGGTCAGCCTCTGCAACCGGCCTGGGAAACGCTAGCCGAGGATCGCTTCGCGGCTGAGCTGGAGCTAACCAAAGGCACCCTCGAACTGGGTACTGGCGAGGCCGAACAGAAGCCGCTCAAGCCGTTTCAACGCCACGCGCTGAACGCCGGCGATCGCTTCGATTTCGATGTAGTGAAACCGGGGCGCTACCGCCTGCTGGTGCAGACGGGCGATGACGCTAACCTGCGGTTGTTGCCCAGTCGCCAATCGCAGGAGCCGGTCGAGCAGGTCTGCCAACCATGGAATGGCGAAGCCGTACAGGTTCCGGTCGCTGGGGTATTCGAGGATGGCCAGCGATTGCGCGACGCTTACAGCGGCAACACGACCATCGTGAAGGACGGCAAGGTCGAACTGACCCCGGCACCCGGCAGCAACGGCTTACTGCTGATCGAGGCCGCCGAGGCGCGCCCGGAACGGGCGCGAGACTGGCGCAACGCGACCGTCTATTTCGCCCTGACCGACCGCTTCGCCAATGGCGACCCGAACAACGACCGTAGCTATGGCCGTGAGCCCGACGGCGCTCAGGAAATCGGCACCTTTCATGGTGGCGATCTCAAAGGGCTGACCAGCAAGCTCGATTACCTGGCCAAGCTGGGCGTGGACGCGCTGTGGATCAGCGCCCCCTATGAACAGATACACGGCTGGGTCGGTGGCGGCGATAAAGGCGACTTTCGCCATTACGCCTACCACGGCTATTACGCATTGGATTACACCCAGCTGGACGCCAATATGGGCACCGAATCCGACCTGCGAGAGCTGATCAAGCAGGCACATGCCCGCGGCATCCGCGTGTTGTTCGACGTCGTGCTCAATCACGCTGGCTACTCCACCCTGGCGGACATGCAGCAGTTTGGCTTTGGTGGCCTGCGAGACGGGATGGCGCAATACCTGCCCGAACGCTGGACCGCTTGGCAGCCAGAGCCCTACGAGCACCTGCACGCCTACCACAATCTGATCGATTACGATCACCCGGCCTGGTCTCGCTGGTGGGACAAGGATTGGGTGCGCGCCGGTATTGCCGACTACCCGGTGCCACCGAGCGTTCTGGTGGACCCGCTGAAAGGGTCGCTGGCGTTCTTGCCTGACTTTCGCACCGAATCAGAAACACCAGTTCGCCTGCCTGAATTTCTTCGTCACAAGCAACCCACCCGCGCCGTCGAACGCGACGGTTACCGCGTACGCGATTACCTCAACGAGTGGCTGACGACCTGGGTGCGCGAATTCGGCGTCGACGGTTTTCGCGCCGACACCGTCATGCACGTCGAGCCGACCGCGTGGGCGCAGCTGCGTCAGCAGGCGGACCAGGCCCGGCGCGATTGGTCTGAAGCCAATCCAGACGACCCGCTCGCAGGTGAGCCGTTCTGGATGGTGGGCGAAGTCTTTGGCCACGGGCCGGAAATCAGCGATTACCAGAGCAACGGCTTCGATGCGCTGATCAACTTTGCCTTCCAGCAGGAGGTCGCCGGAGCTGCCAGCGATTGCCTGGTCCGGGCCGACAAGAGCTACGGGCATTACGCCAGGCTGCTGGCGGACAATCCCGGGCATAACTTCATGAGCTATGCCTCATCCCATGACACCGCGCTGTTCAGCGCGCAGCACGACCTGGAGCGTCAACGCGGCCTTGCCAGCGCGCTTCTGCTGAGCCCCGGCGCCGTGCAAATCTACTACGGCGACGAGAGCGCCCGCGCTTTCGGCCCCACCGGCTCCGACCCCTACCAGGGCACACGGTCAGATATGAACTGGAGCGAGCACACCAAACCCGAGATCGCTGCGCTAATCGATCACTGGCAACGAATCGGTCAGTTCCGCGCACGGCATCCAGCCATTGGCGCCGGCCGGCACCAACAGCTTTCAGATCAGCCCTACGCGTTCTCGCGGGTACAGGGCAACGACAGGGTCGTCGTGGTGCAGGCGGGGGCTCTGGTCAATCGCTGAGCGGATTGGTGGCCTGGGCAGCTGCATCGCCGACCACCTTGGCGTCGGTCGGCCGCACCACTCGGGCCAGCTCCTGACCGAGACGCACGAAGACCAGAGTTGGCCAGAGCTTGACGCGATAGCTGCGCCCAAGTGGGCGTCCCGGACCGTCCTCGACCTTGATGTGGTTGATCTGCGGATACTCGGCCAGCGCCCGCTCGATGTGCGGCTCGGCAGAGCGGCAATGTCCGCACCAGTTGGTGCCGAAGTCGAGCACCGTTACCCCGTCGAGCGAGTCGACCTCGGCCCGCGTGATGGTTTCAGTCTTGTACACATCGGCCATGTTCACCTCCACGTCTGTTCTCCTATCGACCCCGACACGCCGCGACCGATCCATGCAATCTCATCCATAGCGCACCCTGTGCGGAGACCTCGCCATGAACACGTTGAACACGCGCCAGCAAGCGCAGCTGGCTTTCATCGCCAGCAATGCCGAACTGGAAGTCGGGCACCCGGACGATTGTCCGCTACCGCTGGCAACCCTGGCGACCACCGACGGCAGCGAAGACTACGTCAGCCGCGTACTCTCCGGCGGGCTCACAGCGCATGTCTACCGGATCGAGGCGCAGGGTCGGAGCTGGACGCTCAAACGCGCCCGCGAGAGGTGCCTGGTGCAGAACACTGATGGCCAGACGTCCTTTCTCAATGAGGTGCAACGCCGTGCGGACTTGCGCGAGCTCAAGCGCGACCCGATTCTCGGCGAGCGGCTGGTCGGCATCGTCGACACCTGTTATGGAAGCTATCGCCAAGGCGTACTGCTTTCGCCCTGGATTGAGGGCGACCCCATCGCGGTCTGGGACGAGCGACAGCTGACGCAGCTGTTCGAGATGCTGGTGGCATTGTTGCTCGGCGGGCTGTTCGAATGGGATCTATGTCCCGGCAATACATTGGATGACGGCCACGTGCGGCTGTTCGACTTCGGCTATATGTACCGCTTCGACCCACTGCGTCAGTTCAACAGCAACGGCACCGAAATGCCTCAATTTCACGCCGCCGAGCGCTTCGAGACGCGCCAATACTTCGCACATCTTTTAACACTGGAGCAACGGGAGGAGCCGCTCGCGCTGGCCGCGTTTGCGCTGGAGAAACGCATCGCCCTGGAGGCATATGGGCGCCTGCACATGGAGCTTGATGCGCGCGGCGCCAGTTCGACAGTACTCGACTGGTTGGCCGGCATCATTGGTGAATGGAAGCACGCAATGCGCGGTGATCTCGAAGCGCTGTACCTGAAGGAAGCCTGGCGTTCGCATTGGCTCGATCTGCACGATGACCTCAGCGGCCAGACCTGCACCGCCTCGACTCTTGCGCGCATTGGCTGGCTGGAGCGCACCACGCGCGAGCGGCATGGCGACCTGCAGCGATTGCTACCCGTCGAGCCACAACGACAGCTAATAGAGGAGTTGCGGCGGGCACGACAGCTGGCCGAGCGCTGGCAGATCGCCTAGTCAAATTGCGGCCGGGCATGGGCAACCGAATAGGGAGCCGGGCCCGAACGGGCCCGGCAGGCAAGCGTTATAAACGCCCTACGGTTGTCGCGCCTTCGGCACTGGTCACCCGGTTATTGGCGCCCGTTGTTGTGAGCACCCGACACGATTACCGGCAACCCCGGAAACCGGATGCAACGGCCAATGCGAACCTCATTGGCCGGTCCAGCCTGCGCCGGTGATTGCGCTGACCATACCTCCCCCCACGGTTTTTCCCGGGCTTAGTGGCCAGGCGTAATGGGCACTGCTGCGCGTGCTCGTCTCCCTCCTCCCCCGCTACGCCCCACCGCTCCGCCTCAAAAAAGATCGGTCGGGAGGATGTCGCGAATGTCGCCGATCCGCAGGCTTTCGGTCGCCACCAGCCCAATTCGGCGCAGCAACCCGGGCAGTGGCAAACACCGACAGCTGCCGTGGACCAGCCGGCCGCAGCTCGCCGGCCGCACAGACCAACAACAAAAACAAAGGACTTCGCGATGAACCCCCAACGATCCGTACGTCTTCTGCAACCGACCCTGCTTTGCACAGCCCTCATAGCGGCAATGCCCTCGCATGCGGTGGATTTTCACGGCTATTTGCGCTCAGGCGTCGGCACCACCGTTGGCGGTGGCGACCAGGCTTGCTTTCAGGCAGCCGGCGCTCCCGCCAAGTACCGCCTGGGCAACGAGTGCGAGACCTATGCCGAGATCGGTCTCGGCCAGGAAGTCTGGAAGGAAGGCGAACAGAGCTTCTACGTCGACACCATGATCGCCTACAACTCGCGGCAGGCGAATGACTGGGAAGCAACCCGCACCGACACCGATGGCGATGCCAATAACCCCTTTGATGAGAGCGGCGACGTCGCGATCCGCCAGTTCAACGTGGTCGGTCACAACCTGATCGAGAGTCTGCCGGGCGCCGACATCTGGGCTGGCAAGCGCTATTACAAGCGCCACGACGTGCACATCAACGACTACTACTACTGGGACGTATCCGGCCCCGGCGCCGGCATCGAAGACATTGATCTGGGCTTCGGCAAGGCCAGCATCGCCTGGATGCGCAATACCGACGGTGAGTGGACTTATCAGGGCTCGGGCACCGGCACCAACCTGGCCAACGACACCCTGGACTTCCGCATCGGCGAGATCGACGTCAACCCCAACGGCAAGCTGGAGATCGGTTACGACTACGGCAAGGCCAACCTGACCGATTTCCAGGAACGTGACGATGGCTACCAGGACCAGAAAGGTCACCTGGTTACGCTCGAACACACCCAGGCGGGGTGGTTCGGTGGCTACAACAAGCTCGCCGTTCAATACGGCACCGACGGCATCATCGCCACCAGCGGCCGCAACAACACCGGCAACAGCGACGGCGACATGCTGCGCCTGGTCAACCAGGGCGTGGTCGGCATTACCGATAACATCGAGATGATGTACGTCCAGATTTATGAAGACCGCGACTTCGACAACGAGTCCGGCCAGCAATGGCTCTCCTTCGGTGTGCGCCCGGTCTACAAGTGGACCGACGTCATGAGCACCGCGCTGGAATTCGGCTATGACCGAATCGACCCGCAGGCCGATGGCGAGCGCAGCCGCGACCTGAAAAAACTCACCCTCGCCCAGCAGTGGTCAGCTGGCCGCAGCTTCTGGGCACGTCCGCAGATTCGCGTGTTTGCCACCTATGCCCAGTGGGACGGCGGCCGCTATCAGGCCGCTAGCGAATCCATCGACGCGGGTGAAGACGACGGTCTGACCTTTGGCGTCCAGGCCGAAGCCTGGTGGTAATCGCCTGAGGTGCGGCGAGGCGTAGCGGTGTTCTCCTTCCGTATCGCCCGCTGCTATCGGCATGCACTGCATGTTCCGCTCCCACCGTTTTGGCGGTGTTTTACCCCGACCGTGGCTGGTCGGGGTCTTTTTTCGATTGGCGACTGGAGTTGCCCTTATGAGCTATCTGAGAACTTCCCTGCTTGGCTTCGCCATTACGCTGGCTGCCGGATGCGGTAGCGAACCCCTGCGCCGAGTGGACGCGCTGACCCATACACCCGCGCAGCTGGAACAGCCTGCGAGCACTGCCCGTCAGGCGCTGGCTAAGGCATCGATCTGCTGCGACACGATCGCTGATTTTCCCTTCCAGCCACTTCCCACGAGCTTCAACGGGAACGCGACGCTCGACGCCTCGGCGCCGGCGTATCGCTTTGACAATGGCAAGAGCTTTTTCCGCGCCTTTGCATTGCCCAAAGACAGCAAGTCCTTCGAGATCCGCCTCTACAGCCAAGCCGGTAAGACCGTTTTGGCCCCCAGCGTGATGCTGCTCGACAGCCGCTTGCGGCCCACCCGCATTCTGGATGCGGATGACTTCACCTATGCCCCCGCTTCCGGCCTTAAAGGCGACAGCCTGGACGCGCGGCTGCGCATCGATCGCACCTACCTGAACAACCCGGGCAACGAGTACTACCTGGTGCTGTATGCAGACGGAGCCCAGCTAGACGGCCAAACGGTGCTTGAGCACCCGGCCAAGGCCTACGCCAGGGCGCTGGGTAATGAGCCACCGAGCCTGCCCGACCCGGTTGCGCAGCATTCACCTACTGGCGTCGTGAAGATGGTGCTTATCGAGGACAAGGTCGCCGGTCAGCAGGCCAATACCTATGTGCCTTCCTATAGCATCGGCCGCGAAATGGGTAACGATTTACCGCCAGTGCCCGCACCGGCAGTTCTGCCGGAAACCCAGGCGTACTACCGGCAGGGCATCGACGCAGCGCTGGCGAGCAAGGACCTGGAGCGCGCGCTGCGCCTGGCCGACGAGGCTGCGCGGGTCGGCGATGCCAGCGCCAAGGCCTATCTGCTGGAGAGGATCGAGATCAAATAGACCACACGACACGGCGACCTGCGCTCAGCGCCGGTCGCCGCGTAACAGATTGACCTGCGCCTGCAACTGCTGACGGCTGGCTTCGCTCGCGGCGACAGGCGAACTGGCGATCAGGTCCACCTGCGACCAGATCCGTCGGAAGAAGCCCTTGTCTGGATCGCGACTGAAAAAACTACCCCACAGCCCACGCAGCGCCATCGGCACCACGGGCACCGGGTTCGCCTCGAGGATGCGCTCAACACCCGCCTTGAACTCGTTGATCTCGCCGTCGGTGGTGAGTTTGCCTTCGGGAAAGATGCACACCACTTCGCCATTGCTGAGGTAGTGGCTGACGCGCTCGAACGCCTCGGTATAGATCGCCTCGTCTTCATGACGCGCAGCGATGGGCACCGCGCCCGCCGTGCGAAAGATGAAGTTCAATACCGGAATGCGGAAGATCTTGTAGTACATGACAAAGCGTACGGGCCGGCGCACCGCTCCAGCGATCAGCAGCGCATCGACATAGGACACGTGGTTGCAGACCAGCACTACCGGACCCTCCTCGGGAATCGCGTCCAGTCCCTGATGGCGCACCCGGTACATGGAGTGGCCGAGCAGCCACACCAGAAAGCGCATGCTGAATTCCGGCACGATGCTGAAGATGTAGGCGCTGACCGCCACGTTCATCAACGACACCACGAGAAACAGCTGCGGAATAGACAGCTCCGCGACACTCAACAGCAGGATGGCGACCAGCGCCGACGCGACCATCAACAGCGCATTGAGGATGTTGTTTGCGGCCACCACCCTCGCCCGCTCATGCTCCGGCGTGCGCGCCTGGATCAACGCGTACAGCGGCACGATATAGAAGCCGCCGAACACACCGATGCCAAGCACCGAGGCAAGAATCCACCAGGCCTGACCGATGCCCAGCAACGCCAGCCAGTCATGAGGCATCGCAGCCTGCGGAAAGCCGCCCGACCACCACCACAGCAGCAAGCCGAACAGCGTCAGACCAAAGGAGCCGAACGGCACCAGCCCGATCTCCACCTTGTGGCCGGATAGCCGCTCGCAGAGCAGCGAGCCAAGAGCGATACCGACCGAGAAGACCGTCAGGATCAGCGTGACGACAGTTTCGTCGCCATGCAGCAGATCCTTCGAATAGGCCGGGATCTGGGTCAGGTAGGTCGCGCCAAGAAACCAGAACCACGAGTTGCCAATCAGCGAGCGCGACACCGAAAGGCGCTGCCCCAGCCCCATCCGCAGGATCGCGCCGGTCTGACGAAACAAATTCCAGTCCATCTCAAGCGACGGCAAGGACGCACCGGTTACAGGCACTGCTCGACTGGCGAGGTAACCGGCAACCGCCACCAGCACCACGCTGCCGGCGACCAGTTGAGCGTAGCCTTCGCTGGCCATCATAACGCCCGCGGTGATGGTGCCGGCGAGGATAGCCAAAAAGGTGCCCATCTCCACCAGCGCGTTGCCGCCGACCAGTTCGTGGTTCTCAAGCAGCTTCGGCAGCACCGAGTATTTGACCGGCCCGAACAACGCGGACTGAGTCCCCATACAGAACAGCACGGTCAGCAGCAACGGCAGGTTGCCCAACAACAAACCGGCCGCACCGCCGAGCATGATGAAAATCTCGCCAGCTTTGATCGCCCGGATCAGCCGCTCCTTGGCGTACTTCTCGCCCAGCTGGCCGCCCAGCGCCGAGAACAGAAAGAACGGCAGGATGAACAGCAGCGCGCACAGATTGATCAGCAAGCTGGTGTCGGCATTCGAGCCGATCTTGTAGAGGATCGCCAGAATCAGCGACTGCTTGAACAGGTTGTCGTTGAAAGCGCCCGATAGTTGCGTCAGAAAGAACGGCAGGAAGCGCCGCTTGCCGAACAAGGTGAATTGCGAGTGAGGCTTGGTCATCGATCCGCTTCCATGGATAAGACGTCGGCTATTTGAGTCTTAAGGGTCCGGTAAAGGCACAGCACTGCCATGCCCGTATCGCGGACTGGGCAGCCCATCACAGGGGCAACTGCCCGAACGCCCAGCGCAACAGAAAAAAGAACAGCAGCCCGCCCGCGATGGTCGCCAGCAAGTTTCGGGTCAAGGCCGCAATCAGGATCGACAGCACACCCGCCAGCAGGTAGGCGTTGTGCCAGTTCATTGCCCATTCGCCGGCTGGCATCAACATCCCTGGCACTACGATGGCGGTCAACACCGCGACGGGTACGTAATGCAGCCCCTGCTCCACCAGGCGCGGAAAGCGCAGGTTGGGCCAGGCGAAGAAGCTGTATCGAGTCAGAAAGGTGATCACCAGCATTCCCAAGATCAGCAACCAGATCTGCATCAGCACGCCTCCGCTTGAAGCTGGCGCTCGGCCCGTCGCTCGAGCCAGACGCCAACGATAATGCCGGCCAGCGCTGCGGCGATGAGGCCGAGCTTGTAGGGCAGCTCCCAAGTCAGCAGCGCGACGCCCGCTGCCACCAGCGCTGATGCCACCTGCGGGCGGGTGCGCATCATGGGTACGGCAATGCCGATAAAGGTGGCAATCATGGCGAAGTCCAGGCCCCAGCTGGCAACGTTGGGCACAGCCTGGCCAAAGGCGATACCGGCAAGCGTCGCCAGCTGCCAGCTCAGATACATGGTCAGGCCAGCGCCGAGGAAGAACCAGTGTTTGTACGGTGAAGCATCATCGCGAGCATAACGATGCTGGATAACGGCAAAGGCTTCATCGGTCAGCCAGAACGCCAGCGGCACGCGCCAGCGGCTCGGCAAATGCCGGACGAAAGGCTGCATCGAAGCGCTATAAAGCGCATGCCGCAGGTTGACCACGAAGGTCGTGAGTAACACCACCGCTGCACCCACGCCACCGGTAATCAAGGTAATGGCGATGAATTGCGCCGAGCCGGCGAACACCAGCGCGGACATACCCATGGCCTGCCAGCTAGACAACCCTGCACCAATAGCCAGCGTTCCGAAAATGATGCCAAAGGGAATGGCGCCGACGATAAGCGGCAGGATATCGCGGCAGCCATGCAAGAACTCTTGCGAGCGGGACATCGGGGCTCCTTAGATATGCACCGCAAACGATGATGAGCTACGCACCGCCGTCTTGGCCGGAGCATAGGGAAAGGTTGAAGACAAGCTGATGAACGCTGACGCAGCGTTCCTGAAGGGACCCAACATTACCCCAAGTCGAGCCCCGAGGGCGATGGCCGGCATATTGGGTTTTGGTTGCCCAGGCCGAAATCAAAGGCCGAACCGGGCCCGACCGGCTCAGGCGGTTTCAGCGCGTGGCAGGCTCGAGCAAGCGCTTGACGGCCGACCATTCGCGGTCGGTGATGCTGTACAGCACGGTGTCATCCAGGCGGCCATCGGCGAGTCGCCGGTGATTGCGCAAGAGTCCTTCACGCTGTGCACCCAGCTTTTCGATCGCGCGCTGGGAGCGCATGTTGCTTGCCGCCGTCTTCAGCTGCAGGCGCACCAGGTGCCAGTCTTCGAAAGCATGTTTGAGCAGCAGGTGCTTGATCGAGCCGTTGAGGCCGCTGCCATGCTCGGCCTTGTCGATCCAGGTCCAACCCAGTTCTGCGGCAGGCAATGCCGGGTTGAAGTCGGCGAAGCGGGTCGTACCCACGATGCGCTCGGCCATGCGCAGGGTGAACACTACGGCGCGACCCCGGCGTTGTTCGGTCACGGCCAGGCGATACCAATCGGGGCGCAAGGGCCCGTTCAGGTAGATCAGTTCGTCGCGGTTGTGCTCGGCCAGTTCAACCAAGGCCGGAATGTCGGCTTCTACCAGCGGCTCCAACCGTAGGGCGCCCCGCTGCAAGGTGACCGGACCCGGCGTGAACATCAGTTTTTTCTCCAGACTTGAACGGAATGAGGCCCTGTTGTGATCGCAGAGGCAGCAGTAAGTGCCCCGGTCATGAATGGGCCAGCGCGACGTGGCCAATCGGGCATCAGTCTAGTGGCTCGCTTCGGATCAACGGCACCCGGACCGCGCGGAACCTGCAAATCACCAGACCCGGCATGCAGATTGTCTAGCGCAGTGCTTTGCGGCGGACTCAGTCGTGTTTGCCCAGCTCATGCGACCATGGTCGCAGCCGCAACACGCCGCCCCGTTTTACTGCGAAACTTTACCCTTTCAAGTCTTCAACGAGCGGTAGCTTCCGGCCATCGAAACCTGCTGAGCCTGGGCAGCCCCAAGCACCATCCCGGTAGTCACCATTCATTGGCTGTCCCTGACTCGCAGCTTCAGTGGTCAGGCTACCTACCGGCGACGGTGAGCGCTGCCCGGCCTGGCATGGATCGACCACTCTGTGGAAACGGCCAGGCTGAAGCCCGCTTACTTATGTACATCTGGAGTTCGCATGTCGTTGTCCGGTGGGCTGATTGCGCTGGTCGCCCTCACTTATATGGCCGTGCTGTTTGCCATTGCCTTTTACGGGGATCGCAACCGCAGCCAGTTGTCGCCGCGGGTTCGTGCCTGGGTTTATAGCCTGTCGCTGGCGGTCTATTGCACCAGCTGGACCTTCTTCGGCGCGGTCGGCCAGGCGGCTGAACAACTCTGGGCCTTCTTGCCGATCTACCTTGGTCCGATTCTGCTGATGCTGCTGGCGCCGCAGGTCATCCAGAAGATGATCATGATCAGCAAACAGGAAAATATCACTTCGATTGCGGACTTCATCGCCGCGCGCTATGGCAAATCGCAACCGCTGGCGGTGGTGGTGACGCTCATCTGCCTGGTCGGCGTGCTGCCCTACATCGCACTGCAGCTCAAGGGCATCGTCCTCGGCGTGAACCTGCTGGTGGGCAATGAGGGCGAGGCCGCGGCCGGCTCCGGCGCGCAGGACACCGCGCTGATCGTATCGATGGTGCTGGCGCTGTTCACCATTCTGTTCGGCACCCGAAACCTGGACGTGACCGAGCACCACCGCGGCATGGTCCTGGCCATCGCTTTCGAGTCGTTGGTCAAGCTGTTTGCCTTCCTCGCGATCGGTGCCTTCGTCACCTTTGGTCTGTTTGATGGGTTTGGCGACCTGTTCAACCGGGCTCACGATGCCCCCGAACTCTCGGAGTTCTGGCAGGAAACGGTGAACTGGCCAGCCATGATGGTGCAGACCACCGTCGCGCTGATGGCCATCGTTTGCCTGCCACGCCAGTTCCACGTGACGGTGGTGGAAAACATCGAACCGCACGATTTTCGCCTGGCCCGCTGGGTGTTCCCGTTGTACCTGGTACTGGCCGCCGTGTTCGTCATTCCGATCGCCCTGGCTGGCCAGCTGCTGTTACCCAGCGGCGTCAGCCCGGACTCCTTCGTGATCAGCCTGCCACTGGCCGAGTCCCATCCTGCCCTGGCGCTGCTGGCGTTCATCGGCGGCGCGTCGGCCGCGACCGGCATGGTGATCGTGGCCAGCGTGGCGCTGTCGACCATGGTGTCCAATGACATGCTGCTGCCCTGGTTGTTGCGTCGCAAGGAAGCCGAGCAACCTTTCGAAGTGTTCCGCCACTGGATGCTCTCGGTGCGCCGGATCAGCATCGTCGCGATCCTGCTGCTGGCCTATGTCAGCTATCGCCTGCTGGGCTCCAGCGCGAGCCTGGCGACCATCGGCCAGATCGCCTTTGCCGCGCTCACGCAGTTGGCCCCGGCCATGGTCGGCGCGCTGTATTGGAAACAGGCTAACCGCCGCGGTGTGTTTGCTGGCCTCACCGCAGGCGGACTGATCTGGCTTTACACGCTGATTCTGCCGCTGCTCGGCTGGCCGCTGGAGATGTTTCCTGGCCTGCAGTGGATGTACACAACCGATCTGCCATTCAATACCAGCGCGTTGACGCTTGGCGTCACCCTGTCGCTGGTGGGCAACGCGACGCTGTTCTTCTGGGTGTCAATCCTGTCGCAGACACGTGTCGCCGAACACTGGCAGGCCAGCCGTTTCATCGGACAGGAAATTCACCCCACGGCCAGCAGCCGCCGGCTGCTGGCCGTGCAGGTCGAGGATCTGCTCCTGCTGGCCTCACGTTTCGTCGGCGCCGAGCGCGCCGAACTCAGCTTCCAGCGCTTTGCCCGGCGCCACGGCCATGATTACTCACCCCGGCAGCAGGCCGACGGTCAATGGATCGCCCATACCGAGCGATTGTTGGCCGGTGTGCTGGGCGCCTCGTCCACCCGCGCCGTGGTCAAGGCCGCGCTGGAAGGCCGCGACATGCAGGTCGATGACGTGGTGCGCATTGTCGGTGAAGCATCGGAAGTGCTGCAGTTCAACCGCGCGCTGCTGCAGGGCGCGATCGAGAATATCACTCAGGGCATCAGCGTGGTCGACCAGTCGCTAAGGCTGGTGGCCTGGAACCACCGCTACTTGGAAATGTTCGAGTACCCGGACGGGCTGGTCTACATTGGCCGACCCATCGCCGACATCATCCGCTACAACGCCGAACGTGGCCTCTGCGGACCTGGCGACCCGGACACCCACGTGGCCAAGCGGCTGTACTGGATGCGCCAGGGGCGCGCGCACACCTCGGAGCGCACGTTCCCTAACGGCCGGGTGGTCGAACTGATCGGCAATCCCATGCCCGGCGGCGGCTTCGTCATGAGTTTCAGTGACATCACCGCCTACCGCGACGCCGAACGCGCCCTCAAGGACGCCAACGAAGGCCTCGAGCAGCGCGTCAGCGAGCGCACCCATGAATTGTCCAAACTGAACAAGGCGCTGACGGCCGCCAAGAGCGCGGCCGAGGCAGCCAGCCAATCGAAGACGCGTTTCCTTGCCGCGGTCAGCCATGACCTGATGCAGCCGCTGAATGCGGCGCGACTGTTTTCCGCCGCCTTGTCACACCAACACGATGCGCTGCCAGCGGAAGCGCGGGATCTGGTTCGGCATCTGGACAGCTCTTTGCGCTCGGCCGAAGACCTGATCTCCGACCTGCTCGATATCTCGCGCCTGGAAAATGGTCGCATCACCCCCGACCGCAACCCCTTCCCGCTTGCGACCCTGTTCGACACGCTGACCACGGAGTTCACCATGCTCGCCGCCGAACAAGGCGTCGATTTCAGGGTGCATGGCAGCCGACTACGGGTCGACAGCGACATCCGCCTGCTGCGCCGGGTGCTGCAGAACTTCCTCACCAATGCCTTCCGCTACGCCAAAGGTCGCGTGGTGCTAGGGGTGCGCCGCCAGGGCTCCTCCTTGCGTCTCGAAGTCTGGGACCACGGCCCGGGCATCGCCGAAGACAAGCTGCGAGTGATCTTCGAGGAGTTCAAACGGCTGGACAGCCATCAGACGCGCGCCGAGAAAGGCCTGGGACTGGGTCTGGCGATTGCGGACGGCTTCTGCCAGGTCCTCAACCATCCGCTGGCGGTTCGCTCCTGGCCCGGCAAAGGAAGTGTATTCAGCGTGACGGTACCGATCGCCAGCCAGGTGCTCCGACAGGTCACCAGCAATGGCAATGGCGAAGCGCAGCAAACCGCTCTGACCGGCATCCAGGTGCTGTGCATCGACAACGAAGACAGCATTCTGGTGGGCATGAACAGCCTGTTGTCGCGCTGGGGTTGCCAGGTCTGGACGGCCAGTAACCGGGCCGAATGCGAGGCACTGCTGCGTGAGGACGTGCGCCCACAACTGGTGCTGGTCGACTACCACCTGGATCACGGTGAGACCGGCTCGGAGCTCATGGCCTGGCTGCGCACCCGCCTCGGCGAGCCGGTGCCCGGAGTGGTGATCAGTGCAGACGGACGTCCGGAGCTGATCGCGGCGATCCATGCGGCGGGGCTGGACTTTCTCGCCAAACCGGTCAAGCCGGCAGCGTTGCGCGCACTGATGAGCCGCCACGTTCCGCTGCATTGACGTTGCGTTGCGTCAACGCAAACCGCGGCCGCAGCGAGACGGCTAGACTGGACTCATTAGAAGTTGCCGACGGCCTTTGCCCATGACCCTCGAATTATTGTTGAACCTGGCAACCGCTCTCGGCGTGGGCCTACTGATCGGTACAGAACGCAGCTGGAGCGGCGGTGACAGAGACGGCCAGGAGATGGCCGGCATCCGCACCTTCGGCCTTGCCGGGCTGTTCGGCGGCCTGGCTGCGTTGAGCGCCAGTCATTTCGGTACGCCCGCCTGGATCGCGATGTTCATCGTGCTGGCCCTGCTGACGATCGCCGGCTACGTGATCGAGTCCCGCACCAATACCGATCGTGGTATGACCACCGAGATGGCGCTGCTACTGACCTTCCTGCTTGGCAGCCTGGCCGTGGCCGAAAGTCGCTTGCTGGCCGCCGCTGTGGCGGTCGTGGTGGCCTTGCTGTTGAGCCTGAAAGCGCGACTGCACGGTGCGCTGCACAAGCTAAACGAAGCGGAACTGAGCGGCGTGCTAAAGCTGTTGTTCATTTCCGTGGTGCTCCTGCCCGCACTGCCGAACCAGGGGTATGGGCCCTGGCAGGCGTTCAACCCCTATACCACCTGGTGGATGGTGGTGCTGATTGCCGGTATCGGCTTTGCTGCCTATGTCGCCATCCGTCTGCTGGGCACCCGCCACGGATTGATGATCACGGCACTGCTGGGCGGCATCGTTTCCTCCACGGCGATGACCATCACCCTAGCCCGCCTGGACTCGGGGAAAATGCGCCACGCTTTGGCCGCGGGCCTGCTGGCAACCTCGGCGCTGATGTTCCCGCGGGTACTGCTGGAAGTTGGGGTGATCAATAGGACGTTGCTGCCGGCCTTGCTCGCGCCAATGCTGACGGCCGGCCTGATCTACGCCGCCGGCGCCTTGTTCTACTACTTGCGCGCCGGTCAGCAGCCCGACAACGCCGCCGAGCCACCGTTGAAGAACCCGTTCGAACTGGGTCCGGCGCTGCGTTTTGCCGGCCTGCTCGTACTCATCCTGTTCCTTGTCGAAGCCGCGCAAAGGGGACTGGGCGACGCGGGGGTCTATCTGATTGCCCTGCTGTCCGGGCTGACCGATGTGGATGCAATCACCCTGTCGCTGGCCAACAGCGCCCGGACCGATCTGGCTGAACAGGTCGCGGTGCGTGGCATCTTTCTCGCGGCGCTGAGCAACAGTCTGGTCAAAGGAGGCCTGATCGTCTTTATCGGCGGCCGCGCTCTGGCGATGCTGACCCTACCGTTCATGTTCAGCGGCCTGCTGGCCGGGCTGGCGGTGTTGTGGCTGCTGTGAAGCTAAATGCGCGCGCTACTCCTCAGCTTCTAGCGGCAGCTCGGCCCCGGCACGCTCAAGCCAATCGGCCGGCAGCCGCTTGCTCGCCCGCGCGCCCAACAGCTTGAGCTGTTCGGCGCGGCTTACCAGATTGCCGCGACCATCGGTGAGTTTGTTACGCGCGCCGAGGTAGGCCTTGTCCAGTTGCTGCAGGCGACTGCCGATCTCGTCCAGATCCTGGATGAACGCGGCAAACTTGTCGTACAGCCCCCCTGCACGCTCGGCGATCTCACGAGCATTCTGGCTTTGCCGCTCTTGGCGCCAGAGGCTGTCGATCACCCTTAGCGTCGCCAGCAGGGTGGTCGGGCTGACGATCACAATGTGCTTGCTGTAGGCATCCTGAAACAGCTCGGGGTCGGCTTGTAGCGCCGCTGCGAACGCCGCTTCGATGGGCACGAAAAGCAGGACGAAATCCAGGCTCTGCAGCCCTTCGAGGCGCTGGTAGTCCTTGAGTGACAAGCCTTTCAGGTGATTGCGCAACGACAGGACGTGCTGCTTGAGGGCCAGCGCGCGGCTGCCCTCGTCTTCGGCGCAGATCAGCGCCTGGTAGGCGGTGAGGCTGACCTTGGCGTCCACCACCACTTGCTTGTCGCCGGGCAGCTGGATCAACACGTCAGGCTGGAAGCGCTCGCCATCGGCGCTCTTGAGACTGACCTGGGTGTGGTATTCGCGACCCTTTTCAAGCCCGGCATGCTCGAGCACCCGCTCGAGGATCAGCTCGCCCCAGTTACCTTGGGTCTTCTGCCCCTGCAGGGCGCGGGTCAGGTTGGTTGCTTCGTCGCCGAGGCGCTGGTTGAGCTGTTGCAGCCGTTCAAGCTCCTTGGCCAGAGAAAAACGCTCGCGCGCCTCGTTCTGGTAGCTCTCCTCGACGCGCTTCTCGAACGACTGGATGCGCTCCTTGAGCGGATCGAGCAGCTGACCGAGACGCTCATGACTGGTCTCGGCGAAACGCTGCTCGCGCTCCTCGAAGATCTTGCCTGCCAGCTCGGCAAACTGCGCACGCAACTCATCGCGGGCGCCCTGGAGATCTTCCAGACGCTGCTCATGAGTTTTCTGCTGTTCGTTCAGCTCGGCTGTGACCGCAGCGTGAGCGGCGCTCAGTGCACGCAGCTCCGCTTGCTGCGCATCGCGCTCGGCCTGCAAATCATCGAGCGCTTCTCGGCTTTCCAACCGTTGGGCCTGCAGCCATTCGGTTTCTCGTCGCAAGACAGCGGCTTCGGACTGAAGCGCTGCGCGGGCTTCATGAAGATCGGCCTGCTCCTGGCGACTGGTTTCCAGTTGCGCGCCGAGGCCTTCCTGCGCCATGACCGCCTGGCTCAGCCGCTCGTCGAGCAACGACAGCTCCGCCTGCTGCAGGGACAAGCGCCGTTGCAGCGACCACGTAACAATGGCGAGCAATAAACAGAGGGCACCGAGGCCGGCTGCTAGATAGAGAGGATCAAGGGGCATGAACGGCTCCGGCTGAACTGCGCGGCAGTATAGCCAGCCAGCCCGTGCAGGTCAGGCCGGCCCGTCTGCGACGCCGAATCTAGCGCTTGGCCGGAAGCAGCAAGAGGATCCGCGAGGCTTCGGTCGAACCTTGTGCAGCCGCCTGTTCGAGCCAGTGGCGTGCTTTGGACAGCTCGCGGTGCTGAACCTGACAGTACAGCTGACCAAGCTCGAGCTGAGCCTGACGGTCGCCGGCTCGTGCGGCCTGGCGCAGCAGTTCGAAACCGATGCGACGATCACGCTGGCTGTCGCAGTCGTGGCAGAGCAACCGTCCCAGGCGGCTCTGCGCTTCAACCACACCTTCGAGTGCCGGCTGCTTGAGCATCCGACCGGCGATGCGTTTGACACTCTTGGTCTGTCCTAGACGCTGGCTGTCCAGCAGCCACAACGCCATGCGCATCGGCAGGCGTGGAGAAGATGAAGTGCTCTCGAGCGAGCTCGAGGCGAGTGGACGCGTTCTCATGGTCACCGAATGGTTCGGGGGGACAAGGGCGCGCACTCTACTCCTTTTTTCACAGAGTTAAAGTCTTGCAAAAATTCGAAATACACGATCTGGATCACACAATTATTTAATCCACAGAAGCTGTGGATAACTTTGTGGGCAAACAGGTTACAAATTCCCCTAGCGCCTATGGTGAGCGGGTTTCAGTTAAACTGGCGGTTTTTTCGCCAATGTAAAAAACCTTTATTTTTCAGTAGGTTATTCCCGATATAAGCTTCCGCTTGATTTGCGACAGATTGTCATAAGCGCTTGACAACGCTCGACAGCGAATGTGCACAAGTTTGGCGCAACCTTCTCGAAACGCCCGCCTGGGCGCGTCCCTCCAGCGTTTCGCGGCATGGCAAGGAACTTTCCGCTCCCAGTTCGGTCTCGACGACTTCGCTTCGTAAGCCGGTCGCAAGCGCGCAGCGACCAGCCTATGCTTACGCATCGATTTTCAGCGGAACGGGTCATGACGAAGCGGCAGACAATCCTCGTCTGGGCGGTTGCCGGCCTGGCTCTGCTCGTTCTGGGGTTTGGGTTTTACGGTGGCTTTCGCTGGCAGCAACTCAAGCGCGACCTCGGAATCGTCACGCTCGACGTGAGCGGAATGCGCCTGACGCTCGACCATTTTGCCGTGCGGCAAATGGTCCTCGTCCGGCAGCCATCAGCCGACGAACGGCTCGAAGTGACACTCGACAATCTGCGCCTCGACTTTGCAGACGGTTGGCGACTGCTGCCGCTTCGGTCACTGAACATCGAGCGCCTCGACGCCCAATGGCAGCCCGCTGCCAGCAAGAACGACGACAACCAGCCCCTCTCTTTACCCGACCCTGAGCAACTGAACGACTGGTCGGCTTGGCTGCCCCGACGAGGACAGATCGCTTCGCTGGACTTGACTGTGCCCTGTGCAAGCGGAACCTGCCGGGCCCAGGGGCAACTTGGCTGGCAGCTTGGCGAGCAGGAGCTGCTTCCCGCCACCCTCGACCTGCAGCTGGACCACCAGCCGCATCGCCTGGCCTTGGCGCTGCACGCGTATGAACAAGACAGTGACACCCATCTGGACCTCGGTTTGCAGCTGGACGGCCAGCAGCGCTTAAGCATGCAAAACCAACTGACTGCCCAGACCGGTTCGACGCTCTGGCGCGGTACCTTGGCGATGAACGAGTTGCCGGAAGCGCCTTGGCTGCTGGCCTGGTTGAATGAATGGATGGCCTATACGCCGCCGGCGTTGCCGACACTACCCGAGCAGATGCGGATCGGCGCCGGCTGGGCACTGCAACTCGACACGCAAACCCTGGCGGAGGATTGGCAGGCACTGAATGGCGAGCTGAGACTATCGGCGAATCTACCGGCGCCCTGGCCCGTGGTCGGCCTTGGCCAGCTACAGGGTCAGCTGGACTTGAGCCTTCTTGCCGATGACGGCCTGTGGATACCAACCGAGCTGGCCGGCGATGTCACCCTGCAGCCGGCCGCGGATCTGTTCGCGGCATTGCCGGCACAGCTGCGCCCCAGTGCCGTAAGTCTCAAGATCATCCCGACAGAGACTGACAAGGCGACTCAAACCCTGCCCTTGAGCGTGCAGCTGTCTGCCAGCGGCCCCTCGTCTGTGACGCTGGATACGCGTCTCGTACTGGCAACCGCTTCGCCCTACGCGGCGACCTTCGACCAAACCCAGCTCAAGCTGCGCAGCCCGACGATGACAGAGGCGGACTTCAGCTTGCAGGGGCTCGAAGCAGACCTGCGGCTGAGCGGGCGGGTTTCGCAGCAGGACGCCACCATTCGCTTCGACAAAAACTCAAGGCTGCGAGTAGATAGCCTGTCAGCCGCGTCAGGCCTGACCGTCAGCCAGCTGATGCTGCAGCTGGCGGGGGCCAAGGTGGAGGCTGGTTTTGCCGAGGGTGAGCTTCGACGCCTGGCGATCACCGGCAAGCCCGCTGTAGCGGCCAGTGAAGTAAAGCAGCCTGTCTTGCGTCCACAGGGCTGGCACTGGAGCGGCACACTCAATGCGGACCTATCGCAGGTCTCCCTCGACGGCCCGCTGGGCAACGATGGAGGCCTCAGCCTGCCAGTGGCGCTGAGCCACACCTGGGCTAACAGCGCGACTCGCCTCAACGTCAACCTGCCTGAGCTGTTCCTGCGCGCCGGCAACCCACTGGCCGCGACTTTCGCCGATTGGCCGCCTTTGCTGGAGCTGAACAACGGACGCCTGCAAGGGCAGGCGCAACTCAACCTGCCAGGCAGCGGCCCACTCGCAGCGTCGGCCAAGCTCAGCGCCAAGGGGCTCGGCGGCATTTACGATCGCACCGAATTGAGCGGGCTCGACGCAGAGATTTCGGCCGTGTTACGGCGCGATCAGCTGCGGGTGGACGTGACGGAACTGACCCTGCGCGAGGCCAATCCGGGCTTCACGTTCGGCCCCTTGCGCTTCGCCGGTGAATACGCGGGCCCGCTCGACAACCTCGCTCAGGGCCGCCTGGCCTGGAGTATCGCCGAGGTGCGGCTGCTGGGCGGACGGCTATGGCTGGAACCGGGCATGGCTGACCTTGGGTCGGGCACGCAGCAGTTGAAAGCGCACCTGCGCGGGCTGCAATTGCCGTTATTGCTCGAAGCCTATCCCGCCGAAGGGCTATCCGGCACAGGCGTGATCGATGGCGAGCTGCAGCTGCAGCGCAGTGAAGCCGGAATCAGTATCGAACAAGGCTCGCTGCAGGCTCGCGAGCCTGGCGGCGCGCTGCAATTCCGTTCACCGAAAATCCAGGCACTGGGCCAAGCCAACCCGGCGATGCGCCTGGTCACCGAGGCGCTGGATGACTTCCACTACGATCTGCTCGCCAGCGATGTGCACTATGCCGCCGACGGCACACTCGACCTGGGCCTCAAGCTGCACGGGCGCAACCCCGCGCTGGAAGGCGGCCGCCCTATCAATTTTTCAATCAACCTCGAGGAAGACATTCCCGCCCTGCTAACCAGCCTCCAATTGTCTGATCGTGTCAGCGAAACCATTCAACGGCGCGTGCAGGAGCGCCTCAGATGAGGCAATGTAGCGGCGACTTCGATCTGGAGAACACCGTCATGCGGTTCTGCCATCCCATCAGCATTCTGGCGCTGGCCCTGCTGGCCACTGCCTGTACCCCACGCGTTGAGCTGGCCGTGCCCAACGAGCCGATCAACATCAACCTCAACGTGAAAATCGAGCACGAGATCTACATCAAGGTCGACAAGCAACTCGATTCGATCATCAACGAAGACAGCGGTTTGTTCTGAGGAGCCTTATGAAGACCTATCTGAAACTCGGAACCCTGCTTGTGGCGCTGTGCCTTGCGCTGCCGGCTGCCGCCATGTCGCTCAACGAGGCCATGTCCGCACTCGGCCAGGCCAAGGCCAGCGGTCAGCTCGGCGAGAAACCCGACGGCTATCTCGGCATCGTGCAGAGCGGCGGGCAAGCTGAAGAAATCGCCAGTCAGATCAACCAGGCCCGACGCGCCGAGTACTATCGCTTGGCACAGAAGAACGGCATCGGCGTCGCAGATGTGGAAGCCATTGCCGGTAAGAAGGCCATCGAAAAAACCCCGCCCGGCCAGATCATCCTGCTAAACGGCAGCTGGGTTAAGAAGTAAGTGAACCTTCGCGGGGGCACTCGCTCCCCGCTTGATCCTCAAAACCAGGTCGAGACCGTCAGCGAGCCGAACTGGTCATGATTGGCCTGGCCATTGAATTCACGTGTTCGCCAGACCCTGGCAAAGGCCAGCTGCCAGCTGTTCCAGGTGAGCGCGATACCGGCCTTGGCATCGCCCACCCACTCGTTCGGGTCCACTGAGTGACTGCTTTTCCAGGTGTTACCCTCAAGCAGCATGTTCTGCGCCATATAGCGCCCTTCGACATCGGCGAAAAGACTCCAGGCGAAGCCGCCGCCCTGATTGAAGAACATGCTGCCGCTCTGTGCCGGCGCCACTGCCGGAATGCTGAAACTGCGCTCTAGTCGCTGCCCGATGCGCAACCCGAACCCCGCAGAGCCGTAGGTGTAGAGATTGCCTAGCGCAAAGCCGGCGCTCGGACCGTACTCGAACTCCAGACCGCCAAGGCGCTGCTGACCCCACCAGCGGTAGTGGTACGCAAGGTTGACGAAGGGTTCGTTGCGCAATTGGTTGTCCCAGCCGCGCGGCTCGTCACTGTTGGTGATTTCGTGGACCCGGCGCTGAATCTTTTTGCCCCCAGCTGCCGGGCCGACGATCCCGACATCCAGATGCAGGCCGCTGGTGCCGCGCCAACCTTCATGCTGATCATTCGAGAAAATCGACATGCCAGCAAACAACAGCGCGGCGTAGGGACGGTCGTCCTCGATCAGCTGAGCTCGAGTTATATCGTCCGGCGTGTAAAGCTGATGTCCCAGCCGATAGGCGACGTTATCAACCTGATCGGCACTCCAGCCCGGCATCGCCTCGGCGAAACGTCGCGACCAGTGATCGGCGCCAGGCTCGAACGAACGCATCAATTCGAAACCGTTGGTGTAGTGCCCATCGTCAGAAGCAAACACATCGTTTTCGATTTTCAGCGAGTAGAGGTCCGCCTGGCTCACCAGCGGTGTACAGGAAATGACGACGGCGAGGGACACGCGAGTGCGCAGCTGCGAAATGGCCATAGCCCGACTCCTTGGTTACATGCAGAGAAGTATGTATCAGCATGTTAGAACCGGGCTGTGGCCTAAACGTTCAGCGTGACCGCGGCGCACAAACATGAGCGCGCCGGCAGGCCTGTCCATCGCTAACAGCCATCAGGTCCCGATGATGCCGCCATCGTCCTTGGTAATAAGCACTGTCGAGGCCCGGGGACGCGTCTTGCCATCGCTGGCCGGGAAGCTCAGCTCGGGGTGCTGCACGTTGATCCACATGGCGCGGTAGTCCGGGCTCCAGGTGATACCGGTGATTTCGCAGCCGCGAGGGCCGACCAGAAAGCGCCGCACCTCGCGGGTGCGCGGGTCAGCACAAAGCAGCTGATTGGTGCCCATGGCCTGCATCGCGGGCTCGTCGTCGCCGTAGTCGGTCTCAATCCACAGCCGGCCAGCGTTATCGAAGGCCAGCCCATCGGGCGAGGAAAAGATATCCCCGTTGATGGTGCCGGTGAGGTTGGCCGGTACTGACTCACCCTCTGCATGCTTGGCGCCGGGCTGCTCGCCGGCCAGCAGGAAGACTTCCCACGTGAAGGCGGTCGCGGTGGGGTCGGCGCCCGCTTCGCTCCAGCGCAGGATCTGGCCGTGCAGGTTCACGGGACGCGGATTGGCCTTGTCGGTGGGCCACTTGATGCCGCGGTTGTCGTTGTTGGTCAGGGTTACATAGACCTCGCGACTGCGCGGGTGCACGGCCACCCACTCTGGCCGGTCCATGGGCGTCGCGCCCACATGGTCGCCAGCGGCGCGGGCATTGAGCAACACTTCAGCCTGGTCGGCGAAACCATTCTCGGTGGTCAGACCGTTCTGTCCGTGGACCAGCGCCAGCCACTCGCCGCTGCCATCGGCGTTGAACCGCGCCACGTATAAGGTGCCATCGTCCAGTAGTCGCCGGTTGGCCTGATCATCACCCGCTACATAACGGCCGCTTGGAACGAATTTGTAGACGTATTCGCCCTTGGTGTCGTCGCCGGAATAGAAGGCCATGCGGCCGTCGTCACCCAGCGAAAGAACGGAACACTCGCGGCAGTAGCGACCGAACGCGGTGCGCTTGACCGGCTTGCTCGCTGGGTCGAAGGGATCGACCTCGACCACCCAGCCGAAACGGTTCGGCTCATGTACGTGGCCACCGTGAGGTTGCGCAGGGTCCGGGGTTGCGTTGAAGCGCGGGTCGGCCGTTTCCCAGCCGTAGAGTTTGCTCAAGCCCTTGCCTTCGATGCCATAGCGCTTGTGCGACACGCGCTTGGCCATGTCCTCGGCGTCATGGTTGACGAAGTAGTTGTGCCAGTTCTCCTCGCACACCAGATAGGTGCCCCAGGGCGTGAAGCCGCTGGAGCAGTTGTTCAGCGTGCCGATGATTTCGCGGCCGCTGGGGTCGGAAGCGGTCTTCAGCGCGTCGTTGCCGGCCAGCGGGCCGCCCACCGCCATCGGCGTCATGCCCGAGATGCGCCGGTTGTAGCGCGACGGCATGACCCGTTGCCATTGGCCCTGTGCATCCTTTTTCACTTCGATGACGCTGACGCCATGAGCTGCCTGCTCTTTGCGCACCTCATCCAGCGGGCGCTTGCCGTCGGTAAACGTCATGCCGTTAGGATGCAGCAGCGGGTTGACGTACTCGTGGTTCATCACCAGCAGGCCGTGGCTGTCTGGATTTTCCGGGAAGGGAAAGAAATGCATGCCGTCATGGTTGTCGCCCGCCTGCTTGAGCTGGGCCTGCCAATCATCGGTGGCGTCCGGATTCCACTCGGGGGCATCCGCCATGACGGCATCACCCCAAGAAAAGAACGTCCGCGCGCTATAGCCTGGTGCAACCTGCACGCTGTCGAACGCTGGGTCTAGCTGCGTCGGGATGCCCTCGAAGCCAATCAGCGACTCAGACTGTACGGCGCTACGACAGGCGCCCAGACTGCCGCCAAGAAAGCCCAGTGCGGCAAGGCCCATCCCGCCCTTGAGCAGGTTGCGTCGGCTGTGATCGACGAGCTGCTCCAACGAGACGTTGGCGCTCGGGTTGATCGCCTGATCATCGAGCGCGGAAAGGTTGGCGTGAAAGCTTTGGAAATCCTGTTTCATCATTAACTCGTTAAGCAAATGGGTCTGGTCCGCATCACTGGATGCGGTAGTGAAAGGTGTTTTTGACCTCGGGAACGGTCACGGCGCGACCGTCGACGATCCGAGGTTGGTAGCGAAAACTTTTAGCAGCCGTAAGTGACGGTCGGATAAACAGCGGGTGGCAGTCTTCCAGCGCTTTCGGGTTTTCGATCCGCCCCTGTGGGTTGACCGAATAACTGACGGTGCAGGTGCCCTCGATGCCCTTGTCCAGCGCACGCGTTGGGTAGTCAGGTGCATCCTTGGCGATGGGCAGGTACTGGCGACTGGCAGCCGCTGCGGCTTCGGCTTGGCGCGCGCGTTCTGCAGCGGCCGCCGCTTCGGCACGTGCCGCCTGTTGGCGCTGTTGTTCCTCACGAGCCAGCTGCTCGCGGCGCTCGGCTTCGCGCTGCTGCCGCTCGACTTCGATGCGTTCCTGCCGTTCGCGCTCCAGCTGCTCTTTGCGCTGCTGCTTGGCTCGTTGCTGCTCTTTGACGCGCGCCTCCTCTGCCTGTCGCTCCTGCTCGGCGCGCTTGTAGGCCAGATCGGCCTGTTCCAGGCGCTGCTGTTCGATCTGCGGATCGACCTGCGGTTCCTCGATGACCGTCTCCACCAGCGGCTCCGGGACGGGTGTGGGCTCGGGCTCAATCACAGCCTCCGCCGCCGGCTTGGGAGTCGGCAGGCTGATCAGCTGAGTCTTGAGTATTTGAGTCTGGCTCGGCGCGCTCAGCTCGGGCGTCCAGCCATGCAGCAACAGACCGAACACCGCCGCGTGCAGCGCCAGGGTGGCCGCCGCCGCACCGGCATGGCTGCGCCACTGCGGACGCGCTACCGGGAACCTCGTTGGTAGCGTCATGGTCAGGCTGCTCATGGCGTAGGCTGCCCAGGTGGCGCCTCGGTAATCAGACCGAGGTTCACCACCCCGCCGCGCTGCAGCTCGGCGATCCCGGCCACCACGCGGCCATAGTCCGCGGCATCATCAGCGCGTACGTAGACCTGGGTATCGCCGCGCTCGGCGATGATCGCGGCGACCTTCTCGCGCATTTCCCCGAGGTCGATGGCGCTGTCCGTCTGGTCCTCGGCATTCAGCTCGGTGCCCAGGTGCCAGTAGAAGCCGCCGTCGGCCTTCACCGAGAGGGTCAGGATCTGCCGCTCATTCTCCGTGGGCAGCGCCTCGGCGGCGACCTTGGGCAATTCGATCTTCACACCCTGCACCAGCATCGGCGCGGTGACCATGAAGATCACCAGCAGCACCAGCATCACATCGATGTAGGGCACCACATTCATTTCGGCTTTGGGGCCGTGTTTACGCTGCGGTTTGACCAGCATGACGAAGCTCCTTCAGGCGGCAGCGGCGACGCTGGGCGAGCCGGCATGCAGGCGACGATGCAGGCGCGCCTGCAGCTCGTTGGCGAAGCTGTAGTAACGCGCGCTCAGGGTCTGGCCACGGGCGGAAAAGCGGTTGTAGGCCATCACCGCGGGGATCGCCGCGAACAGGCCGATGGCCGTGGCGATCAGCGCTTCCGCAATGCCCGGAGCAACGGTTGAAAGCGTCGCCTGTTGCACCATGGACAGACCAAGGAAGGAATTCATGATCCCCCACACCGTACCGAACAGCCCGATATAAGGGCTGACCGAACCGACCGTGGCGAGGAACTGCAAACCGCCTTCCAAACGCTCTTCCTGCTCGGAAATGGCGACATAGAGGCTGCGCTCCACCCCCTCGAGCACCGCATCCGGCGCAATGCCCGGCTGGCGCTGCAGCTGGCTGAACTCCTGATAACCGGCGAGAAAGATGTGCTGCAGGGCCGCCTCCCGGGGCAGCGGCTGATCACTGCCCTCGCGATACAACTGCGTCAGTTCCGCGCCGCTACGAAAGCGCTGCAGGAAGGTTTTCAAAAGGCGTTCGCTGCGGCGCAAGGCCGCGCCACGCTGGATGATGAGGTACCAACTGGCAATCGAGGCCAGCACCAGAATCACCATCACCAGTTGCACCACCAGGCTGGCCTCGCTGACCAGGCCCCAGACCGACATGTGTTCACTTTGCATCTGTATTTCCTCCGTCCGCCCTGTGGGACGGCATTCGTTTATTACTTTCAGGCAACGTTGCGGGCGTCGCCTGATGCATTCATGCGACCGAGGTCAGTCGAGCCCTAGCGCGTCAGCAACCGCTGCCCACGGCAGGTATTTGTAGTTCTGAGCGCCTTCGGGCATGCGTTTGCGGCCGTCCTGCACCACCAGCATGCCGCGGCTCCAGATACCGCCGAGGTTGGCCGAAGTGACCTCCAGCCCATCGGTCTCCGATGCGCCATCGATGCCGCGCTCGGCATTCAAACCAACGCGGAATGCGCCGCGAACGGCGTAAGGCGCGGCGGCATCCAGTACCAGATAACTGTCGTTACCCTGGCTCGAGATCACCAGGTAATCGGCCTTCGCACCCTGGTAGAGCGCCAGCCCCTCGACGTCGTCATGCAACGGGCCGCCGACACCGATCACCTTCTCCAGCTTCGCCGGTGCATCGCCACGGGCATCCAGCGTCCAGACCGCCTCGTCTTCCTCACCGACGAAGAGCCGCTGGGTGCGGTCATCGGCCACGCAACCCTCGGGTTGGCTGGCGACCTTGAACTGCCGCACTAGCTCACCGCGCGGCGAGCCGCTGGAACCATCCAGGCGGTACTGCAGAAAGGTGCCGTCCTTATCGTTGGCGATCGCATGGATAGCGCCCTGGCGATCCTTGAACATGCACAGGCCATAGATTTCGGTGATCGGCGTGGCGATCTGTCCGATGTCGCTCAACTGCCCGCTTGTTGGATCGATGGCGAACAGGTGCAAGCTGTTGTGATCCCGATTGCTGGCCACGGCGAGGTCAACCTGCTTGCCGCCATGAACAAAGCCGGTGCGCACGTCCACGTTGTTCAACCGCCCGACGGGCAGGTACTGGAGCTGCTTGCCGGTCAGGTCGTACACGCCGAGCCCGCCCTTCTTGTCGGTGCCCAGCACACGGCTTCTGGTCCGGTAGCTGGCGTTGACCCAGATCGCCGGGTCATCGGCAGCATCCCCCAGGTGCGGCACCGGATCGGTCTGGACCTGAGCCGGCAGCATCGGAATGACAGGCGTCGCGGTGGGCGTTGGAGGCTGCCAATCCAGACGAGACGCGTGGGCGCCACGCTCATCGGTCAGCAGCAGGTCGATGCCACCCTCGGTCAATCGGGCGCTGATCTGCTCAGGCTCGTCGAAGCCTTCGAGCGGCAGTACCGAATGGCTACGCCAGCTGTCGGCGTCTCGCCCATAGAGGTGCAGCGCGCCGGCTTCCGGGTCTAGCGCCAGCAATCCGCCGGGCACCAATGCCATGCCGGCAGTTGCTTCGGCGATACCCCCGAACGGCTGAACCATATCCACCGGATCGCGCACAAGCGGTGCTTCGGCATCCGCCGCGTAACGCCAGAGGCCCACGCCTTCTTCGTTGACGATCAGCTCGCCGGTTTGATCATTCACCTGGCAGTAGCCGCTTTCCGGCGGCAGGCTCAGGCCGCGTACGCGCTGCGGCGTCGCAAGTGGGCGCATGTCGGCGGCGACCAGCCATTGCTCACCGATACCTTCTTCACCGACCAAAAACAGGAAGCTGTTGCGCGCCGCGTCGCGGAACAAGCACAGCCCTTCGATGGCGAAGTCGGTTCGCGGGATGTACAGCGGCTGGCTCCAGCGATGCTCGCGGTCAAGCCCTAGCAACACGGCCTGCTGGCGCTTGCGGTCGAGGGTGGCGATCAGCATGCCCTGCCTGCCTAGGCGATGATCCAGGCCTTCAAAGCGGCCTTTGAAATCGCTGATCACTGCGCCCTTGGCGTCGAGTATCTGCAGCCCGCGCGAATCCGGTCGAACGACCAGTCGCGACGCAGTTGGCCAGAAATCTGTATTGGCGATCAGCTGAGCGCTCACGGCTTCCAGCGGTGCGGCATCCACGATGCTCAGGGTCGGCGCCGGCTGCTTGCCGGAGTCGACGCCCGCTCCGGACTGACAGGCCGCAAGCGCAATGCAGAGGCTCAGCAGCATGGGTTTATGCAAAGTCATGTACATGGTTTTTCCAATCTGCAGCCGCTGACCGCCACCATTCCGAAAAGGGGAACAGAGCAGAGGCGGGGCGGCGAATAAGTCGAAGTTGGTCAGAAGTGCGTCAGGGTCAGGCCAAGCTTGTAGGTCGGGCCGTATTCCTCGTACTGGGCGTTGAAGTTGCTGCGCCCGGTGTAGACGAAGTAGGACTCGTCCGTGAGGTTCAACGCCTCGAGCGTCACCTGCAGGTTCGGCGTGATGAAGTAGCCTGCCTTGAAGTCCACGAACAGCTGATCGTCTGCGTAGAGATCGTGGGCTGCGTCATCGATACCGGCCACTTCGGCCAGGTACTCAGATTTGTAGTTGGCGGCCAGACGCATGTTGAACACGTCATTCTCCCAACCGACCATGAGGTTGCCGACGCTATCGGAGTGGTTTGGCAGGTCGATGCTGCGACTGCTTCCCTGCCCTTCGATCTCTGCATCGGATTTGCTGAAGGTGGCGTTGGCGCCCAGCAGCACGCCATTCCAGGGTGCCGGTAGCCAGTTCAGCTTCTGCGAATAGGCCAACTCGACACCATAGAGCTTGGCGCTGCTGCCGTTCTCGAAGCTCAGCGCTTCGTCGAATCCAGTCCATTGGCCCGTACCGGCCAGATCGGTGTTGTAGATGAAGTTGTCGATGTCCTTGTAGAACAGATAGGCCGACACAGCGCCCGCGCGGCCCATGTAGTGCTCGATGCCGAGGTCGTAGTTCATCGACTCCAGTGGCTTGAGGTCAGGGTTGCCAAACTCCGCATCTTCGCCATCGATGACGAAGCCAGGCGCCAGCTGCTCGAACGTCGGGCGCACCACGGTATTGGTCCAGGCCGCCCGAACGAAGGTATCGGGCGTCAGCTCATAGCGCGCATGCAAGCCCGGCAGCCAATATTCATAACGGTTGTCGCTGGATACGGCTTCGAACTCACCGTCGCGCAGGCCGGTGCCCTTGGCGCTAAACTCGGTGCCCTCATAGCGCAGGCCGGCGATGATGCGCCACTTGTACAAGTCCAGGGTGTTCATGAAATACGCCGCGTTGATGTCTTCGCTCATGTCGAAGTCGCCGATGCGCGACTCCTCTTGATCGTAGAACTCGCTCGCATCGAGGCCGCCAATCAGGCCCTCCAGGCCGCCGGCGCTGATGCCCGAACCGAAGCGGTCCAGCGCGTAGTCGACCTTGCCGCTCTGGAAGTCGGCCAGGGTCAGGTCGTCAAAATCGTCGTAGGCCCAGATCTCGGCGTCGTTGGTCTTGTCGCGCCGGCTGAGCTTGCCACCGAACTTAAGCTGCGAGGCATAGCCCTGGATGTCGTAATCACGGGCCAGATCCAGGCGGATGTTTTTCTCTTTGTCGCGCGCATCAGTCTTCTCCCACTCCACCTCGTCGAGTTCGAAGCTGGCAGGATCGTAGAAAGACGGGTCGACGGTCAGGCGCGGTTTGCCCGTACTGGAGAAACCTACGTCAGCGAAGTCACCCTCGAACGTCGCGCTGGAAATGCCGCCCGGGTTGCGCTCGCGGGCCTCGCTGTAGCCGACCTGACCGCTGAGGGTCCAGAGGCCCATCATGCGTTCACCGCCGAACACGTAGGACTGGATGGTCTGGGTTTCCTCGCGGGACTTCAGCTCACGCCAGCCCTCGGCATCGCCCAGCTCGCCGGCCCGTTGCGCATCTTCGAACTCGACCCCGGCTGCGTTGCGGGTCTCGGTGTCCTTGAAGCGGCTGTATAGCGTGCGCAGGTAATAGCTGCTGAAGTCGTCCGGCTGGTAATCGAAGTTCAGACCAAAGCCGGTGCGCTCGCGGGTGATCTCGTAGTCGCGCTGCTCGAACTCTTCCAGCCGGGCGCCGTCTTCGAAATCCCATGCGCCGCCGGTTTCCACGTTATCCGAGCCGAAGTCGCGATCCTGCCAACTCAGCGCCGCGGCCACGCCGAAGTTGTCGACGCCACCGCCCAGGCTGAAGCGGTTACTGATGGCACCGGAAAATTTGGGGCTGGTCTCGCCGACGTTCTCGTCGTAGCTGGCTTCGGTGCTGAGGCTGTAGAACAGGCCGTCGTGGTCGAACGCCGACAGGCTCTCCACCTCGATGGTGCCGCCCAGGGAGTTGGCATCCATGTCCGGCGTGAGGGTCTTGACCACTGAAAGCGACTGCACCAGTTCCGAAGGCAGCACATCCAGCGCCACAGCGCGGCGGCCGCTTTCCGGCGAGGGCACCAGGGTGCCATTGATGGTGACGCTGTTCAGGTCGGGCGCGATGCCGCGCACGCTGACGAAGCGGCCTTCACCCTGATCGCGCTCAACGGAGAGGCCGGGGATGCGCTGCAAGGCTTCGGCGGCGTTGTCATCGGGCAGCTGGCCGATGCCATCGGCATGGACGACGCTTTTCACGCTGTCGGAGTTGCGCTGGTCCCTCAATGCTTCGTCGACGCTGACGGCCTGGCCGATCACCTCGACGTGCTCCATGACAAGCGGCTCCTCGGCCCAGGCCGAACCGGCGCTGACGGCCAGGGCCAGCAGGCTGATGCGGAACCCTGCATGACGGATGCCGCTGCGGTATGTGCTCATGAACAATCCCCCGAACGCTGTTTACCGGGTCCATCCCGGAACTGGAGCGGACGGTAGGGTCGGGATATGGCGGTTCTGTGACAGGGGTTTTTGCTGGGGCGCCAGAAAGGGGTTATTGGGGTGGTTTGGGGTATGAGGTGAGCCGATATGACCCGCCTCCGGCTCGGACGCAACGCTCAACCCGTAGGGTGGGCTTTAGCCCACCACAAGCACATCGCGACTCCGTCACGGTGGGCTGAAGCCCACCCTACGCCGCTACGAGACGCGGGGGCGCGTTGCTTCTTTGCTGGCAGACGAACCATCAGACGCCGCCGAACGCCCCTTTCAGCAGGCCGAATGGAATCGCTACGTAGAGGGGCGAGCGGCATGGATGCCGCGAGAGCCGTGAAGGGCCATGGATGGCCCTTGCGCGGCGACCCACGGAGCAGCGATGGAATGAGGGAAGTCGAGCGCAGCGAACCGGGGACGCCTAGTTCGGATGCAGGGGCAAGACCTTTTGGTTCCTTTTGGGGCGACTGCCAAAAGGGACTCGCCCAGCAGGGCGAAACCAAGCCATCAAGCAACTCCCTAATCCGCTTACACTCAAAAAAGAGCAACATCGAAAAAAACCATTGAGCCAATTCAACCCCCACCCCATTCATCCAACCGTCACATCCATCTGTTTCCGTGCCCTCACGCACTGGCGCGGCTCGCCACGGAGACCCGATGAAATCCCTGCTCAAACTGCACACCCTCACCCTGCTCGGCCTCGCTTTCGTCGCCAATCTTGGTCTGCAGGTCTATCTGGCGACCGGCCAGATCAAAACCTGGGCGGAGATCAACTGGACGGACGTCGCCGGCGAAGGCGGCTCGGCCGTGCTGGCGCTCGCCTGGCTGATCATGCTGCTGCACAGCCGTCCAGCCGGTCGAGTGACACGGCTGCTCGCCCTGGGCCTGGCCTGCGTGTTCTTTTCCTGGTGGATGGACACGCTGGACGAGTTCATCCAGCTGCCGGAGCTGGCCGTCTGGGACAACTGGCTGGAGACCGCGCCGATGCCCATCGGCTTGCTGCTGTTGACGCTGGGCATCTATCACCTCAACCAGGAACAGCGTGCCATCAGCCAGCAGATGAGCAAGCGTGAGAAAGGATTCCGCGAGCACCGCCTGTTCGACAAGCTGACCCCATTGGGCGCCGCCGAATACTTGCGCCAGCAGGTGCAACTGGCGCTCGGTCACGCCCAGGCGGAACAGCAGCCACTGTCGCTAGTGGTCGTGGACCTGGACGATTTCAACATAATCAATCAGCACTACGGCCAGGCAGAGGGGGATGCGGTTTTGCAGGCCATGGCGCAGCTGCTGCTGCTCAATCTGCGCCGTCAGGATCTACTCTGCCGCTTGGCCGGGGATCGCTTCGTGGCGGTATTGCCAAACACGGGCGAGACCCAGGCCCGAATGGTCGCAGGTGAACTGCAACAGGCCGTGGCCAGCCTGGCGCACAAAACAACACAGCACGGCGAACGGGTGCACCTCCGTGCAAGCACAGGGACCGTGATGGCGTTCGACGAGGATGCTGAACAGCTGCTCAAACGCCTCAATTTGAACCTGGCCAAAACCAAGCAGCAGTTGCCGCGCTGCGCCTGAGGAAATGGCCATGCCCACTGGTTACGATTGCGATACGCGTTTCATCGCCGCTCATCACCAGCCGGCCGTGCTGATCGATCTGGCGCTGTCACGCGGGATCGACAACCACCAGCTACTGCGTGGTAGTGGGCTGTTCTATGAAGACGTCATCAGTGGCCAGGCGCGGATCAGTCCCCTGCAGTTCCTGACCTTAATCGGAAACGCGCAGCGCTTACTTGAGGCTGACGACAGCAGCTTTCTGTTCGGCCAGCGCCTGTTACCCGGCCACTACGGCGAGGTCAGCCACGCGCTGACCCATGCCTGCACCTTGCAACAGGCGCTGGAACAGCTGCAGCAATTCCGCGTCCTGCTCAGTCCGCTAATGACGCCCCGGCTGTTCCTCGACGAGCGGAGGGCATACCTGTACTGGACCGACAACTGTGGTATCGGTAACCAGCAGCGGTTCCTCACCGAAGCCAGCCTGACCGCCGTGGTGGCGATGAGCAGACGGCTATCCGGCGAGCGCCTCCCTTGGCGCTTCCACCTCGCCTACCCGCAGCCGCGGCATGTCGAGCAGTACTGGGTGCACCTGAGCGAGCAGCTGACCTTCGCCAGTCAGATGACCGTGATGAGCCTGCCGCTGGAATATCTACACACGCCTTGGCCAGGCGCCTCGGCGACCGCCGGGCAGGTCGCGCAGCAGGCGAGTTGCGCGCAGCTGGAGAGCCTTGGCTGGCCTGGCAGCTTTATCGATCAGCTGTACGACCATCTCTACGCGAACATCCGAGAGCCGCTGAATCTCGAGCGTGTCGCCCAGTCCTTCGAGATGAGTCCCGCCTCGCTCAAGCGCAAACTGCACAAGCATGGCACCGGCTTTCAGGAGCAGCTGGATCAGGTACGCAAGCATGTAGCGCTGTATCTCTACCAAATGAAGGGCTACAGCAATGAAGAAGTGGCGAGCTACCTGCGCTTCAACGACACCACCAACTTCCGACGGTCGTTCAAGCGCTGGACCGGGCTAGCGCCCAGTAGCCTGCGCCAGCTATTCCAGAGCTGACCCGGTCGGGCGTATCGCCGCGCCGTGCCTGTCGATGGGACTATTGGTCGGCTCGGAGTTGAGACGAGTAACCTTCGCTTGGGTTGGTTGTGCTTCCTTCGCGTTGCGCTGAAGACTCGAGAGGGTCAACGCTCGACGCAGCAACAGCGCGGCGATACCGGCTACGGCGAGAAATGTGATTAGCACCGGTATGGCTTGTTCGTTCATGCGTCTAGCTCACCCTTAGAAAAGCGTCGCGGCAGCGATAGCCTTTTGATACTACCGGCGATAATGGGCGAATACCATCGCTGCATTAAGCGGTCGCAGCCAGGCTTTGCCCGTCCACTCTCCGACGAACGGTGGGACAAATCGACTTCTAGCGAGTCGTAACTGGGTCGCTACGCCTAATAACTCGAGATGGCTGAGAGGGCTGACCTAGATGCATCGGGAATACACCAGGCAATACCATCAACTGCGTACCCACATCGAACGGATGCTAGACAGCGGCGCGGTGATTGCTGAACGAGCGCCACTGACGATCAGACGTGGGAATCAGGTTTATCAGGTGGCATGCGGGATGCTGATCAGCGAGCAGAGCCCACGCTGATCGGCCACGGCTCCGCCTGGCAATCCAGGCGCCAAAGCGAACCGTGATGGCTACACCAGCTTGTCGGCGGTCACCCGATGCAGGGCACCGCTACCCTGCTCGAAGGCGCTGATATTCGCCAGCGTGGTCTCGGCGATATTAGTCAGCGCTTCCGCAGTGAAAAATGCCTGATGCCCAGTTATCAACACGTTGGGAAAGGTCGTCAGGCGCATGAACAAATCGTCGCTGATGACCTGCTGTGAAAGGTCCTGAAAGAAGAGGTTTTCTTCCTCCTCGTAAACATCCAGCCCCAGCCGACCGATCCTTCCGCTCTTGAGACCCTCGATGACTGCGCGCGTATCGACCACACGGCCTCGGCCGGTGTTGACCAACATTACGCCCGGTTTCATCTGAGCAATCGCGTCGGCATCGATCAGGTGGTTGGTTTCCGGGGTCAGCGGGCAGTGCAGCGAAATGATGTCCGCTTCGCCGAACAGTTTTTCTAGCGGCACATAGCTGACAAATTCCTTCGCATCGGCGCTGGGAAAGGGATCGCTGGCCAGCACCCTACAACCGAAACCGTGCATGATGTCGGCGAAGATAAGGCCGATCTTACCGGTCCCAATCACGCCCACCGTCTTACCGTACAGGTCGAAACCGAGCAGGCCATCGAGGGAGAAATTTCCTTCACGCACGCGGTTATAGGCGCGATGGGTCATCCTGTTGAGCCCGAGCACCAGTGCCACCGCATGCTCTGCCACCGCGTGGGGCGAATACGCCGGCACTCGCGCCACCGTCATGCCCAGCCGCTCCGCCTCGGCGAGATCGACGTTATTGAAACCGGCCGACCGCAGGGCAATGAGCTCCGTACCGCTGGAATGCAAGCGCTGCAGCACCTCGCGGTCGAGCTTGTCGTTAACGAAGGCACAGATGCCGGCGAAACCCGCCGCTAGCGGCGCGGTTTCCGCGGTCAGCCGGGCGTCCAGATAGACCAGGTGGTGCTGGTGCGCCTGGTTGGCCTGGTTGGCCTGGTCAAGAAAGGTGCGATCGTAGGGCTTGGTACTGAAGACGGCGATGCGCATGAACAGGCCTCCGGTTGGGACGGATTGAGGGGGCCACCCAGCCTGTCACTTGATCCATCGAATGACAGTGCAAAGGCCATTGACCGACGGGCTCAACGAGGCAGGCGGATACCGTATGACCTCACGCCAGCCCGTCGAACCGGGCGTAAGGGTTGCTGCAGGGCAACCGGTAGCCAAGAAAGCTAACCTTGGGATTGGTCTTGTTCTGCTGCCGCAAAAAATCAGTCGAAACCATGAAATCCGTTAACAAGCGGCGCTCGAAGTTGTCGACCCGAAGATCAGTGTAGGCTGTTCCCACTCCGGTTTGCTGGCGGATCTTGTAGAGCCCCATCAATGCGGTCAGCTTCTCCGAGCCGTAATGGTCAGCCATCGCATCGACGAATTTGCGCTGATCGTCAGGATCCATCTGGAAGTTTCCCACCAGCCGTTGCAGCAGCTGCGGAATGAAGACCTGACGGTCCTCGTAGACCCAGGCACCAGATCCGATCGCCACCAGACCCAGTGTGGCGGCGGACGAAATCAACAACGTACGACGTTTCATGGGCAATCCTTAGCTATAAAGCAGGTCGGCAGCACGGATGGACAAGGCGGCAGCCGTCAGGCTGGGATTCGCCGGCGAGCAGCTCGGGTAAGTCGCAGTACCGACGACAACAAGATTGCGCATCTTGTGATGCACCATATGCCCATCGACGACCGAACCGTCATCCACCTGCCCCATGCGCAACGTGCCCTGCACGTGCGATTCCGTCAGACGCCATTCCCTGAAGTTGATCGACTCAACCGGCAGCGGCGCGAGCAATTTTTCCAAGCTGTCGAGGCCGTACTGAACCCCCTTCATGCCGTAGTCGGACTCGCCGCGGTAGTCGATGATCGCCTGCCCTGTCTGCGGGTCGATGACAACCCGGTTCTCGACGTTGGGCAGGTCTTCGCTCACCAGCATCAACGGCAGCGTCTGGTTCCAGCGTCCGATTTCTGGACGTAGCCCATAGGGCCAGCGATTTTCAAAGTAGACCAGGCACGCCGAGTGTTCCTTACGGAAATCACCGTCGTATAGGGAGTAATTAAGGCCGGTGGTAATCGTGCTGCCATCGAAGTTGCCCAGCCCATCGAGATACACCTCGACGTTGGCCCCCACTTGCTCGTGCAGGCCCATACCGGTTTCGCCAAAGTCGATATCCGAACGCAGCAGGATCGCCGGGCTCTGAATGGCATTGGCGCCCAGCACGAACAGATCACCGAATACTTTGAACTCCTGCCCATCGGAGCGGATCGTGACGCCCTTAATGATGTTGCCTTGGTATTCGAGTGTGCGCACTTCGGTCTTCAGGCACACATCTACCTTGGGATGGCTGTACAGCTCGGCCAAGCCATTCTGCGCGGTGAACTTGGCGTTCATCGGGCAGAGATTGCAGGTGGCATTGGCACAGCAGACGCCTCGGGTGCCGGTCGCGACCCGAGCACGCCCGGTCGGCATGATGAAATGATGGTCGGGCATGGCCTCCTTCATCAACATGTCAATGGAGGAGCCTTTATGCGGAGGCTGGGGGAAGGGTTGGCTGCGAGGCAACACTCGGGTCATGTCTGGGTCGCCCGCGATCGACATGATCTGCTCGGCCTGGCAATAGTAGGGTTCGAGCTCGGCATAGCTCAGCGGCCAATCGTTGCCGACACCGTAGCGCGTCCGAATGGCGAAATCGCTGGGATGCAAACGAGGCGTCTGCGAATACCAGCAATTCATTCCACCGCCCAAGGCGATGGTGGTATTCCAGGGCTTTTCGCCGCGGTTGTCGTAGGTGGAGTCCGGCTTGATGGCAGAACTGCTCTGGGTCTGGATCTGCCAATCCCAGGGATGGAAGTCACCCCACTCTAGGATCAATGCGCGCCCGGTGAGGTGTTTCAAGGCTTCGGTCAAAAAGAAGCTCGAACCAAAACCAGACCCGACTACAACCAACTCATAGTGCTCTTCGTTGATGTCCTTTGCGCTTACCCGGTTGATCTCCACGACCGATTCCCTTAGTGCTGTAGCCTCGCCGAAACCAAGCTGTCCAATCGTTTACACGTCAGCAATGTCCTGCTGCGCAGCGCATGTCACGGCTTAAACCCGGCGTATCGCTACGACACGCGCTGAGAAGCCAGTTCTACGTGACCTTTGAAACGAAGCGGAGTTCCAGCCTGCTTAAGCCCATGCGTGCGAAGGGCTAGTCATCCAGCCCTTCCGATAGCCATCGCCTTACCCGGCGACGGTCACGCCAGGAGGTCAGCTGGTGGGTGAACGGGCTCTCCGGCACCAGACGGCATTCCGGATCGGTGAGGTCGCCCAGCTTGAAGCGGCGCAACACACCCAGCGGGTGGCGCTCTGGCCCGTAAAACGCCACCGCGCGGATTTCCATGCAGTGGAACTGCCAGTCACCCACTGGCTGATGGCCTTGAAGCTCGATGCCATTGAGTTCAGCAACTCGCCGCAACATACCCTGAAAGGTCCCGACGTGAATGAAATCACCACTGCTTAACGGCCCCTGGTGGGTGGTCTGGTGGATGGCGAGGTCGGGGGACACGTCATCTTCCATGCTCTGGCGAATGTCGGTGATATCGACTTCCAAGGGCCCACGTGACGTCACCACCGAGACCACGAGCTGATTGATGAACATCGGCTCGGCACTCATGTTGGAGATGATGCAAAGCGAGCCGAGTCCTTTGCCTGCGCCTCGATTGATAAGCAGGCTCGGCTGACGCTGCCGTCTGAAGTTTCGCAAGAGCAAATGCGCATAGAACATCCATACCAAAAGCGTGCTCAAGGAGATCAGCAACGAAACGAGCTGCTGGTTCTTCATTAACCAATCGATCATGTAACGTCTCGGTAAGTGATTCCCAGCTGAGACAGTCCAAATACGACTGGGTGCCCCACCCCTGTCGGGAAGCACCGCTCCACTCGCGGCCCATCCAGCAGCAGACACGAACGAACGCCATCCGCAGCAGGTCCGAGACATGGAGCCCGCAAACAGTCGAGGGAAATCAAATGAAGAGCTTGAGCATCGCGTCAACAGTGTTACTAGCCTTGCTAGCAACCGCTGCATCGGCCAATCAGGAGCCGACCGAGCCTGAGTCGGCCGACACCAACAGCCAGGCCCAGCAGGACCTCAACAACGAGGCAAGCGCACATGGCTACCAGAACCCTACCGGCGAAGACCCGCAACCACGTTTAACCGAGGACACGATCGAAAACGCTCACGGAGACGACGAGCGCGTAGATGACGAAGAGGATTCTCAGAAACGTTGATTGGCTGTCCATCGCGCTAGCCAACGCGATCGGACGACCTGAGTTGCCGTCTGCGACTGTGGACGGCATCAGCCTTGTTACACCCGGCGTCTGGACTGGCCAGCGTGGCAGGACGCATCGGCGCATCAGCAAAGCGGCGGGACGCTATAGCTTGTATGTGGAGGCGCTGTCCAAATACACGATTACATTCTCCGTGCGCCGCAGCCGGGCGGCCACGGGCAGGTCAGTGAAGCAGACGGCTAGTCGACAGCGCGCCTAAGGGTGAAAGCGCCCCGCAGCTCCCCAAGCTTGAAGCCTCGAGCCTCGTCCTCGGGGTAATACTGGTCAATAAGGGCCGCCAGCTCGGGTTTGATCGAACCACCATGACAGGCCAGACACGCCTCGCCAGTGGGAATGGCCTTCATCAGTCGAAACTCACCGCCCACCATTTCGGCATGCGACATGTTTTGCAGCGGCTCCCCCTCCGCAGCGCGCTGCTGAAACTGCTCCAGCACGGCGCGCTCCCAGGGATCGGGGGCATTGTCCTGGTTGCGCAGCTTCAGTGCCGTGCGACCCACCCGCCAAGGCGCCTCGCTATGCTCGGCAGTGATCTGCGGCGCCATTTGCTGGCAGGCCTGCACCGCCTGTTGCGGTCCGCCACTTTCCACAGCGGACTTCACCGTGGCCATCAGCTGCTGCTGAAACGGAGGAATGAGTGCCATCCCCTCACTGATCAATGGATCCAGTGGCTCCGCTTGGGCAGACAAGCTCAACGCCAAACAGCTCAAGGGCAACAGATAGCGCATAAAAACTCCTTGGGGCCTACTGGCCGAAGAGATGTATTCAATCGAAAACCTATAAGGTCGGCGGTCCATGCGACCAGGCATTTGCGCAGCTGTCGCAGACTCGCTGTGTGTCGCACATTGCTTTCGCCGGCGCCGAAAGAGCATGCGCATTTACCCGTCCAGCCTCCCCTCGCGGAAACACTCCACCGCTCTCGCGTCCACCTGCCCTTTGCTTTAGCGCTCGTACTCAGCCTGCCAACTCGCTGTGCAGACGCGTGCCACGCAGCAGGTTGTCTGCCAACGGACAACGGCGCTCGACCTCGGCGAGGAATTCCTGTTTTTGCTCCAGCGTCATGTCAGCATCGATATCCACCCGAAGACGCACTTCCTCGAAGCCCGGCCGCACGCTGGTGTCACGCCCGAGCAACCCGGCCGGATCGTAGTCCGCCTCGACTTCGAAGCGCATGCCGCGCAGCTCCACCTTGCGCTGGTGGGCGAGGAAACGACCGATCGTTCCGAAGCAACCGGCAAGCGCCGCCAAGACCAGCTCCAAAGGGCTCGGTCCGGTATCAGTACCGAACGCGGCGCGCGGCTGATCGATGAGTACTCGGTGATTGCCGCAAGCCACTTCGATTGCGAAGCCGTTACCCATGCTGCCTTGAACACTGATGGTCTTCATGTGTGGTCGTGTCCTTAGGAAAAAATCCTTTCGATGCGCACCGATGACATCGAGCCTAAACCGCTAGCCCCTGTCGTATCGCCATTCAATTTCTTGAATTACATTATATGTTTATATGTATTGTTTCAAGAATGTTTTCTGCTGCAGGCCTAAGGTCTGATTGGAAGTCGGAGATATGGGACGAGCACCGGCCCAACAGCCTCGGCAAGCTCTACTTCAACTGCCGACATGCGTCGACTGGCCGCGGTAACTGTGACGAGTGAATCGACTTCGTCTCGAAGGGGGGATTACTGGGCCTATCTGTCCGTCAAGCGTGGCAGCCGCACCTGGGTGGCCAGCGGGGTATAACGATAATTCAGATAATCGCGTGAGGGCTGTGTTGATCACCGATCTTGCCGGTCGCAGTATCGGCGATCAGATTCAAAACTTCGGCATTGAGCGAATGTCCCGCTCGATTAAGCAAGGCGCATCAGAACCATAGTCGCTCTCTGGCACGCCTAAAGACCGGCCCGCGAAACCGAGCCCTCTAGGGTTGGCGCAACCAACCACTTATTAACCTCATGGACATCGCTTCTGATTAGTGTCCCGCTCCATCGACGCAATACCATGTTGCTCATGACGAAATCATACTGCGCCTTCAAGAGATCGCGACGAGCCATGTACTCTTCCTTGATAGCGTTGAGCACATCAATGGCATTCATCACGCCGTAGCCAAAGGCACGCTCAGCAGCCTCTCTGGCCCTTTGCGAAGACAACAGTGCCTTGCGTGAGGCTGCGATTTTGCTAACACCAGCCTCCGCGGCATAGTAAGCGGAACGTACCTCGCGTATGACTTGCCGACGCGCCTGTTCGAATTCATGCTCGGCCGCCATCAAATCCGCATGACCGGCTGCCACACGGGCACTGACCGATCCGCCGCTAAAAATTGGCACCTGGACCCCGAGGCTCGCTACATATGTATCGGTACGATTTGCCAGGTTGCTGTTCTCATAGCCGATATCACTTCTCTGGCCGCTCAGACTCAGCGATGCCTTCGGCGCATGGCCGCCGCGCGCCATTTTCAGAGCTGCTTGCGCGGCATCTACAGCACTTCGCCGAGCCTGTAATACGGGACTTGAACCCATTGCGTGCTCAACCCAGTATTCGCGCCCTTGAGTCGGCAGGACAAAGGGGGTTTGATCGCCGATACGCTTCAACCGCTCGTTGATGGTTCGCCCCACCAGTTCGGAGAGAGCCTCTCGGCTTACTTCAATATCACTGCGCGCCCTGATCTCGGCCGCCCGGAGTGCATCGACACGTGAAGATATTTCCAGCACGTCCGTAATTAGCGCCAACTGCCGGGCGTATAGCGACTGGACCCGTTCCAGGTTGCGCTCGGTGGCTCGTAATTCAGCGGACACCAGCTCCAGTTCGTCCTCAGCGGCCAACGATGAAAAGTAGCGCTCAACCAGGTCTATCGTGGCCTCCTCCTGAGCAACCTCATATTCAGCCTTCCGTTGCAGAGCCAAATCGGAAAACCGCCGATAGTTATGCCACGTCTCTGGATCGTACAGCGTCTGGCTCAATGTCAGCGCGTATCGCTCGCCGTTATAGAAATCGCGAGTGACCTCGTTGTCCTGCAGGCTCCGATTGAAGGCGCCACTGGCGTTGAGTTGCGGCAAAAGCTGCCCTAAGGCCTCTCGCTCGCGCCATCGACCACCTTCGCTCTGCGCGTGGGCGATCTGGATACGCGGATCTTCCAATTCCGCCTCTTGGAACAGCTGCCACAGATCTACTAACGCCTTGCTATCCTCTCCGCCTTTTGGATCGACTTGTGACGGACTTTCGAAGGGGTGGTCGTCTGCGGCAGACAACCCCGCAACCAATGAGCTGAGCAATAACAACGTAACCGGCCAGTAGCGCATTCTCAATCCTCGATCAGCGAACGGGCAAAGGCATTGGATGCCGGCTGAACCAGGTATTCGAGCAAGGTGCGCTCCCCTGTATTGATCAATACTTCCGCAGGCATGCCAGGGACCAAAACCAGATTTCCCAGCTGTTTGCGTCCGCTTTTCGTCAGCTCTACCCGACCAAGGTAATAGGGAATACCGGTTTGTTCATTGACCAGCCGATCAGCCGAAACCCGTGTCAAAACCCCTTTAATTACCGGCGTAGTTGCATTCTTGAACGCACTGAAACGGATGTCTGCAAGCTTGCCAGGCCCGACCCGGTCGATGTCCATCGGCGAGATCTCTACATCCATCACCAGATCCTCGCTTGCGGGTACAAGATCCAACAAAGGCGTGCCAGGGCTGATCACCCCTCCAACGGTATGAACCTGCATGCCCAGCACCATGCCCGACTCAGGGGCACGGATCTGCAAACGCTGCGCACGATCATTAGCTGCAGCCAGGCGCTCGTTCAGATCGAATATCGTTGTCTGTACCTCGGCAAGCTGGGTCACGACCTCGGAAATGAAGTCTTTGTTCAGCTGTACGATTTGCAACTCCGTTTCCCCAATCTGCAAAAGAGCGCGAGCGATTGATGACTGAACTTCAGCTATTTCTGATCGCAGCCGCACGACATTGCGCTGCTGTTCGCGAAGGCGCTGCTTGTCGACGAAGCCTTCGCGCAGCAAGGCGGTGAGATCAGTTACCTCTTCCTCATAGAAAGAGATTTCCTGGTTTTTACCCTGGATCTCCGCGCGGAAACCGCGGATCTGCTCGCTCAACTGCACCACACGCTTCTGCAGCACACTGATCTCACCGAGCCGCGCCGACCGCCTGGCCCTGAAAATCTGCAGTTCGCTCTCGCGAGCTTCGTCGACACGCCTATCAGCGGCGGGCACGCCAAACTCCACTTCCTCATTAGCGTCCCGCTCAGCCACAAGCCGCGCCTCCAGCGCGCTAACCGCGATCAGTTGGCTGCGCACCATTTCCAGCTCGGCAAGTACCTGAGTGCCGTCCAGCTCCACGAGCAGATCCCCGGCCTGGACCTGATCCCCATCGTGGACATGCAAGGCACTGACGATGCCGCCCTCCAGATGCTGCACGGTCTTGCGATAGCTCTTCACCGTAACCACACCCGGCGCAAGAGCCGCACTATCAAGGGGCGCAAATGCCGCCCATGAGCCGAACAGGCCGAACGTTACAAACAGGACGGCATAGCCGATACGCCTGATTGCCAAATCATTGATTTTTACTGGCAGCGACGGGGACAGGCCCGCCGCGGAAGAATTACTCACGTCGTTTTCCATCCTGAAGGGTTACGCCTGGGCGAGCGCTACGGGCTTATGGGCCTTGGCCAATTCCGCCAGCACCTGCCCGCGCGGACCGAACATAACCAGGGCGCCATCACGCAGCACCATCAGCTTGTCCAGGGCGTTGAGCACACTGGTGCGGTGGGTAATAACGAACAATGTGCAACCGGCCAGCTTGAGCTTGACGATGGCCTCGGACAAAGCGCGCTCGCCTATATCGTCCAGGTTGGAATTGGGCTCATCCAAAACGATCAACTGCGGTCGCCGATACACTGCGCGCGCCAGTCCGATACGCTGACGTTGGCCGCCGGACAACCCACCGCCCGACGCCCCGATCACCGTGTCATAGCCCTGGGGCAGCTTGAGAATCAACTCATGCACCCCGGCCAAGCGCGCAGCCTCGACTACCGCCGCCGGGTCCACCTGACCAAAGCGTGCAATGTTCTCGCTGATCGATCCCTCGAACAGCTCGACATCCTGCGGCAGATAACCGACATGCTGGCCCAGCTCATCCCGCTTCCAGGCAAACACATCGGCCCCATCGAGGCGTACCTTGCCCTGCGCTGCCGGCCAGATGCCCAACAGGGCGCGGGCCAGGGTCGATTTGCCCGAAGCGCTCGGGCCGATGATGCCCACCGCATCGCCGGCGGAAACATGAAAATTCAACCCCACCAGCACAGGCTTTTGCGCACCGGGCGGCACCACTGCCAGGTTTTCCGCGGTTATCTCACCACGGGGTTCAGGCAGTGACATACGCTCGGGCTCGGTTGCGACCTGCTTTAGCAGCTCATCGAGCCGCGCGTACTGGCCGCGGGCCGCGGAAAAGCCCTTCCAGGCGCCAATCATCTGGTCGATCGGCGCCAGCGCACGGCCAAGCAGGATGGAACCAGCAATCATCAATCCGGGCGTGATTTCCTGCTCGATCGCCAGATAGGCGCCCAATCCCAGAATGAGCGATTGCACCAACAAACGAAACGTCTTGGAAAACGATGCAACGCTGCCGCCGCGATCACTGGCCACGCCCTGCAATACCAGCACATGATGGTTCATTGCCTGCCAGCGCTCACGAAGCATGCCCAGCATGCCCATCGCCTCCACTACCTCTGCATTGCGCAGGTTTTTTTGAGTGAAGGCAGTAGCCGCCAGGTTCTGCTTGTTGGCTTCCAGCAGAGCCGAGTTGGTCAGCCGCTCATTGAGGTAGGCCAAAGCGACCAATATCAGCGCACACCCCACGGCAAACCAGCCAAACCAGGGATGGAACATAAACATCACCGCCAGATAGATCGGCAGCCAGGGTGCATCAAAGAAGGCGAACAGACCGTTACCGGTAATAAACTGACGCAGCCCGGTCAGATCGCTTAGCGGCTGAGCCGAGGCCTGCATCCCACCCGAGGCGAGGGCCTGCTTAAAGCTGGCGTCGTACAGACGCGGGCCTAGGATCAGATCCAGCCGCGTACTCAGACGCACCATAATGCGGGAGCGCACCCATTCCAGCGCACCCATCGTGAATAGCAAAAGAATGAGAATCAGCGTCAGCATCAGCAGCGTCGAATGGCTGCCGGTGGCGATTACCCTGTCGTACACCTGCAACATATAGAACGCGGGCACGAGCATTAGGAAATTGACGAACAGACTGAAAAAACCAACGGAAAAGAAGCCACCTCTACATACAAGCAGGGCGGCCTTAAGATCTGACAAGGACGGGGACTTCATGCGCGGGACTCGCCGAGTGATAGCAGAAACATCCCAGAATAATATCATAACAGTATCATTATGATGCCAATATCCCGACGCCCAGAGCGTTAGGCAGCGCTCGTAATGGGTGTGACTGAAAAAAAATAATGTGCTCTTGCTCACAACAAAAGAATCAAGCGCGGCCACCAAAGCGCTTTTTAATGCCATCAGATAGCGGCTCGACATACGCCCAGCCATATCTCTCGCCACGCTATCGTTCGGCGCCTCGTTCAATTGGGAGCAACTGGACACCGCTCAGAATATGCCGCCATCTGCATGAATAAGGACAACATCTGCACGCAAAACACGGATGGCGATAGAAGCATCTTATAAATAACTGCTACGATATCGCCTCGGCCTGCCGTGCCTTTTCGTCCGGCCGAGCGGTGTGAAACAGCATTTTCTGGCATGTAATCCAGAGCAAGAAAAACGCTTACCCTTCGTCCGCAACAAGAATCTCTATCGCGCAGACGCACTATACTTTCGGTCGAGAATCAGTAGACTTCGCCAGTATTCCGGCGCCAAGTCTATGGAATTGAGTAAGGACACGAGAGGTTGCATTGCTAAGGGAACGGCCATCGGTAAGCGCTATGGGCGCCCTTGTATTTGAAAGAGGTAAAAAATGAGACATGCGAATGCGTCCAGCGAACCAGCTGTAAAGCTGGTCATCCGGCTGCCCGCCTCCATGAGAGAGCGTCTTGCCGAGGTGGCACAGGCCAATCATCGCAGCATGAATTCCCAAATCATCTCCGTTCTCGAGCACGCCTTGGCAGAGCCATCAGAAGATACGCAAGAAGACTCTCAGTAAGCGACCTCCCTCCAGCCACGATAAATAGCCATAAAAAAACCCTGCACCGTAGGGCAGGGTTTAGTTGAAGCAACCTCCCTTACATGCTGCGAGGGGGGCGTGCAGATGCCAGATTAAACTGGGGTTTGACTCCAGTCGAAGTTGACGGCAGTGATAGAGCTAGCATCAGAGATGCCAACTAGCTTTATCACGGTGTCTCCAGCATCAAAACTATTGTTATGGCCGTCATCGAAGAACACCCAGGTGTCCGTTCCATCGCCGCCAACGAATGGCCAACGGTCACTTGTTAGTTGCACCTGAGCCGCAGCCTTAACGTTATCGAAGTTTGCGAAAGTTCCGCCATTGACCACCGAGTAGCTATGGCCGGCGACCAAACCTTGCAAGTCAATGACGTCAGAACCTGCTTCGAAGTCCAAGATGCTGTCCATCTGGCTCTCGGTAGAATCACCGGTTACTCGATACATAAATGTATCTGAGCCAGCACCACCATAGAGCTGATCAGCACCCTGGCCGCCAGTGATCACATCGTTACCGGCGCCACCAGTCAGCGTGTCACTGGCACTACCCCCAGTTGCGGTAATTGCGATCGTCGCTGCTGCACCGTTAACCACCAGTGCACCAGTGCTGCCATTGGTCACAGTGATGCCATCGGCAAACGCTGCGTTAGCATTGGCCCCCAGCGTCACGCTAGCGGTGCCACCAGCAGCCATTTCCAGTACTTCCATGTTGCTCACATTGGCAAACGCCGCATCGGACAAGGTCACGTTACCGCCGCCAATACCGTTCCAGGCGAAGATGGTGTCGCTACCTTCGCCACCATTGACGACTGCAGCCGATGCCACCAAAACAGTTGCGCCTTCATCAAAACTGAACACGTCGTCGCCGGCATCGCCGTAAAGGAAGTCGCCAGCCCTGCCGATGATCGTGTCATCGCCAGCGCCGCCGTAGAGGGTATCAGTACCCGCGCCACCGTTGATGGTGTCATTACCGGCAAGACCGAAGATGGTGTTGTCGGCAGCGTTACCGGAAAGGAGATCGGTACCGGCAGTGCCGATGATGGCAAAGTCGCTGTCGTCTACCGACCCCGCCATGCCCAGTAACTTGATAGTGGTGTCGCCGAACGTGACCACCGCAGTAGTGCCGATGCTCGAGAGCAAATAGCTGCTCGGCATTGCGCCCTGGAAAGCGATCTTATCCTGGCCATTCTTGAAGCCAACGATGATATCAGTGCCCTGGTCACCCACCGTGTCGTAGACAAACAGGTCTTGAGCGTTATCGTCTGCGGAGTTGTCACCGCCGTACAGCACGTCGTTACCGGCACCGCCTTTGATGATGTCGGCACCGCTACCACCATAAAGGGTGTCATTGCCCGCACCGCCGTGCAGCGTGTCGTTACCGGCCAGCCCGCGCAGCACATCAGCGAACGCACTGCCAATCAGCAAGTCGCCGCCGGCAATTGAACTGCCCACCAGGGTTGAGCCGGACGACGCGTTGGCTGTCGCGGTTTTCAACAGACTGCCATCGGCAAACTGGATGGAGGTTCCGTCCAGGTTACCGCTGTAGCCGCCCAGCAGCAGAGAACCGCTATTGCCGCCGCTTATGGTGGTGCCGGCACCGTTGACCACAACGCTGGTCGATGCAGCCGAGACCCCGGCGATGGTAATCACCGTGGCCGGGTCGTAGTTGGCCACTGTTGCCTGCTGACCGTCAGCGAAGTTCACGCTGGACGGAACAACGTCAGGGCTGGCAACTGGGATTTCGATGTATTGGGCCGCGCCCGTTACACCATTCTCGCCGCCATCTACAACTTCAACGTACAGGCCTGCATCTACACCAGAGCCGTCTGCAGACAACTTCATGCCGTTTAGCGCCGCATTGATTTGCGCCACGGTGCCGCTAATTTGCAGATACAACTCACCGGCACTGTCGCTGCCTTCGAGGATGGTGACACCGGAACCATTGCTCAGGTCGAGCGAGCCGCCAACAGCCGTTAGGTTGAGCGTCAGTTGCTCGTTGGCATCCAGATCGGCTACCAGCAACGTGCCGTTGAACACCACGTCACCGCTGGCGGCGCTGATGCTCGGCGTGCCGATGACGCTGATCTCTGGCGCATCATTGGTGCCGGTCAGGGTGATGGTCGCAGTTTGCGCCACGCTGCCGCCTTGCCCGTCACTGATGGTGTAAGCCACCACTACGCTGAGTGTCTCACCGTGGGCCAAAGCATTAAATGCAGCATTGGCAGGGTCTACGGCCAGCGTCGAGCCTGTCAGGCTGAACCCCGTCGGCACGGTGCTGCTGGCAGTGCCGGCGCCTAGCTTGTAGGTCACGTCGCCAACGCTTAGAACGTCAGCGGTATCGACATCGCTGGCACCGTTCAGCAGGTTGACTGTGTAGGCCGCATCGCCTTCGAATGCACTGCTGGTGATAGCGCCACTCACTGTCGGCTGATCGTTAGTCCCGTTGATGGTGATGGTTGCGGTTTTGCCTGGGCTGGCAATGCCGTCGGTCACCGAATAAGTCGCTACGATCACCAAGCTCTGACCTTTGGCCAGGTAGTCGAAGGCTGGCGAGCTCGGATTGATGCTTAGCACACCGTTCGCCAGGCTTAAACCGGCCGGGACAGTGGTTCCACCGTTGCCCGTTGCAGCCCCGCCGACCAGGTAAGTGACGTTGCTGACACTTAGGGTATCGCCGGTGTCGACATCGCTCGCCCCAAGTAGCAGGTTAAGGGTGTAAACGCCATTGCCTTCAAAGTCGGAGGAAATCAGCGCCGCGCCAACTGTCGGCACGTCGTTGGTGCCATAGATGGTCACTGCGATCACTTGCTCGGTGCCGTCAGCCGCCTTGACCGTGAACTGCTCGACCTTGGTAGCGTCAGTACGCAGATATTGCACAGCGCTGTTCGCCACGCTGTATACCCACTCGCCGTTAGCACCAATGCTCAGGCTGCCGAGGGTAGTGCCCACTGCAACGCCCACCCCCGCTTGGAAGGCGTTATTGACGCCATCGACGTCAGCGCTGGTGAGCGTGCCACTGGTCGTCAGGTTGGGTGAGGTGGCGTCTTCAGTCACAGCACCGGTTGTAGCGCCAGCAATCTCGGCGGCATCGTTAGTGCCAGTGATAGTCACTTCCACAGTAGTGGTCGTGCCGTCGGCAGCTGCAACGGTGAAGGTATCAGTGAGGACGTCGAGAACGTTCAGATCGTCGAAGGCTTCATTGGCCACGTAGGTCCACACGCCGCCGGCGTCGATGTTGAACACACCGTAGTTGCCCGCGGTGTTGGTTTGCGCTACGAAGGTTTCGGCGTTGTCGACATCAGAGATGGTCAGCGTGCCGCCAGTGCTCAGGATCGCATCAGTTTCGACCAGCTCAACCAAGGCCGAGGACAGGACTGCAGCATCGTTAGTGCCAGTGATAGTCACTTCCACAGTAGTGGTCGTGCCGTCGGCAGCTGCAACGGTGAAGGTATCAGTGAGGACGTCGAGAACGTTCAGATCGTCGAAGGCTTCATTGGCCACGTAGGTCCACACGCCGCCGGCGTCGATGTTGAACACACCGTAGTCGCCTGCAACGTTGGTCTGGGCAAGGAAGGTTTCGGCGTTGTCGACATCAGAGATGGTCAGCGTGCCGCCGGTGCTCAGGATCGCATCAGTTTCGACCAGCTCAACCAAGGCCGAGGACAGGACAGCAGCATCGTTGGTGCCAGTGATAGTCACTTCCACAGTAGTGGTCGTGCCGTCAGCAGCTGCAACAGTGAAAGTATCGGTAAGCGTGTCTTCAACGTTCAGACCGTTGAAGGCTTCATTGGCCACGTAGGTCCACACGCCGCCGGCGTCGATGTTGAACACACCGTAGTCGCCTGCAACGTTGGTCTGGGCAAGGAAGGTTTCGGCGTTGTCGACATCAGAGATGGTCAGCGTGCCGCCGGTGCTCAGGATCGCATCAGTTTCGACCAGCTCAACCAAGGCCGAGGACAGGACAGCAGCATCGTTGGTGCCAGTGATAGTCACTTCCACAGTAGTGGTCGTGCCGTCAGCTGCGGTAACGGTGAAGGTATCAGTGAGGACGTCGAGAACGTTCAGATCGTCGAAGGCTTCATTGGCCACGTAGGTCCACACGCCGCCGGCGTCGATGTTGAACACACCGTAGTCGCCTGCAACGTTGGTCTGGGCAAGGAAGGTTTCGGCGTTGTCGACATCAGAGATGGTCAGCGTGCCACCGGTGCTCAGGATCGCGTCGGTTTCGACCAGCTCAACCAAAGCTGAGGACAGGACAGCAGCATCGTTGGTGCCAGTAATGGTCACCGTTGCAGTCTGCGCAACAGTGCCGTCGTTGGCATCGTCAATGGTGTAGTTCACCACGACGGTGAGGCTTTCATCTGCGGCTAGATTGTCAAAAGCTTCGCTTGCAGGGTCTGCACTAAGCGTATCGCCTTGCAGGCTGAAGCCCGGCGGCAACAAATCACTTGGCTCGCCGTTGATCGTAAAACTTAGATTGGTAACAAACAGGAGGTCGTCGTTCGCATCGCTAGCGCCGTCGAGCAGGTTGAGAGAGAACGAGGCTTGGCCTTCGTTTGCGCTTGCATTCAGCAGGGTAGCAACTACCGGGGGCTGATTGGTGGCGTTCTCATCGACCGGGGTAATGTCAAGCGCGGCAGTACCAGCAGTGGTCAGCGCGCCGTCGGAGATGACGTAAGCGAAGCTGACTTGAGTATCGTCGTCCTGAGCCGGAGTGTAAGTCCACGTGCCGTTGTCGTTATCGACCAGGCTGCCATTGCCGGCGGTGATAGCCAGGCCAGTCACAGTGAGCGGGTTGCCTTCAGGATCACTCGCCTGAGCAAGGAGATCGGCCTGGGTGATCAGCCGGGCACCGCTGTCTTCAGCGATGGCTGCCAGGGTAACCGGAGCGGTTACAGGGGCATCATTGTTAGGCGTGATGTTGCTGAACTTTACGGACACGGGAGTGCCGCTGCTCTCATAGGTAGGCGCAGTACTGCCACCCCAAGTACCGCTGACAGTAGCCACCGCCTCGACGCCGAACGCATCAACGACATTGCCACCTTGCACGGCCTCATCGTTTAGCCAGTAAAGCCGGGCATCGGGGCCAGTCACCAACACATTGTTAATGTACAAGCCGGCACTACGAAGCACCACATCGCCTGCGGTGAAGTTCACTGCAGTAAGCTCACCCGCCGTATCTTTGTACCACAGAGAGCCGCCTGCGCCATCGGAGAGCAGGAAACCATCAGTATTAGACGACTCATTTGCACGGATTTTCAGCAAAGAGTAACTGATAGCGTAATGCTGATCTTCAGTGGCACCGGTAAAAGCATTGATATTGCTTAGGGTCACAGTCATGTCATTCTCCACCCTCTCCGTCACTGGAAAGGGCAACAAGATTCATAAGGTTTGAGTTTGATGGCAGCCAGACAACGCCTGACCGCCTAACTGAAACGTGCTTTACCAGCTATAACCAACGCCAAGGTTAGCGGCGGTCTTGGAAGCAGTGTTACGGCTCACACCCGCTGTAACCGAGGTGGACTCGGTGATGGCTGCACGGAAGCCAACGGCTACAGCACTTTCGCTGCTGTAGTTACCCAGACCGGCGCCTACGCTGAAGCGTTTGCCATAAGCCGGTGCAGGAATGGCAGCCAGCGCAGCAACCGACGCAACACCCGCGTTGGCCACTTCTTCGACTTTGTCGATTCGGCGGTCTACAGCATTGAAGCGAGCATTTGTTTGGCTAGCCAACTCGTCATACTGGTTGTTGTAGCTATTCTGCACAGCGCGCAACTGATCGTAATTGACTGCATCTGAACCAGCTGTACCCGCTGCAACATTGGTAATCTTCTCGCCGGCAGCATCCAGTGAGCCGGTAATAGTTCCGCCAGTGATGGTGGTTGCGTTGATAGTGCCCGAAGTAATAGAGCCAGTATTGGCGATTGTTGCACTGCTAACAGTAGTACCGTTTATTGCAGCGGCGGTAACACTGTCAGCTGTGATATCGGTGGCTTTTAACGTGGCGACCGAGGTATTCCCCTCGACAGAAAGTGAGCCTCCGTTGATTACTTCTACATTACCGCCGAAACTGCTCTGGGCGCCGCCAAGGGAGGTGGTATTACCACTAGTACCATCGAGAATAAGAATAGAACCTTCCGCGGCATCAAGGCTAATTTCATTCCCAATATCAGGGACGCCGCCGACGGTGTCATTGATAAAAATGCTAGTAACGTCAGGCTGGTCTATCGGTGTGCCACCGACATCAGTAAACGTCTCAGCCATCGCCTGATTACCAGCCAGCATCCCCAGCAGCGTACAAGCCAGCAGCGATTTGCGGCTGAGGGTCACATGAGAGATGCATTCCAGATTGCACTTACGAGCACGCTTTTGCATGAAGGGGTCCCTTGACTACAGAAAAGATGATGGCTTAAGCCATCAATATGGCATCATAAAGTCATCATTTCAACATCCTTCTGATGACTCAAAGACATCACTCTAATCTCATAAAGATATCAAAATGCTAGGTTTCGGCTCGATGCGGCGATTTTCTCCTTCACAAACAAGTGCTAACGCTGCTGGCTCCAAGGTTTCCTGGCCGGTCAGCGAAGATAAAAGGCCGAGGTCGTTCCGCATGAGCCTGGCGACTGCTCTACTCGCAGCACTCGCGGGCCTGACCGGCAGCTCGGCATTCGCGACGAGCGCGGAGTGCCAGTCGCTACTGCGCAAGCGGGACCTCGCCCAGGCGCCGTCGGTATGTAGCGCAGCGTTAAGCGCCCAGCAGAAGGCGGCCAAGGGTGGCCAAAGGGCAGAGTTGGAAGCATTGGCACGCGCGCATGACAACCTGGGCAGCTTGTACATGCTTCGGCGGCAGTACGCAGAGGCCGAGGCGCAGTACAGAGCAAGCCTGATGGCGCGCGAAAAGGCGTTTGGGCGCGATCATCATCTGCAAGCCATTTCGCTGCATCAGCTTGCCGATTCGTTGAAACTCCAGAACAAGCTTGTTGAAGCGGAGCCGCTGCTGCTGCGAGCACTGAAGCTACGACAAAGCAGTCTGGGGCCCCATTCCGAAGCCACGGCACAGGCTCATCACGCGCTGGGCATGCTCTATACACAGATGGACGCAGCGAAAGCTGAAAGCTCGTTCCGCGAAGAGATCGCCATACTTGAGCGGCTCTACCCGGCGGGGTCAGCGGCAACGGCTATCGCCTACAACAATCTGGGGATTTTGCGCCAGCGCAACGGCCAACCCGATCAGGCAGAAAGTTACTACCGCAGTGCCATATCGATGCTTGAGCGCACCGCACCTAACGACAAGGTCCGATTGGCTGGCCCGCTGCTCAATTTGGCGACCGCCCTCACCGAGAAACAGCAATATGCAGCGGCGAGAAAGCTACTGCTCCGGCTGCTGGAAATCAGGCAAAAGCTGCAAGGGTCGCAGTCGCCAGGGGTTGCGGATGTACACAACCGTCTAGGCGTGCTTTACAGCCGAACCGGCGATCTGGAGATTGCAGAGAGCGAGCTACGCAAGGCGCTGACCATGCGTGAAAACACGCTGGGAACAAACCATCTGCTCGTCGCGGAGAGCTGCACCAATCTAGGCATTTTTCTGATGCAAAGAGGCCGCTTGAACGAAGCGCTCGCCTTGCTTCGCCACTCGGCGGCGGTCACACACAGTCTCACCGGGCCACAGAGCGCTCAAACGGCCACTGCCTGGCAAAACCTCGAGCAACTGTATGGACGCATCATTCAAGCCGCAGCGATTAAACAATAAGCTGATCAGCACACAACAGGACCCAGCCCGGTCTGCGGCACCTGGATGACCACCAGCCGGTATCGCGGAATTAACCTGCATTCCGATAAAACAAGGGGCGAACGCACCATTCGCCGCGCAATGGTTCATCGCCCGACAACACTCCAATGGGGCAACCATCACACCTTCGCCTAGAACGGTATTAGCACTTGATGCTGCAAGCGGCCCCTATCACTGCGGACCCGTTAACGCTGGCAGCATGCCTGCGCCCTGAGATCCGCCGTGCAAATGCCAACAGGGGTTTTTATACGCCCTCACTAGTTGCCGCCCCTATCGAATGCGGCCCAAAGTGACATCGTCGGTGCGGGGCGCCTATCGGGGCAAGCGATCGCCCAGGCGTGGGTGCAAAGTGAAGGCGGTGACGGAAACAAACCGCAGAAACGCAAAAGCCCCCGAAACTTTAGGAGTTTCGGGGGCTTAGGCTATATGTAGTGGCGGAGAGATAGGGATTTGAACCCTAGGAACTGTTGCCAGTTCAACGGATTTCGAATCCGTCCCGTTCGGCCACTCCGGCATCTCTCCAGCGGCGCGCATCATAACAGCTCGGTATGTTTTGTCTAACCCAACTGCTCAGATTTTTTAACGGCGCCATATCGCGACAGCCAGGCTGGCTGCAGTGATCAGCCCCGCCCGGTCGCCTCCAATTAGCTGGTCAGGCGCGTCAGCGCTTCACGGTATTTGTCGGCAGTCTTCTGGGCCACATCAGCTGGAACAGGCGGGGCTGGCGGCTCCTTGTTCCAGCCGGTGGATTCTAGCCAGTCGCGGACAAACTGTTTGTCGAAGCTCGGCGGGTTGCTCCCTTCAGCGTAACTGTCTGCAGGCCAGAAGCGGCTGGAGTCGGGCGTAAGCACTTCATCCATCAGTGTCAGCTCGCCGTTTTCGTCAAGGCCGAACTCGAATTTGGTATCGGCGATGATGATGCCCCGCGTTGCTGCGTACGCGACTGCTGCGCTGTACAGCGCGATCGAGGTATCGCGCACCTTCGCCGCAAGCTCTTTACCGATAATGGCTTCGCACTGCTCGAAGGAGATGTTCTCGTCGTGATCGCCCACGGCCGCCTTGGTCGACGGCGTAAAGATCGGCTGCGGCAGCTTGGCCGCCTCTTTCAGGCCGGCTGGCAGCTTGATGCCGCAGACGGTTCCGTTTTGCTGGTACTCCTTCCAGCCTGAGCCAACGATATAGCCCCGCACGATGGCCTCGACTGCCACAGGCTTCAGACGCTTAGCCACAACTGCCCGCCCCTCTACCAGAGGCAGCTCCGCGGCAGATACAACGTCCTCGACCTTGTCGCCGGTGAAATGGTTAGGGACCAGCTGCGCAAGCTTGTCGAACCAGAAGTTTGAAATGGCGGTCAGGATCTTGCCTTTCTCCGGGATCGGTTCGGCTAGGATCACATCAAACGCGGAAAGCCGGTCGGTGGCGACCATCAGCATGCGCTTGTCGTCGATCTCGTACAGATCACGCACCTTGCCGGAATAGATTTTCTTCAGGCTGAGGGAATTGGGAGTGGTCATGGCGATTCTCGCGGTTGCCGAACCTACGCCGGCTTGCGCAACAGCGCAGCCGCAACGATTGGATCAGTCATCAAACGAAACAGGCGAAACCGAAAGGTTTCGCCTGACTTGATCGAAGCGGACTGTTTTGCAGAATCAGTCCAGGTTGTCCTTGAGCATATTCAGCACGCGTCGCGAGGTTTCAGCCGGAGCAACGGTGTCGAGATCCTTGTCGAGGGTGACCTGTACCTTGTCTCCCACGGCGGTCACGCGTACCTGATAACGTTCGGCGCGGGCTTCGATTTCTTCGCGGTCAGGGGTTCCGCCGAACAAGCGCGAGAAGAAACCTGGCTTCTCGTCTGGATTAGCCGCGCCTTCCGCCAGATTGACGTAGTAAACGCCAAGGCTTCTATCCAAATCCTCGACGAGGATATCGCTCGCAGCTAGAGCACGACCGACGCTCGACCAACCACGGTTGAAATCGGTATCAAGCTGCAACACTGGCTCGCCGCTGCCGGCTTCACTGAGTGTGACACGGCTTGGCGCGTCGAACTCGCGCTCAGCCAGCAGCGAGGCGGATCCACCTTGTGCGGTGCTGTTGTTCAGCCCCGCCTGCAGCTCATCGAGCAGTACACGATCACGCTCCGCATTCGCCGGTGTGTCGGGCCAGGCAACATCGGCGCTGCTGTCTGCGGGGCGCTGAACGCTGACCAAGAAGATCTCGCTGGTATCACGCTGCACACCGGGCTCGACGCGAACCCTTACACGGGTTTCGCCTTCACCCAGACCAAGGTTGCGCACCAATGCTGGCGAGAGCTGATCGCGGGTCTGCCAGGCGGTTACGAACTCACCGGTTTGAGGCCGCTCTTCAGCAATCTGGAAGCCGTTATCGGTGAAGAACTGACGGGCAGCTGCCCACACTTGCGAAGGGGCACGCATAGCAACAAGCCAGCGCGCATCTTCAGATGTCTGCAGGGTGTATTCGCTCGCCTCTTCGGCGGCAACAAGACGCTGTGGACGGGGCACTTCGTACTCGCCTGTCGCACGGCTGTCGGCTACTTGCTGGGGGATTGGCAGTAGGGGTTCGATCGGGCGCAGCTCGACATCGCCAGGCACCTGCATCGGCGGCACCTGCTGTGCCTGCAGGTAGTCGCTGCCACGGTCGCGGAAGTATCCGTCTTCACCCCACAACCAGCCACAACCGCTGGTTCCAGAGATGATCAAGGCTAGGGTCGAGAGGCCGGCCAATCGCTTCATGCATGTTCCTTCATTATTAAACCAGTACGCCTGAGACTATCAGGCCAGCACACCGGACTGACGCATCGCGTCGCGAAGCGGCTCGTGGCAACGCTGGCTAAGCCAGGTGAGCGGCAGGCGAATGCCGTCCGGTATAAGACCCATCTCGTGCAGAGCCCATTTTACCGGAATCGGATTGGCCTCAAGGAACAGTGTCTGGTGCAGCGGCATCAACAGCGCATTGATGGCACGCGCCTTGTCGGCATCGCCAGCGATAGCAGCGGTACACAGCTCGCTCATCGCGCGCGGCGCAACGTTCGCGGTAACGGAGATGTTGCCCTTGCCACCCATCAGCATGAGTTCCACGGCAGTGGCGTCATCGCCGGAATAGACGAGGAAGTCCTTGGCGACGCGATCAAGCACCTCCTGCCCGCGCTTGAGATCACCGGTTGCTTCTTTGACGCCGATGATATTCGGCACCTTGGCCAAGCGTTCGATGGTTTCTGGCAGCATGTCGCAGGCAGTGCGACCGGGGACGTTGTAAAGAATCTGGGGAATCGCTACAGCTTCGGCGATGTGACGGAAGTGAAGATACATACCTTCCTGCGTCGGCTTGTTGTAGTACGGCGTCACCAGGAGACAGGCGTCAGCGCCGGCCTGCTTGGCGTTTTCAGTCAGCTCGACGGCTTCACGCGTTGAGTTGGCCCCGGTACCGGCGATCACTGGGATTCGACCATTGACCTGGTCGACTACTCGACGGATCACCTCGATATGCTCAGCCACTTCGAGGGTAGACGCTTCGCCAGTAGTACCGACCGCAACGATTGCATGGGTGCCTTCCTGGAGATGGAAGTCGACCAGCTTGCTCAGGCTATCCCAATCAAGACCACCCTGCGCGTCCATGGGAGTGACCAACGCCACCATACTGCCCGCAATCATGCAACCCACTCCTGCCGGAAAAAGAGAGGCGTAATGGTACAAGGCTCCCGAGCGCTTTGCGAGTACGCTGGAGGCATCAACCGCCGGAACGACTGAGCACCGGCGCGACAGTCAACTGGCTTACTCGGCCGACGCATTCCCTCTGACGACGCTTTTCGCTACCCTTAGCCATTTTCGGCTTGGCTGGCCGACCGATTCATCACCGCCAGGAATCTGCATGTCCACCCCCCCAGTACCCCGAGAACAGTTTCTCGTCATCAGCGCCATGGGCCGGAGCCCGATGGCGCTCACCAATGTGCTTTGCCGAGCCAGCAACGAGAATCGCTGCGCCGTAGTCAGTACGCGCCTGACCCGACACGGCGAATGTTGTGCCCTGGTTCTGGAGATCACCGGAAGCTGGGACGCGCTTGCTCGAATGGAGACGGCCCTGCCCGGCCTGGCCAAGAAGCACGAGTTCACCACTAATGTGGTGCGCAGCGAAGCACTGGAGACTCGACCGCAGGCGCTGCCCTATGTGGCGTATGTCAGCTCGGCCTATCGTCCAGACATCCTCAACGAGTTGTGCCAGTTCTTTATCGACCATCGTGTCGAGCTCGAAGCCCTTACATGCGATACCTATGAGGCACCGCAAACTGGCGGCACCATGCTCAACGCGACGATGACCGTCACATTGCCGGCTGGCACACAGATCAGCTGGCTGCGGGACCAGTTCCTCGATTTCGCCGATGCACTGAACCTGGATGCGTTGATCGAACCCTGGCGCCCTCAGAACCCTTAATTTAGGAAAGACCACCATGTCCGTAGCCGTTGACCAACCCGTGCTGGCCTTCCAGGCACAGGCGACCAGCAACACGCAGGTCAGCCTCGATGAGTTGAAGGGCAAGCAGGTGGTCCTGTACTTCTACCCAAAGGACAATACTCCGGGCTGCACGACGCAAGGCCAGGACTTTCGCGACCAGCACGACGCCTTCATTGCGGCCGACACGGTCGTTTTCGGCGTGTCGCGGGACAGCCTGAAGACCCATGAGAACTTCAAGACCAAGCAGGGCTTTCCCTTCGAGCTGATCTGCGACAAAGACGAGCAGCTTTGCCAGCTATTCGACGTGATCAAGCTGAAAAAGCTTTACGGCAAGGAGTATCTGGGCATAGACCGAAGCACCTTCCTCATCGACGCTGACGGCGTGCTGCGGCAGGAATGGCGCGGGGTGAAGGTGCCAGGGCATGTAGACGCCGTACTGCAGGCCGCCCAAGCATTGCACCAGGGCTGATCCGAGCGACCTACCAAGCTCCATCGCAGCAAACCGGGAATGCTGAGACTACGGCTTGTAGTTTGCCGTGGCCTCGTCTGCTGCGCTCCCCGCCGATTCACCCTTCCGGCGTCCGTCTTTGGAACTATCCGACGTGTTCCACCACCGGCAGGGTGGGCGGCCGGCGCGGCCAAGCGTAAAGCACGGCCTTGAACAGGGTCGCCAAGGGAATCGCGAAGAACACGCCCCAGAAACCCCACAAGCCACCGAATAGCAGCACGGCGCAGATAATCGCAACAGGGTGCAGATTCACCGCCTCGGAAAACAACAGCGGCACCAAAACGTTGCCATCCAACGCCTGGATAATGGCGTAGGCCACCATCAAGTAGATGAACTGGTCGCCCAGCCCCCACTGAAAGAGCCCGATCAATGCGATCGGAATGGTAACGACAGTGGCCCCGATATAGGGCACCACCACCGAAATCCCGACGAGCATCGCCAGTAACGCCGCATAGTTCAGCTCAAGGGCGGCGAACACTGCATACGAGACCACACCACAGATCAGAATCTCGATCGCTTTGCCGCGTATGTAGTTAGCGATCTGCACATTCATTTCCTGCGCGACCTGGGTGATCAGCCCTCGCTCGTGCGGCAGGTAACCACTGAGCCAATCGTTAATCTGTTGGCGATCTTTGAGAAAAAAGAACACCAGGATCGGCACCAGGATCAGATAGATCATCAAGCTCAGCAGCAGCGGCAGGCTCGACAACGAAGATGTGAGCATGAGTTGGCCATAACGACCGACCTCGCCGCGGATGAAATCGATACCCCGCAGCACCTGTACTTCAGTGAGCAATTGGGGGTAGCGCTCGGGCAGAAGAAGCAGCAGCGACTGCCATTCCACTAGCATTCGCGGGAGCTCGTTGAACAGCGTCAGCACCTGCTGCCACATCAACGGCGCCAAGAACAGTATGCAGACGGTCAGCAGACCGATGAACATCAAAAACACCAGCCAAACCGCTATCAGATGCGGCAGCTTGATTCGCTCCAGCGCACCGACCAACCCCTGCATCAGATACGCCAGCACCAAGCCGGCGATGACCGGGGCCAGCATGTGACCGAGGGTCAACACTGTCGCAAAGGCGACTACCAGCAGAACCCCAAGGACCACCGCCTCCTCATCCGAGAAATAGCGATGTATCCAACTCCGTAACACGTTGAGCATATGCCTTCCTTAACAGCCGTCAGGCCTTGCGCAGCCAGTAACGGTAAAGCCCTTCGTTCGCATCTTCGTGCAGCAGCGTATGGCCGGCCAGATTGGCGAAACTGCGAAAGTCGCGTTGCGATCCCGGGTCGGTCGCGGTGACCTTCAACACTTGCCCGCTGGCCAGTCGATTGAGTTCCAGCTTGGCCTTTAGCAGCGGCATCGGGCAGGCCAGCCCGACCGCATCCAGCTCGGCGTCACAGGCCATGCCGGGGGCACCCTGTTGAATCATGTTCATCTCCTCGAAAGGGCTGCAGGATACCGAGCTGCGCCCGGCTCTGGCCAGCGACCCGAGCACAAGGCTACAGTAGCGCTCCCGCCTTCAAGAGCCAGTCTGGATGAAATTGCTGCGCCCTACCCTGCTGACACTTGCCTGCCTGATCGGCCAGCCGGTACTAGCCAACGACCTTCCCTCGCTCGGCGACTCCAGCTCCGGCATCGTCTCGCCAGAGCAGGAGCATCAGCTGGGCAGAGCCTGGCTCAGCCTGTTGCGTGGCCAGGTCCCTCAGCTGTCCGATCCGCTGCTGAAGGACTATCTGGAGCGCAGCGTTTATCGCCTGGCCGAAACCAGCCAGCTACAGGATCGTCGCCTGGAATTCGTGCTGCTCGACAGTCCACAGCTGAACGCCTTTGCCGCGCCCGGCGGCATCATTGGGGTCAATGGCGGATTGTTCCTTCATGCGCAGACTGAGGCTGAGTACGCCTCGGTACTCGCGCACGAACTGGCCCACCTGTCGCAACGCCATTTCGCTCGCGGGCTGGAAGCGCAAAAACGTATGCAGCTACCGCTGATGGCGGCCATGCTCGCCGGTGTCGTCGCCGCTGCGGCTGGTGCAGGCGATGCCGGCATCGCAGCCATTATTTCGACCCAAGCGGCTGCAATTCAGTCTCAGCGTCGCTTCTCGAGACAGAACGAGCAAGAAGCCGACCGGATTGGCATCATCAACCTCGAACGAGCCGGCTACGACCCGCGCGCCATGCCTGAGATGTTCGGCCGCCTGATGCGCCAGTATCGTTACGACCAGAAGCCACCGGAATTCCTTCTCACCCACCCGGTCACCGAATCACGTATTGCCGACACCAAGAACCGCGCCGAGCAATACCCCGATACAGGCGTCGAAGACAGTCTGAAGTATCAGTTGCTACGCGCCCGCATGGACCTGAAATTCGAAAGCACGCCCGGGGTCAGCGCCAAGCGCTTCCGCGCGATGCTAGCGGACGATCCGAACCTCGACGCGGCTCGCTACGGGCTGGCGCTGGCGCAGATGAAAAGTGGCCAACTGAAGGAAGCCGCGTTGAACCTTGAGCCATTGCTGGCAAAGGAACCGGACGATGCCACCTACAACCTTGCCCAGATCGAGCTGGACATCACAGCCAACCGCCTTGCCGCCGCGCGCGCGCGGATGCAGAGCTTGCTTGACCTTTACCCAGGAAATTATCCGGTTCGCCAGGCGAACATTGATCTGTTGATCAAGGAAAACAAACTGCAGGATGCCGAGCAGGAGCTTGACGCTCTGGTGGACGCCCGGCCACAGGACCCGGACATCTGGTATCAGGTTGCAGAAATCCGTGGCCTCACCGGTAACATCATCGGCCTGCATCAGGCCCGCGCGGAATATTTCGCACTTGTTGGGGATTATGATCAGGCAATCGAGCAGTTGGACTTCGCCAAACGTCGCTCGAACAACTTCCAGAGCGCGGCACGAATTGATGCCCGGCAGAAACAGCTGATCGAAGAAAAACGTATGGTGGAGGACATGTTGCGTTGAGTCTGCAGCAGCCTCAGGCTGCCGCAGGACTCAGGTTCACAACCCGTCCAAGCTCTTGCGTCAGGCGTTGCCAGCCTGCCTGATGCGAGCGGCCTGAGTGAATTCGAGCATGCGCTTGAGCGGCTTGACCGCTCGCGGAATCAAAGAAGGATCGACCCGTATCTCGTTGCTGCCAGTGCGCAGGCACTCAAGCGTGCGCTCAAGTGTATTCATCGCCATCCAAGGGCAATGAGCGCAACTCCGGCAGGTGGCGCCACTGCCAGCCGTCGGCGCCTCGATGAACTGCTTGTCCGGGCAAAGCTGCTGCATCTTGTAGAAGATCCCCCGGTCCGTAGCGACGATGAACATCGGGTTGGATAGGGTCTGAGCAGCCTTGATCAGTTGACTCGTCGACCCTACAGCGTCGGCAAGGGCGATCACCGATTCGGGCGACTCGGGATGAACCAGTACAGCCGCATCGGGGTACAACGCTTTCATGTCCTCCAACTGTTTCGACTTGAACTCCTCGTGAACGATACAAGCGCCGTCCCACAACAGCATGTCGGCACCGGTTTCACGCTGGACATAGTTTCCGAGGTGCTTGTCGGGAGCCCAAATGATCTTTTCGCCGTTGTCCATCAGGCTCTCAACGATTTCAAGCGCGCAACTGGAGGTGACGACCCAATCGGCACGCGCCTTCACCGCAGCCGACGTATTGGCGTAAACAACGACGGTACGCTCTGGATGCTGGTCGCAAAACGCCGAGAACTCCTCGACCGGGCAACCCAGATCCAACGAACAGGTGGCCTCCAGCGTCGGCATCAGGACGCGCTTCTCGGGATTAAGAATTTTTGCAGTTTCACCCATGAACTTGACGCCTGCGACAACCACGGTCTGCGCGCTATGTTCATTGCCGAATCTTGCCATCTCCAGCGAATCCGAAACGCAGCCGCCGGTCTCCTCGGCTAACGCCTGGATCACCGGGTCGGTGTAATAGTGGGCAACCAGCACCGCATTCTGCCGCTTCAGCTCGGCGGCGATATCGCTGCGCAACTGCGCCTCCTGCTCAGGCGTCAGCGGCTTGGGCTGCTTGGCCGCCAGATGAGCCTGCACAAGAATACGTTCGGGGATATGCGTCATGTTCGCTGGTTCCTGCAAGCACGGCGGTTGTACGAGCCGCCGATTATAGCCATCGAGGCCGAGAATACGGACGTAGCGAAGGAAGAGATGAAGCGAGGACTGGCCGAGCCTTTCACCCCTGCCGTTACCAAGGGGGCGGAATACTAGCCGAAGCTTTCAGAAAAGTGAAAGCGGATGGGGAAACAACAAAAGATCAGCCTGAACTGAAAAGCCCGCCGACTTTCGTCGGCGGGCTCTGCATCACTTGCCCTTGAGCATGTGTCCACGTTCTTCGAGATTGGTATGCCAATCCATCGCTTCGTGCAGCAGGTGCGGCGTCTGCCCACCCTTCTTGCACGCCGCATCGAAGTAAGCATTCAACGCATCGCGGTAGGACGGATGCACGCAGTTGTCGATGATCGCACGCGCACGCTCACGAGGCGCCAAGCCACGCAGGTCAGCCAGGCCCTGTTCGGTTACCAGGATGCTGACATCGTGCTCGGTATGGTCGACGTGCGCGACCATCGGAACCACGCTGGAGATATTGCCGCCCTTGGCGATCGACTTGGTGACGAAGATGGCCATATGAGCATTACGGGCGAAGTCACCCGAACCGCCGATGCCGTTCATCATCTTGGTACCGCCAACGTGGGTTGAGTTGACGTTGCCGTAGATATCGAATTCGAGCGCGGTGTTGATGCCGATGATGCCGATGCGACGCACTAGCTCCGGATGGTTGGAAATCTCCTGCGGACGCAGAACTAGCTTGTCCTTGTACTTTTCCAGGTTGCCGAATACGCGGTTGTTGCAGCGCTCAGACAGGGTGATCGAACAACCGGAAGCAAAGACCATCTTGCCCGCGTCGATCAGATCAAAGGTGGAGTCCTGCAGCACCTCGGAGTACATCACCAGATTTTCGAACGGCGAATCGATCAGGCCGCACATCACGGCATTGGCAATGTTGCCGATACCGGCCTGCAGCGGGCCGAGACTGTTGCTCAGACGACCTGCATCGACTTCGTTCTTGAAGAAGTGGATCAGGTGGTTGGCGATGGCCTGAGTCTCGTCGTCCGGCGGCGTGACAGTGGAATAGGAATCAGGCTGGTTCGTGACAACGATAGCGGCGATCTTGGCCGGGTCGATCGGGATGGCGCCAGTGCCGATGCGATCATCAACTTTCAGCAGTGGAATCGGCTGGCGATTCGGGCGCTCACCCGGGATGTAGATGTCGTGCAGACCTTCTAGGTTGGGGTTGTGCGCCATGTTCAGCTCGATGATCACCTTGTCGGCAAACAGAGCCAGGTTGGCGGAGTTACCCACCGACGTGGTCGGCACGATGTGACCATCTTCTGTAATAGCAACGGCCTCGATGATCGCGAGATCGGGTTTCTTGATCTGGTGGTTACGCATCTGCTCGACGGTATGCGACAGGTGCTGATCGATGAACATGACCTCGCCGGCGTTGATCGCCTTGCGCAGCGCTGCGTCTGCCTGGAACGGCATACGACGAGCCAGCAGACCGGCCTCAGCCATCAGGCCGTCCAGGTCGTTGCCGAGGCTGGCACCGGTGATCAGGCTGATTTTCAGCGGGTTTTCCTTGGCGCGCTTGATCAGCGCCATGGGAACGGCCTTGGCTTCACCGGCACGGGTAAAACCGCTCATGCCGACAGTCATACCGTCGAGCACATGAGTAGCGGCCTCGTCGGCGCTCATGACCTTGCTATGCAGGGAGGACAAGCGGATGCGATCAGAATACATTTGAGCCTCGAACCACTGAGAAATCGGAAGATGGCAGTCTAGTACGTTTAAAGACGCTCGGGTCACATACCAAGGTCGTAGAGGAATTGACCTTAATAACCGTGTCGCACGCTCGTTCTTATAGCTTTATAAACTGCGGATATAAAAAAGCCGGATGACCTTTCGGCCTCCGGCTTTTTCGTTCCCTAGGGAATTTGGTGGGTCGTGTGGGATTCGAACCTACGACCAATTGGTTAAAAGCCAACTGCTCTACCAACTGAGCTAACGACCCGATGCGGAGCGCATGATACTGATTTGATTGAGTAAATCAAGTTTTTTTTGAATCACTTGTAGCGTGTAGGGTCAGGGACACCAGCTTCGCTGAAGCCGGCCGCACGTAATCGGCAGCTGTCGCACTTGCCACACGCGCGCCCATCTTCGTCTGCCTGATAGCAGGAAACGGTCATACTGTAGTCGACACCTAAACGCTCGCCAGCTTGGATGATCTCCCCTTTGCTTAGGTCCTGCAGCGGGGCATGAATGGAAAACCCGCGCCCTTCTACACCCGCCTTGGTGGCGAGATTGGCCAGCCGCTCAAAAGCCTCGACAAACTCCGGACGACAATCTGGATAGCCTGAGTAGTCGACTGCATTCACACCAATGAAAATGTCCCGGGCGCCCAGCACCTCAGCCCAACCCAATGCCAGCGAAAGAAACAGGGTGTTGCGTGCCGGCACGTAGGTGACAGGTATTCCTTCTCCTAGCTCTTCAGGCACGGCGATACTGCTATCGGTCAAAGCCGATCCGCCGATCCCGTTAAGACTCATACCAATCACCTTGTGCTCAACTACGCCCAAGTGCTGAGCCACCCGCTCCGCAGCCTGCAGCTCTGCGCGATGACGCTGACCATAATCGAAGCTCATGCTGTAGCAGGCATAACCGTCAGCTTTGGCCATCGCGACCACGGTCGCCGAATCGAGCCCTCCGGACAAGAGGATTACAGCTTTCTTGGAAGTCATAATTAAAGCCCGTCGAAAACCTCTGCGACCAGTCAATGCCCAGGCGCATCGTTCCAGAGAATTTTGTGCAGCTGCAACTGCAGTCGCACCGGAAGGTTGTCGGCGACAATCCAGTCGGCCAGCGCCCGCGCCCCTACCTGCCCATGGCTGGGTGAAAAAAGCACTTCACCCGCCCGCGCTTCTAGCCTGTACTCAATCAGCTTGGTCACTGCCCAATCGTAGTCTTCACGCGAGCAGATCACGAACTTGACTTGGTCATTGCGCGTTAGATGACCGATGTTCTCGTAGCGGTTGCGTGCCACTTCTGCCGAGCCTGGCGTTTTCAGGTCTACCACCCGACTTACCCGCACGTCAGTCGCCGAGATATCCAAAGCGCCACTGGTTTCCAGAGAAACTTCGTAGCCGGCGTCACATAAATGCCTAAGCAATGGTATGCAGTTCGGCTGGGCCAGTGGCTCACCACCCGTGACGCAAACGTACCGCGGTCGATACGCGGCGACGCGTGCCAAAACAGTATCGAGCGACATGACCTCGCCGCCACCGAAGGCATAGGGAGTATCGCAGTACTGACAGCGCAGCGGGCAGCCGGTCAGGCGGACGAACACAGTGGGCAGGCCAGTGGAGCGCGTCTCGCCCTGCAGCGAATGGAAGATCTCGGTAATTCGCAAGGTATGGTGCATATCAGCCACGGGCGTAACGGCTAAACAGGCCATCCGCCTCCGTTGCGGGAAGGGGCCGCGATTCTAACGAAAAAACCCGCCGGAGGGGCGGGTTTGAAGCAGAAGCAAGGGATGGCCTATCGATTCAGCTGACGCTGAGCCAACTGCGCAGCTGAGCTGTTTGGATAATCGGCAATGACCTGCCGAAGAATCCCGTTGGCCTTGTCACGGTTCCCCATACGCAACTCGACATCCGCAAGCTTGTACAACGAATCGGGCACCTTGTTGTGCTGAGGATACGCCTGGCTGACGCTGGCGAATGCCTGTCCGGCACCTTGCAGATCACCTTTGGCGAGATTCACTTCACCCAACCAATATTGGGCATTACCCGCGTAGGGACTGCTGGGATACTTGCGCAGGAAAGCGGCAAATGCCTGACTGGCTTTGTCGAAATCCTTTGCTTTGATCAGATCGAATGCAGCGTCGTAATAAAGCTTTTCCTTTTCAGGATCAGCTGACTGGCTGCTCGCCGTTTGCGCTGATGAGGTGCCTGTGGGCGCCTGCGCGGCCCCGCTAGCGTCAATTGCGCCAGCGGTCGAAGAATTCTGGCTGGTCGATCCACCCGAAGAGGCAGCCGACAAGCGACGGTCTAAATCTTGATAACGCTCCAGCCCTTCCTGCTTCAGGCGCTGGATCTCGTTCTGCTGCACTTCGAGCATACCGCGCAATTGCGCGATCTCTTCCTGCATTTGTTGCAACTGCACGAAGAGCATGCCCTGCGCCGAAGACGGAGCTGACGCTCCGCCCCCGACATAGGCACCGCCAGTATCCGCCCCGGTTGAATAACCCGACCCAGCCGCACCACTTTGGTTTTGCGAGTCGTAGTCCACTACCGGAACCTGGGCCGCCGCAAACAGCGGCAGTCCAAGTGCAAAAAGCGTCAGAGCATAACGGTGCTTGAGCATGGCTTATTACTTACGCAGTTCAACGCGACGGTTCTGAGCCCAGGACTGCTCGTCGTTGCCCATGGCAACCGGACGCTCCTCACCGTAGGAAACCAGTTCCAGCTGTGCAGGCGATACGCCCTGCAGAACCAGGTAACGCTGAACAGCCTTGGAGCGACGCTCGCCCAGAGCCATGTTGTACTCACGAGTACCACGCTCGTCAGTGTGGCCTTCCAGAACCACGCGGTTGCCAGCGGACTTCAGATCCTTGGCATGAACGTCCAGAGCGCGCATGGCTTCCGGCTTCAGGTCCGAGCTGTCGTATTCGAAATAGAAAGTAGTGATAGCGCGCAGAGCAGCTTCTTCGCTCATGCTGCCGTCAACGGCACCACTATCGGCACCATAACCAGCGTTCGGATCAATGGCAGAGGAACCTTCGCCAGAATCGTCGCCGCCCTTGGACGAACAACCAACAGCTACGGCCATAGCCAGAGCCAGCGCAGCGAACTTACCGAATTTCAGCATTTCCATGTGTAACAACCCCAGGTGTGTTTTGGTTAGATAAAGCGTTGATACCGCATCAGTTCAGGTAAGGGGACCACGATGGCTCACGGACTTCGCCTTGAGCAGTAGGAAGCGGGAGCCTAACTCGACCATTGATTGATACGAGCATCAAGACTCCCCGGCCCTGCTGGCGGGTCGCGTAGATTAGCATGGTGCCATTAGGCGCAACAGTGGGCGACTCATCTAAACTTGTCTCGGAGAGGATGCGCAGATTGCCACGCTGCAGGTCTTGCGCCGCGACCTTGAAATTCGTGTAACCCTCCTGACGATGGATCATGACCAGCGTCTTCTCATCGGCCGACAACTTAGGGTTAGCGTTGTAGTTACCCACAAAGGTAACGCGCTCTGCGTTATTGGTGCCAAGACGCTGCTTGTAGATCTGCGGCTTGCCGGCGCGGTCTGAGGTGAAATAGATGGTTTTGCCATCAGCACCCCAGAATGGCTCCGTGTCGATCGCATAATGGTCAGTGAGACGCTGCAACTGACGCGAGCCGAGGTCCATCACATAGATCTCTGGATTGCCGTCCTTGGACAACACGAATGCCAGGCGATTGCCGTCCGGCGAGAATGCCGGAGCACCGTTGAGCCCCTCGAAATTGGTGATCTGTTCGCGACGACCGGTATCGATGTGCTGCATGAAGATGCGCGGACGCTTCTGCTCAAATGAAACGTAGGCGATACGGCGTCCGTCCGGCGAATAACGCGGGGAAAGGATGGGCTCTCGGGATTGCAGCAAGGTCACCGCCCGAGCACCGTCGTAGTCGGAGCGTTGCAGGGTATAGCGAGTATTGGCCCCACCAAGACGCTCGACTGTGACATACAGCAGACGGGTCGAGAATGCGCCTTTGATGCCCGTGAGCTTTTCGAAAGCCTGATCGGACGCGTAGTGCGCCATGTCCCGCAGTTGGTCTTGGGAACCACCCACAGTGCCAGTCAGGATCTGCTGTTCGGTGGCTACGTTGTACACCTCGTAGCGGATCTGCAGCTTGCCGGCAGCCGGAGTGATACTACCGACCATGACGTACTGCGCGCCGAGCGCCTTCCAGTCACGAAAGATGATCTCAGTGCCACGAGAGGGCAGACTGATCATGTTCTGCTTGGGAATCGGCTGGAATATTCCGGAATTGCGCATGTCATTGCCGATTATCTCGGCCATGTCTTCAGGCAGGACAGTGCCACCCTGCCAGCCGAACGGCACCACCGCGATCGGGATCGCCCGGTCCGCGCCGCTGGTAACAACGATGTTCTTCTCCTGGGCTGTGGCATTACCCAGCACAAACAAGAGAAGAACGATGAAACCTCGAAGGTAATTGATCACAACGCAAGATCCTCAGGCGTAAACGTCATCGTGAACGAACGATACGGCTGAAAATCCTGAGCAGAGAGCCCCTGCATCTCGGTCAGCCGACCGATATTCTTTACTGCCGCTACTGCGGAGCTGTCGAACGGTGCATCGCCACTGGAACGTGAAACAGTCGCAGCGGTGATGGTGCCGTCCGGCAGCATGTTGACTCGTAGCGTTACCGACATGTTATTTCGCGCCGACGGTGGCCGAGTCCAGTTTTCAGCAGCCCGCATGCGAATCAGATCATCAAAATTGCCCGCGGTCTGGTCGCCCTGTGTATCAGCCATCGCCTGCTGCCGTTCCGTATCATCCGAAAGCAGCTCGGCCAATGCTTGTGCCTTTTTGTCTTCAGCAGCCTTACGGGCAGCGTCGGCTGCGGCTTTTTTCTTCGCCTCCTCGGCGGCCTTCTTCTTTGCTGCCTCAGCAGCCGCTTTTTTCTTCGCCTCTTCTGCAGCTTTCTTTTTCGCCGCTTCGGCAGCGGCCTTCTTTTTCGCTTCCTCGGCGGCTTTTTTCTTCTGCGCTTCTTCAGCCGCTTTTTTCTTGGCTATCTCCGCCTGCTTCAGCTGCTCGGCTTTTTTTGCTTCATCTGCTTTCTTGGCTTCGGCGGCTTTCTTCACTGCATCAGCCTTGCCTGCCTCGGCCTTTCGAGCCTCATCAGCCTTTTTTTGTTCCGCAGCTTTTGCGGCCGCCTGCTTTTGCTGTTCGACCTTACGCTGCTCCAGCTGCTCGGCTTCATACTGCTTAGCAGCGGTCTTCTGCGCTTCGCCCGCAATTTTCTGGTTCGTTTGTACTTTGGCCTGGCTCTGGGATTTGAGCTGATACAGGGTGGCCTGGACGATAGGCTTGGACGGCGGAAGCTCCGGCGTCATGGCGAAGCTAACGAAGAGCATCCCAAAAATAATGACATGCAGGCCCACCGCCAAAATGGTGGGCCAGTAGAGACTCTCAGAGCGCGAACGATCCGGCTGTTGCATCAAGGCGCCTCGGTAATCAGGCCGACGTTACCCACGCCCGCTTCCTGCAGCCCGCCCATCGCCGCCATTACCGAACCGTAATCCACGGCTTTATCGCCTCGCACGAAGACCTGGATCTGCTTACCCTGACTGCGGTTCTGGTTCATGATCGCGGTGACCGCCTTGGTCATTTCCTCGAGCGTCAACGCCTTGTCCTGAACGGTATCGGTGTCGACCTCGCTGCCAATGTTCCAGTAATAGGTCTTGTCGGCTTTGATCGAGATTGTCAGGACCTGCGCATCGTTATCCTGAGGCAGCACTTCGCTGCTGACCTTTGGCAGGTCCACCTTCACACCCTGATTGAGCATCGGGGCAGTCACCATAAAGATCACTAGCAGTACCAACATCACGTCGATGTACGGCACTACGTTCATCTCGGCGACGGGTTTGCGTCTGTTGCGAATTCTTGCCATGGCCAGCGGGCCTCAATCTTCGGAGGTATGAACTTTGCGATGGAGGATCGCCTGGAACTCGTCGGCAAAGGTGTAGTAACGACCGATAAGCATCTCGCTACGCGCCGCGAAGCGGTTGTAAGCGATGACCGCTGGAATTGCCGCAAAAAGCCCGATTGCCGTGGCAATCAATGCTTCGGCGATACCTGGCGCAACGGTGGCTAGGGTAGCTTGCTGAACCTGCGCCAGCCCGCGGAAGGAGTTCATGATGCCCCACACGGTACCGAACAGGCCGATATAAGGGCTGGTCGAACCAACGGTTGCGAGGAACGGCAGGCCCTGGTCGAGCTTTTCTTCTTCGCGAGAGATGGCCACTCGCATCGCACGATTCACACCATCCATAACCGCGTCCGGATCGACGCCCTGCTGCTGACGCAGGCGGGAAAACTCTTTGAAACCTGCCCGAAAAATCTGTTCGACGCCCGAGTCCGGGTCCGGATTGCTTCCGGCCTGCCGGTAGAGCTTGGACAGGTCGATACCCGACCAGAAACGCTCCTCAAAAGCGTCCAGCGCACGCTTGGCAGCTCGGATCATATTGCCGCGCTGAAAAATCAAGATCCATGAAGTCACCGAGGCGCCTACCAGGATCAGCATGACCAGCTGAACCACAAAGCTGGCGTTGCTGATCAGGCTCCACATGGACATATGATCGACGTTGGATTCCACGCTTACTCTCCTGCTGGGGGTAGACCCGACCCGACGAAAGCGACACGAAGCAGCTCGGGAATGGGACGGGGTTTCAAACTCTCGGTGCGCACACAGGCCACCACGAACTGCCCTTCACAGAGCAGTACATCATCTTCAGCTCGCCGCACCTGCTGCTTAAAACGCAGGCTTGCACGCTTCACCTCGACCACTTCGGCTGTTACCAGCAACTCATCGTCCAGACGCGCCGGAGCGTGGTAACGCGCTTCACTCGAATGCACGACGAAAAGCAGGTCTTCACCAACCAGCTGCGACTGGGCAAAACCCAGGCTACGCAACCGCTCGGTACGGGCCCGCTCCATGAACTTTAGGTAATTGACGTAGTAAACGATGCCACCCGCATCGGTATCTTCGTAATACACGCGACACCGATGGGAGAACAATTGAGCTTGTGATTCCGCGCGCATACTAGTGCCAGGCCCTGCAATTGCCAATCGGGTAAAACAAAGAAATTTTCGTCACTCTGTGTCGCCACTGAAAAGGTCGGGAGTCGGTGTATCGCCCAAGCGTTTTGGCAAATTCAAACCAAAATGCAGATAGGCGTGACGCGTGACGACGCGCCCCCTCGGGGTGCGCATGATGTAACCCTGCTGGATCAGATAGGGCTCAAGCACATCCTCGATGGTGTGACGTTCCTCGCTGATAGCAGCTGCAAGGCTGTCGATGCCAACCGGACCGCCATCGAACTTCTCGATCAGCGTCAGCAGCAAACGGCGATCCTGGTGATCCAGACCGCGCTCATCGACATCGAGCATGTTCAGCGCGAGGTCTGCAGTACTGCGGCTGATTTCGCCATTACCACGCACTTCGGCGAAGTCACGCACCCGACGGAGCAGGCGATTGGCAATACGCGGCGTACCACGGGCGCGACGGGCGATTTCAACAGCCCCTTCCGCCTCGATAATTAGACCGAGGATTCCGGCTGATCGAGTTACGATCGTTGCCAGGTCAGCCGTCGAGTAGAACTCGAGACGTTGGACGATACCGAAACGATCGCGTAGAGGATTGGTGAGCATGCCGGCCCGCGTTGTCGCGCCAACCAGGGTGAACGGTGGTAAATCGAGTTTGATCGAGCGTGCCGCGGGGCCCTCACCGATCATGATATCGAGCTGAAAATCCTCCATCGCGGGATAAAGCACTTCCTCCACGATCGGCGACAGTCGATGAATCTCGTCGACGAACAGGACATCACCCTCTTCCAGGTTCGTCAGCAACGCCGCAAGATCACCCGGCCGCTCAAGCACAGGGCCTGAGGTGCTTTTGATCGAGACACCCATTTCCTGGGCGATGATGTTGGCCAGCGTGGTCTTACCCAGCCCTGGCGGACCAAAGATCAGCGTGTGATCCAGCGATTCTTTGCGCCCACGCGCCGCACGGATGAAGAGATCCATCTGCTCACGCACCACCGGCTGACCAATATATTCAGCAAGACTCAGCGGGCGGATGGCGCGGTCGAACTGCTCCTCGCGGTCCCGACCGGTCGCAGTTATCAGACGATCAGCTTCGATCATAACCGCTCACCCTTGCTGCACTCCGAATCAGGCAGAGCGCAGATGGATTGCGAGATCAGACACCACACGGGCAAATCGCCGCGGTCGCAGGGAAGCGAATAACGCTGCGCCCCCAACGTGGCGAGCAACCCAGCAAAAAAAGCTCGAGCAACCACGTTAGACCATTCCCTTCAGTGCACGGCGGATTAGGTCTTCACTGCTCAAATCGTCTTCCTGTACGGCGGCTACGGCACGGCTCGCCTCTTGGGGCTTGAAGCCAAGGGAGATGAGCGCGCTGACGGCATCACTCTCGGCGCTTGAGACTGCCACAGCCCCCCGAGGTTCCGCCACCAAGGTAGCGATGGACGGCATGGTCTCCCAGGCCTTGAAGCGATCCTTCAGCTCGACCAACAGCCGCTCGGCGGTCTTCTTGCCAACACCGGGGATTTTGACCAGCACCGAGGTGTCCTGCGCCTGGACACAACGCACCAGCTCATCCACCTCAAGGCCGGACATAAGGGCCAAGGCAAGCTTAGGCCCGACACCATTCAGCCGAATCAGCTCCCGAAACAGTTCGCGATCGCGCTTTTCGGCAAAACCGTAGAGCAGATGCGCATCTTCACGCACCACCAGATGGGTGTGAAGCGTGACTGGCTCACCCACCGAAGGCAGGCGATACAGTGTAGTCATGGGCACTTCGAGCTCGTAGCCGATGCCGTTGACATCGAGAATCAGATGAGGCGGCTGCTTTTCCGCCAAGGTACCGCGCAAGCGTCCAATCACGTTGATACATCCTCGTTCGATCGATCTTTAGCCGATCGGATTGCTCATACAACTTCAAACAACACCGGTGAACTCAGCTACAGCCGCAGGCGTCCGCCTCTTCGCTTAGCGCCGGCAAGACCGTGTGGAATCAGGCTCTGACGATGATGTGCATGACACAAAGCAATGGCCAGAGCGTCAGAGGCGTCGATTTGCGGCTTCTGCGTCAATTTCAGCAGATGCATCACCATCATCTGCACCTGCTGCTTATCCGCCCCGCCAGTTCCTGCAATTGCCTGTTTAACCTGCGTGGCGGTGTACTCCGATATCTCTAGCCCCTGCTCAGCGGCCGCTACGATTGCAGCCCCTCGCGCCTGCCCCAGCTTCAATGCGGAGTCGGCGTTGCGCGCCATGAACACCTGCTCGATGCCCATCGTCACAGGACCATGGAGCCTAATGACTTCGCTGACGCCGCAGAATACCGCCTGCAAACGCGCCGAAAGCTCACCGCTGCCGGTCCGAATGCAGCCCGACGCTACATATTCGCAGCTGCGACCGTTATCCCGCACTACGCCGTAGCCGGTGATCCGTGAACCGGGGTCAATCCCCAGAATAAGCGTCATGCAGTCGCCATACTGTCTATTTATCCAGCCACCAGTATAAGGACGCCCCGTCGCGGCGACCAGCGACATAACGGGACGCCAGGCTCGGCACCAACAAAAAAGCCGGAAGCACTCAGTGACTTCCGGCTCTCTGCTCAACGCAACGGATCAGTCCAGCTGTTCCATGATTTCATCTGGAATTTCGGCGTTATGGTAGACGTTCTGCACGTCATCGAGATCCTCCAGCGCATCGATCAGGCGCAGCACCTTCTGAGCGGTCTCCAGGTCAGTGAGCGGCGCGGAGATCGAGGGGATCATCGCAATATCCGCCTCCTCACCCTTGAAGCCGGCGGCACCCAGTGCCTCATTGACGGCATGAAAATCCGTGAAACTGGTTGATACTAGAGCTGAGCCGTCGTCGCCCATTTCCACGTCATCGGCGCCGGCTTCGAGTGCGGCCTCCATCAGAGCATCCTCCTCTATACCCGCCGCAAAGCTGATTTGCCCTTTGCGGTCGAACATGTAGGCGACCGAGCCATCCGTACCGAGATTGCCGCCATGCTTGCTGAAGGCATGACGCACTTCTGCAGCTGTACGGTTACGGTTATCAGTCATGGCCTCGACAATGATGGCGACCCCGCTAGGCGCATAGCCTTCATAGGTCAACTCGACGACGTTGTCGGCCTCGTTGTTGCCAGCGCCGCGCGCAATGGCACGGTCGATGACGTCCCGCGACATATTCGCCACCAAGGCTTTATCCACTGCCAAACGCAGGCGTGGATTGTCTGCAGGAATAGGCCCGCTCTTTGCGGCAACCGTCAGCTCGCGAATAAGCTTGGTGAAGATCTTGCCGCGCTTGGCGTCCTGACGCCCCTTGCGGTGCTTGATGTTGGCCCATTTGGAATGACCAGCCATTAACTGCCTCCCTTTCCGATCAACTTTTCATCTTGCTGAAACCAAGAGCCCAGGTTTCCCTGGGCTCTTGTGCCGTCATTCGGCTTTCGGCTGCTCACGCAGGCGAATGTGCAACTCACGCAACGCCTTGCCATCCACCGCACCCGGTGCCTGGGTCATAACGTCTGCGGCGCTCTGTGTTTTCGGGAAAGCTATGACTTCACGAATCGACTGCGCACCGGTCATCAGCATCACCAGGCGATCGAGGCCGAACGCCAGGCCGCCATGCGGCGGCGCGCCGAATTTGAGCGCATCGAGCAGGAAGCCAAACTTTTCGTCCTGCTCTGCCTCGTCGATACCCAGAATGCGGAACACGGTCTGCTGCATTTCCTTGCGGTGAATACGGATCGAACCACCACCCAACTCGGTTCCGTTAAGAACCATGTCATACGCGCGCGACAGCGCACCCGCCGGGTTGGCTTCTAGCTCCTGCGGCGTGCACTTGGGTGCGGTGAACGGATGATGCAGCGCGCTGAGCGAGCCGTCATCGTTCTCCTCGAACATCGGGAAGTCGACGACCCACATCGGCGCCCATTCACAGGTCAACAGCTTCAGGTCATGGCCAAGCTTGATGCGCAGTGCACCCAGCGCCTCGGATACGATCTTGGCCTTATCCGCACCAAAGAAGACGATGTCCCCGTCAACGGCACCAACGCGATCAAGGATCACGTTTAGCTTGTCTTCCGGAATGTTCTTCACGATCGGAGACTGCAATCCCTCAACGCCTTTAGCGCGCTCATTAACCTTAATGTACGCCAGCCCCTTGGCACCGTAGATGCCGACGAACTTGGTGTAGTCGTCGATCTGCTTGCGCGGCATGCTTGCACCGCCCGGGACCCGCAGCGCGGCAACACGGCACTTAGGATCGTTCGCCGGCCCGCTGAATACCTTGAATTCGACCTGCTGCAGCTGATCGGCAACGTCGACCAGTTCCAGCGGAATACGCAAGTCCGGCTTGTCGGAGCCATAACGACGCATGGCTTCTTCGAACGACATATGCGGGAACTCACCGAACTCGACGTCCAGTATTTCCTTGAACAGTTTGCGCACCATTCCCTCGGTGATTCCGATGATGTCGGACTCATCGAGGAAGCTGGTTTCAATGTCGATCTGGGTGAATTCCGGCTGACGATCGGCGCGAAGGTCCTCGTCACGGAAACACTTGGCGATCTGGTAGTAACGGTCAAAACCCGCAACCATCAACAGCTGCTTGAAGAGCTGTGGCGACTGGGGCAGCGCGAAGAAGTTACCGGCATGGGTACGGCTAGGCACCAGGTAATCACGTGCACCCTCAGGTGTCGGGCGCCCGAGAATAGGCGTTTCAACGTCGAGAAAACCATTCTCATCGAGATAGCGGCGGATGCTGGCGGTGATTCTCGAGCGCAGCTTGAGCTTCTCGGCCATTTCCGGACGACGGAGGTCGATGAAGCGATAGCGCAGGCGCGTTTCCTCGCCGACGTCGCTGTATTCATTGAGGGGGAACGGCGGGGTTTCCGCCTCGTTCAGAACTTCGAGCTCATAACCCAGTACTTCGATGGCGCCGGACTTCATGTTCGGGTTGACCGCACCGGCCGGGCGCAGGCGCACCTTGCCGGTAATCCTGATCACGTATTCGCTGCGCACCTTGTCTGCGGCGGCGAAAGTTTCGGCACGGTCGGGATCGAACACGACCTGAGCCAGGCCCTCACGGTCACGCACATCGAGGAAGATGACCCCGCCGTGGTCACGGCGACGGTGCACCCAGCCGCAAAGAGTGATTTCCTGGCCGTCCAGGCTTTCGTTCAACTGGCCGCAATAGTGGCTGCGCATCATGGTGAGGTTCGCTTCTCGCATCTTGGAAATTCGTTGGGTCGCTTGAATCGCGACTGTGCAGACGGCTGCTTACTGGCGCCCCGCCCGGAATATCAATTGTCGGCAATGGAGGATCAAGCACCAGCACCGCAGCGCCTCCTCGCACGGCAAAACGAGCCGCCCGACACAAGCGCGGGATTATATCTGCATAATCATCTCAACGCAGCCGGCTGCCGATAGGGTCAAGCAATCATGCCAATAACCATCCAATTTGAACCGAAGCCGTCTTTGAGCCTTCGAACCCATACACCGCCGCTGCCATCGCAGCACTTCACCAAAGACACTCTTTTTCTGGCATAAATGTCAGCGAATTCACCAAACGGGAGAAAACCATGGAAATCGACATTGGTATTGCCGAACAGGATCGCGCCGCTATTGCGGAGGGTTTGTCCCGCCTGCTGGCCGACACCTACACGCTGTACCTGAAGACCCACAACTTCCACTGGAACGTGACAGGGCCGATGTTCAATACCCTCCACACGATGTTCGAGACTCAGTACACCGAGCTGGCACTGGCTGTGGATGACATTGCCGAGCGGATCCGCGCATTGGGCTTTCCGGCGCCAGGTACCTATGCGGCGTACTCCAAGCTTTCGTCGATCAAGGAGCAGGAGGGAATTCCGGCCGCTGAAGAGATGATTAAACTTCTGGTCGAAGGTCAGGAAGCCGTAGTCCGTACAGCACGTGGCATTTTCCCGCTGCTGGAAAAAGTCAGCGATGAGCCCACAGCTGACCTGTTGACTCAGCGCATGCAGATCCATGAGAAGACCGCTTGGATGCTGCGCAGCCTGCTGGCTGCCTGACCGCGCTAGCGTCCTCGCTTACGAACGGGATAACTGTATTCGCGGCTATCCCGTCGTTCTATCCGGCGCAAACTGGACCCTGACAAGCTAGACCTGACTAACCTCACCCCGCCCAGCCCCTCACCTAAACCGCAGCGAATTGAGCGAGGCCACGCTTTGCTGTTAAATTCGCGCGCGCCGCAGGCAAGGCACCATCAAATACGAGTGATCGCTTCACCCACACTCAGCGTCTCCATTTGCCCTACAGCCTGCCGCATTCTGTCGTGCTATTTAACTGTGAGTCATAAGAATGCTTAAGATCCTTCATGTGCTAACGGGCGTAGCTGCCCTGATATTGTCGTTCGTACCCAGCCTAACCGGCGCCATGCCTCTGCTGGTCCAGCCTGCAGCCTTATGTCTGCTGCTCCTAGGACTGCTGAACGTGCAGTTCGCCGCCTCCACCCAACTGAACACCCACGGTCACGGTCGCCCGATTCTATTCGGCGCGTCCGCGCTGCTGATCGCCGCAGTCGCCGTCCAGGCGGCCATTGTGTTGATTCCTGTCGCCAGCTTCGCTGGCCAGCCGGCGACCCTTGCCAGTCTCATGCTCGCTTTCATTGCCGTACTGCTGCAACTGGCAACAAGCCAAACGAAAAGCACAAGCGCCGGCGCCCACCGTGGCGCTAGCAAGGCCCGTAAGGTCCAACCCAATCACACTGCGGCTCCAACCGCCGGACGCGAAACTGGCACCGTCAAGTGGTTCAACACCTCAAAGGGTTTCGGCTTCATTTCCCGTGACAGTGGCGACGATGTATTTGTCCACTTCCGGGCGATTCGAGGGGAAGGTCATCGGGTGCTGGCTGAAGGCCAACGCGTCGAATTTACGATCATGATGCGTGATAAAGGCCTCCAGGCCGAAGACGTAGTCGCCGACCCGCTCAGCCACTGATCCCAGCGCAGGGTGCTAAGCCACCCTGCCGTCATTACACCCCGCCGCCTTATCAATAATGCGGCGGGGGCGCCTCATCTCCCTCGCCTTCCATCCTGCTTTGCAGATCTTCCTGCCGCCTTGCGAGCATACCTAGCTGCGCCTGCAGTCTGTCGACTGTGCGCTGTTGTGCGACAAGCACATCATTGAGAGTCTGGATAGTGTCGTCCTGAAAAGCCAGGCGCGCTTCCAAATCGGTGATGCGTTGCTCCAGGTCCATTAGTTACCCCCCTCGAACTGGAAGCCATCGGTGAGCACGAGCTTCAACTTCTGCTTGATTGCGGCTAGCTGCGCTTCGCTGTAAGGCTTGGCGGCCTGAAAGCCCCAGACCGGAGCCGGCCAGGCCGTGTCGCCCCGACGCCGAGCGATCACATGCACATGCAACTGGCTCACGACATTGCCCAGTGTTGCCACATTCATCTTGTCCGCGCCAAAGGTGTCTTTGACTATTTCCGCCAGGGCCGTCGCCTCTCGCCACAACAGTTGCTGATCGGCCGGATCCAGCTGGAACAGCTCACTAACCTCCTCCCGACGGGGCACCAGGATGAACCATGGATAACTGGCATCATTCATTAACAGCAACCTGCATAACGGAAAATCACCCAGCGTCACCGAGTCCTGCTGCAAGCGTTCATCGAGAACGAACATAACGGTCTCCTTTGCCTAATTAGATGTCGGCGCCAGCTAAGCTTTGTCTGGTCGTTTGCGGCAGGATACTCCAGCGCTCGAAAGCGATCAGCAAGGCAACACGCCCCAGCGAGGTGCAATCAGGTCAGAAACCAGCCCTGCTTTAGCGCAAGCGGCAACATGCCTCGGCTCGAATCGGCGCCAAAAATCAGTGAATGAATTTTGTGCACGGTTATTGCTTTGAACAAAAAAGCTGCTTGAACGGGGGAAGAAAAACGCGGATAGCTGAGTTAAGCTTGCTCGCGCCAGTTTACCCAGCTACACAGTAATTCTCGGAAATACATTCCAGACTTGCTGCAGGTCACGACCAGCTAGGCAAACGAAGGACTCAATTGAGCTTGTATACCGAAAATAAAGATGCCTCTTTCCGGCGCACGCAGGAAAGCAAGCACCAATTTGAAACCAAAGGAGCAATCACGATGAAAGTGATGAAGTGGAGCGTTATCGCTATGGCCGTTGCGGCCGGCACGTCGCAAATGGCGCTGGCGTCCAGCCAGTCCGAATCGGAAGGTTTTGTGGAAGGCAGCAGTCTGACCATCCTGAACCGCAACCTGTATATGAACCGTGACTTCCGTGACAACGGTGCCGGTGGTACTCCTGCAGTCAATGGTCAGAGCTATCGCGAAGAGTGGGGCCACGGCTTCATCGGCACCTTCGAATCCGGCTTCACCCAAGGCACCGTAGGTGTAGGTGTCGATGCGATCGGTCTGCTCGGCGTTAAACTGGACACCGGCCGTGGCCGTCAGGGCAACGGCATATTCCCAGCAGTACAAGGCGACGAGCACGTTGCCGATGACTATTCCCAAGCTGGCGCGGCCGTGAAATTCCGCGTATCCAATACCGTACTGAAATACGGCACGCAGTTTGTCGCCGTGCCTGTTTTCTCGACAGACGACAGCCGCCTGCTTCCTGAAACAGCCGAGGGCGGCCTCATTTCCAGCAGTGAAATCGAAGGTTTGGAGCTGAATGCAGGTCGCTTCACCGCGCTGAGCGCTCAGCGCGAATCCAGCCATGACGCACTGGGACTAGACGAGATCATCTTCGTCGGTGGTACTTACGCGTTCGGCGACAACCTAAGCACTTCGCTGTATTACTCCGACCTGCAAGACGCTTTCGAGAAATACTACGGCAACGTCAACTACAACATGGATCTGGGCGGCGAACAGTCGCTGGCCTTCGATTTTAATATTTACCAAAGCGAGTACGAGTCGGAGTACGTCGGCACTGCCAATGACGAAGACAACACTATCTGGAGCCTTGCTGGGACCTATGCGTTCGATGCGCATAAGTTAACCGTTGCATACCAGCAGTCGCATGGCGGTGTTGACGGTGTCGGCTACATCTATGGCGATGACGGCGGCGGTACCGTCTGGCTGGCTAACTCGATTCAGTATTCCGACTTCAACGGCGAAGACGAGAAATCCTGGCAAGCTCGCTACGACCTGAACATGGCTAGTTATGGTGTCCCGGGCCTGAGCTTCATGACCCGTTACGCGCAAGGCTGGGACATCTCCACAGCTACTGGCGAAGGCAAGGAGCGCGAGTGGGACGTAGAAGCCAAGTACGTTGTACAGGATGGTGCAGCGAAAGACCTTTCGCTGCGCTTGCGTCACGCCAAGTACTGGTCCGACAGCGACTACGCGCCTATAACGGCACAGACCTGACCGACCTGCGTCTGATCGTCGAGTACCCGCTGAGCATCCTGTAATACAGGCCCATCAGCTGTAACTCGAACTAAACAAGAAGCCCGGCACTCGCCGGGCTTCTTCATTCTTGCAGACGCACGCCATCGGAACGATTCTGTACGCCAGAGTATCGCCACCGTACAATGCCGAGCCAAATTCTCCGCTCTGCAAGGACACAACGGCCCACATGCGCACCAGTCAGTTCCTGCTCTCGACCCTTAAAGAAACCCCTTCCGACGCGGTTGTTATCAGCCATCAGCTGATGCTGCGTGCCGGCATGATTCGTAAGCTGGCCTCGGGGCTCTATACCTGGATGCCGATGGGGTTGCGTGCATTGCGCAAGGCCGAAGCCATCGTTCGCGACGAGATGAACAAGGCCGGCGCGCTGGAAGTACTGATGCCCGCCATCCAACCTGCCGAGCTGTGGCAAGAGTCCGGGCGTTGGGAGCAGTACGGCCCTGAGCTGCTGCGTCTGAAAGACCGTCATGACCGCGAATTCTGTGTTGGCCCGACTCATGAAGAGATCATCACCGACTTGGCGCGCAACGAGCTGAACAGCTACAAGCAACTGCCGATCAACTTCTACCAAATACAGACCAAGTTTCGCGATGAAATCCGTCCTCGCTTCGGCCTGATGCGCGGGCGCGAATTCATCATGAAGGACGCCTATTCGTTCCACGCTGACCAACAGTCACTGCAGGAAACGTATGACCGGATGCATGAGGCGTACTGCAAGATTTTCACGCGCCTGGGATTGAATTTCCGTCCTGTCCAGGCGGATACCGGCTCTATTGGCGGCACGGGCTCGCATGAGTTTCATGTTCTGGCCGAGTCCGGCGAAGACGATATCGCATTCAGCGACAGCTCCGATTACGCAGCCAACATCGAGAAGGCCGAGGCGATCCCTCGCGAGACTGAGCGCGGCTCTGCAATTGAAGAGCTCCGCCTGGTAGATACCCCAAACTGCAAGACGATCGCTGCACTGGTAGAGCAGTTCCAACTGCCTATTGAAAAAACGATCAAAACCCTGCTTGTACGGAGCATCGAGAAGGACCAGCTGGTTGCACTGATCGTTCGTGGCGACCATGAATTGAACGAGATCAAGGCGGCGAATCTGCCTCAGGTCGCACAACCGCTGGTATTCGCGACCGAAGCGGAAATCCGCGCCACCATGGGTGCCGGTCCTGGCTCGCTAGGCCCGTTGAACTTGCCGATCAGCTGCGTCATTGATCGTTCTGTGGCGCTGATGAGCGATTTCGTGGCGGGAGCCAACCAGGAGGAAAAGCACTACTTCGGCGTCAATTGGGAGCGTGACCTGCCGCTACCTGAGGTGGCGGACCTGCGCAACGTAGTCGCCGGCGACCCAAGCCCCGATGGCGTCGGCACGCTTATCATCAAGCGCGGCATCGAAGTCGGGCACATCTTCCAGCTGGGTACCAAGTACAGCCAGGCGATGAATTGCAGCGTGATGGGTGAAAACGGCAAGCCTGTTATCTTGACCATGGGCTGCTATGGCATCGGCGTGTCTCGTGTCGTCGCGGCCGCCATCGAGCAGAACTACGATGAGCGCGGCATTATCTGGCCCGAGGCCCTCGCCCCGTTCCAGATCGCGCTGGTCCCGATGAAGTACGAAAACCAGGCCGTCCGCGAAGCAACCGATAAGCTCTACGCGGAACTCACCGCTGCTGGCTACGACGTTCTCCTCGACGACCGTGACAAAAAGACCAGTCCAGGCGTCAAATTTGCCGATATGGAGTTGGTGGGAATACCGCATCGCATCGTTGTAGGCGACCGCGGGCTTGCCGATGGCACTCTGGAATACAAGCATCGCCGCGATGCCGAAAGCCAGGCCATCCCTACTGCCGACATCCTCGAATTCATCAATTCCCGCGCCAGCCGCTGACGGAAATCATGCTCAACCGAAGTGCTTCAACTTGCGCCCTGCTCTGCATGGCGCTTTTTGTGGGTGGCTGCGCCAATCAGCTGCCTCAACGTAGCGAACAAGAAGCCCGTACCGAACGCAGACTGCTCGACCACAGTCTGCGCATTGAGGTGGGCGCGCCATTGCTCGAGCTGCCACAGCGACGTATCCGCATACTCGACCAGAAGACCTTCGAAGTCACCGACTTCGAGGTGACACGCCGCTATGATCGCTATACACCTTATCAACCCTGGCGCGAGCTATACGAGATTCCGCTTGGCGCTGTTGCGGTGGTCGCAGGTATTGGCGCCAATGTGCTCAACGTCGTGTTGCTCGGCAACCTACCGGAAAGCGCCACTCGCGACTGGATCAGCTACGGTTTTGCGGGCCTCAATCCGTTCGTCAATGTTGAGTCCAACGGCCGTTCGCAGCAGAACCTTGCAAGCCTTGACGAGCAGCGACGCGACGCCCGGCTCGAGTACTCCAGCCTGCCTTGGGCTGAGCGCCCGGTGGAGGTCGTTGCGGCCAACGAGACACACGAACTGAGCACTGATCGCAACGGCGTGCTGCGCCTGAATCTACTTGATGGCCCCTTCGCCGATCAGGACATCAGCCAGGTAGGCAAGCTTCAGCTACGGGTCGAAGACCCGCAGGACGGTACCCGAGCTGACGCCACGCTTCTTGTCAGTCGCGCCCTGCGTGGCAAGCTTCTCGAAGCGCACGATCTGATCTTCGACGACCTCGAAGGTGACGATGTCAATCAATGGGTGCATCGCGTCAAGCGGCTTTCAGAGCTTGGTCTCGAGGAGGAAGCCAGCGAGCTTGAACAGAGCTTGATTGAGCTGACCCGCAACGATCCAGATTTGCAGCAGGAGTTTCTCCGGAGCCTGATGCAGGATGCTGGTCGCCAGGCACACGATCCAGGCGAAGGCGACTAGGTCGCGTCATGAAGCCGCTCCGACTCCTGTGGCTGTTAATGCTGGTGGTTGCCTGGCCAGTCTCTGCGACTGTTCGCCAGGCACCCGAACCGGAGCTTCGCGAACTGATGCAGCGCACCGTGGCAGAAGCTGAGAGCTTTCAGGATCGTTTTGATGCGGAAGTCTGGCTGCTCGATATGTCGACTCGCCTGAAGCGCTACGTTCGTGATCCGCAGGAGCGTCTGACTTTGCTTCGGTTGGTGCATCAGGAGGCCAGCAAGGCGGGGCTCAAACCAGATATCGTTCTGGCACTGATCCATGCTGAAAGCCACTTCGACCGTTTCGCCATTTCCAGCGTCGGCGCGCAGGGCATGATGCAGGTGATGCCCTTCTGGAAAGCCGAGCTAGGACGACCGCAAGACAATCTGACCGACAACGCCACCAACCTCCGCTACGGCTGCACCATCCTCAGCTATTACCTGAAGAAAGAAAATGGTGACATCAACCGAGCGCTGGCACGCTATAACGGAAGCCTTGGCAAGCATCACTATCCAGCGAAGGTCATCGGCTTCTGGCAGGATTTCTGGTACGTCAAGCCTTGACGACGGGCGCCAGCGCCCGAATAGCCACTACCCCTCGTTCCGTAGTTTATCCAGCCTGGCGAGCAGCCCTTCCGCCGTTTGCTCACCCACCAGACTCTCGCGAACTTCCCCGCCCGCGTCGACAATATAGGTGACCGGCAGCACTGCACTGCGTGGCAGGCCCAACCGCTCCGCCGGATCGACGCTGAGCACTCTGAATTTGATGTTCAACTGCTTGGCCGCAGCGAACAGCTCGTCGCCTTGCAGCCCGTCGAAATTCACGCCCAGTACCGTGATGTCGTCCCGCGACTGGTCCAATGCGTTCAGTTCGGGAATTTCGGTTCGGCAAGGGCCGCACCATTCGGCCCAGTAATTGATCAGCAGCCACTGCCCGTCGAGCTGCTGCGCAGTGACATTAGCGCCGTGCTGGTCCGCCCCCCAATCCTCACCACAGCCCACCAGCATCAAGCAGGCGAAGGCACCAAGCAATCCGCTGAGTCCTCTGTTCATGTTCGTTTTCCTTGCGCTGCTGAGTATCGGCTCGTTCAGACGCGCTGCGACTGCAGCCAATCCGCGACGCTACCACCAAACAGGCTGGCCTGCTCGCGCTGAAGCAGCTCCATGGATTGACGCAGCGTTGGGTACCAGGGCTCATCCAGATGCTCCGGTAGCGCCTGCTTACCCGAGAGAGGCCACGGGTTGGAACGCAACAGCTGATCGAAGCTGTAGCTGTTGAGATCGCGACAGAGCACCCAACCGGAAGAGCCGGTCCGACAAACAAGCTGCTCCCGCTCGAAGAACTCGAGGATCTCATCCCACTCGTCCTCCGGCAGCTTCCAGCCGCTTCGGTGAGCATCGCGTAAACGCACCTCTCGCCCGGCCTGCTGACTTTCGTAAAGCACGCGCAACAACCCGAGCATGACCAGCAGCCGCGGTACCGAGCGGCGTCGCCATTGCTGTGACGATGACAACCCGCAGACCAGTTCCGCCCCGAACAATACGATCATCCAGGATAGATAGACCCACAACAGAAACAGCGGCACTGCGGCAAACGCCCCGTAGATCAGCTGATAGCTGGGGAAATAGCTGACATACAAGCCGAACAATTGCTTCGCCGTTTCGAAAAGCACAGCGGTAAACGTCCCACCTACCAATGCATGCCGCAGCGGCACTCGAGTGTTCGGCACAGCTGCATAGATCAATGTGAAAGCCGCGACACTGAGCAACAGGGGCATCGCTTTTAAAACGGTGCGCGCGCCAATCAGCGCATGCGGGCCCGATATCAGCGACAACGAGGTGATATAGGTGCTCATGGCAAACCCCGCACCCAGCAGCAACGGGCCGAGGCTAAGGATCGCCCAGTACAGCAGAAAGCTTGAGATCCCGCGGCGCGGTTGGCGCACCCGCCAGATCACGTTGAACGCCTTTTCGATGGTCAAAAGCATCATCAGCGCGGTTGCCATCAGAAACCCAACGCCGAACCAGGTCAGCTGCCTCGCCTGATCAGTGAAGGCGACCAGATAGTCCTGAATGGTAGCGCCCGTGGAAGGAATGAAGTTGCTGAAGATATATATCTGGATTTGCTCACCGATCCCCTGAAACGCAGGAATGGCGGAAAGCATGGCGAATGTCACCGTCATCATCGGCACCACCGCGAACAGGGTGGTATAGGTCAATGCGGCTGCGCTGTGTGGGCCGCGATCCGCGAGGAAGCGCTGCACCAAGAAACGACCGAACTCCACAAAATCCTTGATCCGCTGTTGCATTCAATCCCCTCGGTGTCAGTCGCGATCGCCGAAACCCGGTTACCCGCGGGCCTGTAGCAAGTAAAAGCCTACCTTGGCAGACAGCCCTCCGCGACCACCGTTTCAAGCGCCACAGCTTTGAGGGTTAGAATGGCCAACTAAATTGGCGCGAAGCAACCCAAATGACCGAATTGATCCTTTACCACAACCCACGCTGTTCGAAATCACGAAGTGCCCTGGAACTGCTCGTACAACGCGGCCTCTCCCCTTCCGTCATCCGGTATCTCGAAACGCCTCCGTCGGCTTCTGAGCTCCAGCAGATACTTGCCAGGCTGGGCATCAGCCCACGCCAGCTGCTGCGCAGCGGCGAGGAAGAGTACAAAACCCTGAACCTCGCCGACCCGACGCTCACTGATGGGCAGATCATCGACGCCATGGTCGCTCACCCGAAACTTATCGAACGGCCGATACTGGTAGCCGGTGATGTGGCGGTGATTGGTCGACAGCCGGAAAAGGTACTGGAGATCCTGCCATGAGTGCACCGTACGTCCTTGTGCTGTATTACAGCCGTCACGGCGCCACTGCGGAAATGGCCCGGCAAATTGCCCGAGGCGTCGAACAGGCAGGGCATGAGGCACGATTGCGCACCGTACCGGCCGTGTCCGCCGAATGCGAGACGGTTGCGCCTGCGATTCCCGAGCATGGCGCCATTTACGCAACGCTGGATGACCTGAAGCATTGCTCCGGCCTCGCTCTCGGTAGCCCGACCCGCTTTGGCAACATGGCCGCCCCGCTGAAATACTTCCTCGACGGCACCAGCGGACTCTGGCTGACCGGCGAACTGGTCGGTAAACCTGCTGGCGTGTTCACCTCGACCTCCAGCTTGCATGGCGGTCAGGAGACCACGTTGCTGTCCATGCTGTTACCCCTACTGCACCACGGCATGTTGCTGCTCGGCCTGCCGTACAGCCAAAACGCCTTGCTTGAAACTCGTGGCGGCGGCACCCCCTACGGCCCCAGTCACCATGCCGGAGCAGATGGCAAGCGTGCATTAGATGAGCATGAAATCAGTCTTTGCCGCGCACTAGGCCAACGCCTCGCGGAAACCGCCAAGCGTCTGGAGAATAACCGTGGCTAGAAAGCCGAAACCCCTGCCGTCGCTCGAATGGCTGACGCCACGGGTAAAACTCAGCCGTGCGATCAGCCTGGCCAGTTTCATTGGACTGGCCGTGCTATTGGTCGTCTGGAATCTGGCATTTGCCGACCTGCACGGCGCGCGCACCTGGGTGGTGGTCAGCATTCAGCTGATTCCACTCCTTCTGGTGGCCCCTGGCATGATCTCCGGAAGCCCGCGCGCCCATGCCTGGACCTGTTTTATCGTCAACCTCTACTTCATTCAAGGCGTGCTTGCCGCGATCAACCCGACCCGGATGGTTTACGGCTGGCTGGAAGCAATCATCAGCCTGACGCTCTTCATAAGCGCCCTGCTCTATACCCGTTGGGCTTATCAGTACGGTCGCAAAGCGGCTGGCGAAAGCTGAGACGAGCAGGAGGCACAGCGAGGCGAGGTGCCAGGTTCTCAGGTAACGTTGGACAGCGTCGGTGGGCTGAAGCCCACCCTACTCCAGCAGTTCAACCTACTCTCGGGTGAGCCGCATGACGACGTTTCGGTTCAGCTTGGCCGTGCTGACCTGCAAAGCCGGGCCGAACTCAACAGCCTGCTGCCAGCGTTCCTACCAGCCAAGCGTTTCCTTGAGAAACGGGATGGTCAGTTTGCGTTGCGCCTGGAGGGAGGCCTGATCGAGCCGGTCGAGCAACTCGAACAATGCGCTCATGCTGCGGGCACCGCGAGTGAGGATGAAGCGGCCTACATCGTCCGGCAGGTTCAGACCGCGGCGCGATGCTCGAAGCTGCAAGGCGCGCAGCTTGTCCTCATCCGAGAGTTCCTGAAGTTGAAACACCAGCGATAGACTCAAACGGGACTTGAGGTCTGGAAGCCGTACAGCGATTTCTCGCGGAGAGGCATCGGCGGCGAGCAACAGGCGTCGACCACTGTCGCGAAGCCGATTGAACAGATGGAACAAGGCTTCTTCCCAGACCGGATCGCCCGCTATGGCATCCAGATCATCCAGACAGACCAGCTCGCTCTGTTCCAGATCATCCAGAAGCGCCGGGCCGTATTCCGCCACTTCCGCCAACGGCAGATACACGGCCAGTTCACCACGTTGCTCGACGCGCAAGCAGGCGGCCTGAAGCAAATGACTGCGCCCGACGCCAGTACCGCCCCACAGATAGATCAATTCATCGGACCAACCAGCCGCAGGCGAACAGACTCGCTCGACATAGCCAAGCGCGGCCGCATTGGCGCCCGGGTAGAAGTTGGCAAAGGTGGCATCGTCACGAAGACGAATGCCCAGGGGTAGCTGAATGGGTTTCATGGTTGGCGGGGTGGGTCGGCCGGCGGCTCTGCATAAAGATCCGAGAGTTTATAGAGATCATGCACATGGCGCAGCAGGACCATGATCACCGCCGCAACTGGCAATGCCAGGAGCACGCCGGTAAAACCAAACAGTTGCCCCCCAGCCAGCACCGCGAAGATCACCGCAACGGGGTGTAGGCCGATACGGTCACCCACCAACAGCGGGGTTAGCAGCATGCCTTCCATCATCTGCCCTACTGTGAACACCGCCGCGACGCCCAGCAGGGGATAGAGCTCCAGACCAAACTGGAACAGCACGGCAATCACTGCTGCGCCTATGCCCACCACGAACCCCATGTACGGCACGATGCTGGCGAGGCCAGCCAAGACTCCGATCAACAGCCCCAATTCGACACCGACCAACATGAGACCAGCGGAATAGACGACAGCCAGCGCCAACATAACCAGCAGCTGACCACGCAGAAACGCGCCGATGACCTCGTGGCATTCGCGCATCAGCGCCATGACAGTATCCTCGCGCCGCCGCGGTAGAAGCGTGCGCAGTTTGGCCATGATCAGGTCCCAATCCCGCAGTAAATAGAAACACACCACCGGCACCAGCAGGAGATTCGCCAACCAGGCCAGCAAGGCGATGCTCGACGCCGTAGCCTGACTGAGGATGATCGCTACCACGTCCTTGGTGCTGCCGAGATTGGCGGAAAACGCGCTCTTGAGCTGATCGACGCGCCAGAAATCGTCGTCGAGGCCAAACCGCGCTTGCACCCAGGGCAGCGCCGTCAGCTGCAGCCAGTCCAGGCCCAGCGGTGCAAGCTCGTAGAGATGCATCAGCTGCTTGCCGAGCATCGGAACCAACACCAGCAGCAGCAACAGACACAGCAGTGTGAACAGTGAGAAAACCAGAATCACACCCCAGGTTCGGGACAGCTTCCAACGCTCCAGCCGGTCTACCAGTGGGTCGCCCAGATAAGCCAGCAGGATGCCGACCAGAAAAGGCGAAAGGATGGGTGATAGCTGATAGATCAACCAGCCAATCAAAAACAGCGCCACCAGCCATAGCCAGCGGTTGTTGTGGGTGATGGTCATGTTCTAAACGTCTTGTTTGGGTGATCAGAGGCCGCTGGCTACAGCAGGCGAAAGGGGAAACCGTGAATCGATGAATGCCATGGGTCGCAAAGCCCACTCCGACTTACTGTCGGGCGGATAAACGCTACCAACGGTAGCGCAGCAACGTACCCTGATCTGCCGGCTCGGATTGCTCGCTTGCCGGTGCGCCCGGCTCGTCGAGAGGAGATTGGGCATTGCTTGGCTGCGCTTCAGCGTCGCCGGCCGACACGTTACTGTCGCCGATAGGCTCGACGTCAGCATCGGCGCCAGCGGCGTCTATCGCTTGCATGCCAATTTCATCGGGAGCGACTTCCTGCAGCCGCGCCAAGGCTAGCTGAGCCCGCAGTTGCTCTGGACTAGCGCTGAGGCGATACACCAGCCGATCGCTTTCGACCCGCTGCAAGCGTGCGCCGAAGGGTTCAAGCAGGCGATCTAGCTCGGCGAAACGCTCCACGTCAGCCCCAAGCACCTCTAGCGTGATCTCCGTTCTGTCGCCGGGCTTAACGCGGTACTGCGGCGCCAGGAATGTGCTTACGGCAAGCATGACCTCATCGGCCAGCGCGGATCGGGTGTCGCCACTCGCCTTGCCCTGCGTCTGTTTGTCGCCAACCCAGAGACGCCAGTTGGCTTGCCAGGTTTCGCCGGACTGATTAGCCATGACGGTTAGCAGCCCATCTGCATCGTACCGCTCCGACACATCGCGAAGCGCCTGTGGATCCTTCGTTGTGACGGTCTCGGGGGTGGCCACGAGCTGCTCACTCAGATCGGCCAACGGCAAACGCAACGGCAGGCCACGATGCTGGGCGGCCGCCCGTAAGTCGGATGAGCCCTCCTGCGCATCGCCAACGAGCTGCGAGCCGTTAGCCGACTCGCCCAGCCACCAGGTCAGGATGCTCGGGCGCTCAGCGCCCCATAATGAAAGCCCCGCTGACCGCAGCGCACGCTCGGTAGTCACCGGATCGAAGTTAACGATGACTGCGTCGCCCTCATAGGCATAGCGGCTCACCAATTGCTGCGGATCGTTGCGCAATTGCGCAACGGAGTTTTGATCAGTGCTGGTGTCGCCGGTCAGACGCAGCACCAGCGTATCGAAGGCGTTTCGTAGCGCCTCTTCGCGCTCGGCTGGTTGTTGGCTGGCAACCGGCTCACGCACTTTGTAGAGATCGCTGACGGGTGCCGCCATGCCATGTGCGGACACAACTGCGCAGCACAGTGCGAGAAGACGGGAAGTTACGCGCATATTTTAGAAACTCGCTGGCTAACCAGTCATGAGGGCCTGCCGGCCCCTTGCGGCGACCGGGTTCGGAATGATCAAGCGTTATACCTTAAACAGGCACCTAACTCGGGGCAACCGCAGCAGTGACAGCCTGCGTATCGCGCCGCGGAAAATCTCGCGTGTCCCTGGCAAACCTAATCGACATCACCGATCACGGGATGGTCGCTGTGCGGCAAGCCTGATAAAATCGCGCGCTTTCCGCAGACCGGTCCGGCGCCCTCGCAGCGTCGCGACAGAAACCTGATTCTGACCCGGTCGCCCCCGCACTTCCCTTCACAGGTCCGGATTCTTATGAGCAAGCAACCCTCCATCAGCTACAAGGACGCCGGTGTCGACATCGATGCAGGCGAAGCGCTGGTCGAACGCATCAAAGGCGTGGCCAAGCGCACCGCCCGTCCTGAGGTCATGGGTGGCCTGGGCGGCTTTGGCGCGCTCTGTGAAATTCCGGCCGGTTACAAGCAGCCCGTTCTGGTTTCGGGCACCGACGGCGTCGGCACCAAGCTGCGCTTGGCATTGAACCTCAACCAGCACGACAGCATTGGCCAGGATCTGGTCGCCATGTGCGTCAACGACCTGGTGGTCTGCGGTGCCGAGCCATTGTTCTTTCTTGACTATTACGCTACCGGCAAGCTCAACGTCGACATCGCCGCAACGGTTGTAACGGGTATCGGGGCAGGCTGCGAACTGGCCGGTTGCTCGCTGGTGGGCGGCGAAACCGCCGAGATGCCCGGCATGTACGAAGGCGAAGATTACGACCTGGCCGGTTTTTGTGTCGGCGTCGTGGAAAAAAGCGAAATTATCGACGGCTCACAAGTAGCCGCCGGCGATGCTCTGATTGCCCTTCCGTCGTCCGGCCCCCATTCCAACGGCTATTCGCTGATCCGCAAGATCATCGAGGTAGCCGGCACCGATATCGAAACCACACAACTCGACGGCAAGCCGCTCACCGAATTGTTGATGGCGCCGACACGTATCTACGTGAAGCCACTACTCAAGCTGATCAAGGAAACCGGTGCGGTGAAAGCGATGGCGCACATCACCGGTGGCGGTCTGCTGGACAACATCCCACGCGTTCTGCCCGAAGGCAGCCAGGCGGTAATAGATGTCGCCAGCTGGCAGCGTCCGGCTGTTTTCAATTGGCTGCAGCAGCAAGGTAATGTCGATGAGCATGAAATGCATCGCGTGCTGAACTGTGGCGTCGGCATGGTGATCTGTGTCGCCCAGGATCAGGTCGAAGCCGTGCTCGCCAATCTACGCACCTCCGGCGAAAACCCCTGGGTCATCGGCGAAATTGGAACAGCTGACGAAGGTGCTGAACGCGTCCTGCTGAACAACCTGAAAACCCAGTAATGCACGCACCTTGTAATGTCGTCGTGCTGATCTCTGGGTCTGGCAGCAATCTCCAGGCTCTGATCGACAGCCTCGACGAAGACAACAGCCCCGCGCGTATCCGCGCGGTGGTTTCGAACCGTGCAGAGGCCTTCGGCCTGCAGCGTGCGCAAGCGGCCGACATCGATACGCACGTTGTGCAGCACAAGGATTTTGCTGATCGCGAAGCATTCGATGCGGCTCTGATGGAAATCATCGACACATACCAGCCGCAGCTGGTGGTGCTAGCCGGCTTCATGCGCATTCTCACCGCAGGCTTCGTTCGCCATTACCAGGGTCGGCTGCTCAATATCCATCCGTCCCTGCTACCGAAATACAAGGGACTGGATACCCACCGCCGGGCACTCGACGCCGGTGACCTGGAACATGGTTGCAGCGTGCACTTCGTTACCGAAGAGCTCGACGGCGGCCCTGTGGTCATACAGGCCTGCTTAAAGATTGAACCCAACGAAAGCATCGACAAGCTGACCGATAGAGTGCATACAGCCGAGCACATCATCTATCCGTTGGCTGTTCGCTGGTTCGCCGAGGGCCGCTTGCGCCTTGCCAAGCAAGGCGCGATGCTGGACGACATGCTGTTGCCGGCCACCGGCCATCTATTAAGAATTTAGGAGACATTATGCGTCGTGCCTTGCTGCTCGCCCTCGCCGTGCTGGCCCTGCCGGTCCAGGCTCTTGAGCTGAAGCCTTTCTCCGCTAGCTACACCGCGGACTGGAAACAGGTACCTGTCAGTGGCACAGCCCAGCGCAGCCTGGAAAAACGCGATGACAATACCTGGGAGCTGGATTTCGAAGCCTCGATGCTGGTCGCCAGCTTCAATGAGCGCAGCGTTTTCACAGTCGAAGGCGAGACCTTCCTACCACAGAAATACCGACTCAAACGCAGCGGGCTGGGCAAGGGCAAATCCATCAAGCACGACTTTGACTGGCAAGCCAAGCAGGTAGTCGGAGAAGACCGTGGTGACCCGGTGAAGCTTCCGCTGAATCGCGGCCTGCTGGACAAATCCACCTATCAGATCGCTCTTCAGCACGCGGTTGCAGCGGGCGAGAAGAGCATGAGCTATCAGGTCGTAGATGGCGACGAGATCGAAACCTACGATTTCCGCGTCCTAGGTGAGGAAAAAGTCAGCACGAAGGCCGGTCAGGTCGATGCGATCAAGGTCGAGCGCGTGCGCGATCCGACGCAGAGCAAGCGACAGACCATCCTCTGGTTCGCGAAGAATTGGGACTACATGCTGGTCCGCTTGCATCAGGTCGAAAAGGACGGCAAGGAGTACCAGATCATGCTCGAAGAAGGCACCGTCGACGGCCGACCCGTCAAAGGTAGCTGACCCATCTGCGCCAGCCCCACTGGCGCAGCATTGCCCCGCCTGAATTCGAGCCCGCCCATGATCGCACCCCGCGCTTTACTGCTCAGTCTCCTACCGGTTTTTGCCGGGTGTCAGTCACTGCAATGGGACGACCAGCCTCCGGCGCGACCGACCGAGCGACTGCAGGGCACCATCACCCAGCAGGACGGCAGATTGCAGTTCAGCAGCTGCCAGGGCCGACGCAACCTCGCGTTGCTCGACAGCGGCGCGACAGGACTGCCCGACGATGCACAGGCGCTGATGGCCGGAAGCAACCAGCCTTTATTTGCCGACATCCGTGGCAGTTTGATCACCCAAAGTGGCGATAGCGACCAGTTTCAGCTGACTCAGGTGTATCGCCTGCAGACAGAGGGGCCGGGGTGCAGCGACGACACTTTCAACCGGTTGCTTCTGCGCGCGACAGGTCACGAGCCAGGCTGGAGCGTGAAGATCACCAGCGGCGGCTTGCTCCTTGAACGTCCCGGCCAACCGGCCTTGGCCTTGCCCTATCTGGAAGAGCAACTGCCCAGCGGGCAGACCAGCTTCAGTACCGAGGCCAACGATCAGCGCCTCGATCTGTGGGTAGCACCGCAACGCTGCCTGGACAGCGCAACCGGCGCAGTCAGCCATCTGACTGCCGAGCTACGCCTGGACGGCCAGACCTTACGCGGCTGCGCCTACTACGGCGGCGCCCGCCAAGACTGAATCAATCGAGGCGCAGCCTGGCGCCTCTCGACGTTTCGAAGACCTGACCATGAATGACGCCTTGACCCTGTTGCAGCCCTATCCTTTCGAAAAACTGCGCGGCCTGCTTGCCGGTGCGCAGCCGCCAGCAGACAAGCGCCCAATCGCGCTGTCGATCGGAGAGCCGAAACACCGTTCGCCGGATTTCGTCGCTCAAGCACTGGCCGACAACCTTGACCAGCTTGCGGTGTACCCCACCACGCAGGGCATCCCGGCGTTGCGCGAGTCGATCGCCCGCTGGTGCGAACGACGCTTTGGTGTGACTCAAGGCTCAGTCGACCCAGCACGGCATGTATTGCCGGTCAACGGCACCCGTGAAGCGCTGTTCGCCTTCACCCAAGCCGTGGTCAACCGCGAACAGGGCGCGCTGGTGGTCAGCCCCAACCCCTTCTATCAGATCTACGAAGGTGCGGCACTTCTGGCCGGCGCCACGCCGCATTATTTGCCTTGCACTGCCGAAAATGGCTTCAATCCAGACTTCGACGCGGTTTCGCCAGAGGTCTGGCAGCAGACGCAGATCCTTTTCCTCTGCTCCCCGGGGAACCCGACCGGCGCCCTGGTCCCGCTTGAAACGCTGAAGAAGCTGATCGCATTAGCGGACGAATTCGATTTCGTCATCGCGGCCGACGAATGCTACAGCGAGCTGTATTTCGACGAAGACCAACCGCCCGCTGGGCTGTTGACTGCATGCGCAGCGCTCGGGCGCAACGATTTCAAGCGCTGCGTGGTCTTTCACAGTCTTTCCAAACGCTCGAACCTGCCGGGGCTGCGCTCCGGGTTTGTCGCGGGCGATGCCGACATTCTCAAAGCGTTTTTGCTGTACCGCACCTACCACGGCTGCGCCATGCCAGTGCAAACCCAACTGGCTAGCATCGCGGCTTGGAACGATGAGGTTCATGTGCAGGCCAATCGGCAGCTGTACCGGGAGAAATTCGACGCGATGCTGGAGATCCTCTCGCCGGTGATGGACGTGCAGCGACCGGACGGCGGCTTCTATCTGTGGCCGAAGACGCCAGTGGACGACCAGCTTTTCACCCGCGAGCTGTATGCATGCGAGCACGTCACGGTGGTCCCGGGGTCCTACCTGTCACGCGAGGTAGACGGCGTCAGCCCAGGAACGGGCCGTGTGCGCATGGCGCTTGTGGCGCCGCTGGAGGATTGCGTCGAGGCCGCGGAGCGAATCCGCGCGTTCATCACGACGCTTTGACGTCATAGCCGGACGCCATGGCGTCCGGCTCAGCGCGTCAGGCGACACCTGGCGGAATCATGTCTTTGCCATAGTCGCGCAGCTTCTCCAGATTCTCCGGCTTCATGTGTTCGGGAACGTCAGCCTTCGTGCTTTCATTCTGCTTACCCTGCTCGTCCGTGTTCGGCTTTTCCGATTCGCTCATGACACCCTCCCGTCAGATCGCATTTTCTTCCCAGATCAGCTCACCTTCATCGCTGACCTCCCTGACCTTGGTCAGCGCTGCCTCCGCGGCCACGTCAGCCTCGGACGCGAGGTCGTAACGGCGCCCGTTAGCGACTTTGAAAACATGTGCATTTTCGTCCGTGCCGCGACGCTTGATGGCGATCACCGCCTCGAACCCGTCGTCAGCAGGAACGGCGGATGAAATGGCCTCGTGGTTCTCGAAATGCTTGCGTGCCATACATGACCTCATCGTTACGATTGTGATCAATGGACAACATCTTGGGGGGAAAAGGTCGAACCTCTTTACTCGGGTGGCAAGCGCATGCGACAGGGAGGTCAGGCCGGCTTCGCGCCACGGACGGCAGGCTTCGTCTCATCGTGGCATAATCCGCGGCCCAGTTTGGCCGGAGAATGCGGAGCTGTTATGCCCGATAAAAGCAAAGGACGCTGCCTGTACGGCATCAAGGCGTGCGACACCATGAAAAAAGCCCGTACCTGGCTCGACCAGCAGGGGCTAAGCTATGAATTTCATGACTACAAGAGCGCTGGCATCGACCGCGCCCACCTGGAAGCCTGGTGCAATGAACATGGTTGGCAGATCGTACTCAACCGTGCCGGCACGACCTTCCGCAAGCTGGACGATGAGCAGAAAGCCGATCTTGACCAGGCAAAGGCCATCGAACTGATGCTGGCCCAGCCGTCGATGATCAAGCGTCCAATTCTGGATCTGGGCCACAAGACGCTCGTTGGCTTCAAGCCAGACACCTATGCTGCCGAGCTGGCAGCCAAGAACTGAGACCCGCTCGCCGAGACGAGCGCGACTGATAAAGGACTCCCCCTATGAGCAATTCCCTCTTCAGCCTGGCGTTTGGCGTCGGCACCCAGAACCGCCAGGGCAGCTGGCTGGAAGTTTTCTATGCGCAGCCACTGCTGCACCCGAGCGGCGAGCTGGTCGCCGCCATTGCGCCGCTGCTGAATTATGAAGGTGGCAATCAGGCTGTCACCATCAATACCACCCAGGCGGCTCAACTAGCCGATGCCATCAAGCCGCTCGACACCGCTCAACATGCATTGTTGACCCGCCTTGCCGAAAGCCAGCGCCCGTTGGTCGTGACCTTGCTCGCCGAGGATGCAGCACTGACCTCCACCCCTGAGGCCTATCTCAAGCTGCATTTGATTTCCCATCGCCTGGTCAAGCCGCACGGCTTGAATCTCACTGGCATCTTCCCGCTACTGCCTAACGTCGCCTGGACCAATCAGGGTGCCGTCGATCTGGCCGAGCTGGCCGAGCGCCAGCTGGAAGCGCGCCTGAAGGGCTACCTGCTGGAAGTCGTCTCGGTCGACAAATTCCCGAAGATGACCGACTACGTGGTGCCGGCCGGTGTTCGTATCGCCGACAGCGCGCGTATCCGCCTCGGCGCCTACGTCGGTCAAGGCACCACGGTGATGCATGAAGGCTTCATCAACTTCAACGCTGGCACTGAAGGCCCGGGCATGATCGAAGGCCGTGTCTCCGCTGGCGTGTTCGTCGGCAAGGGCTCGGATCTGGGCGGCGGCTGCTCGACCATGGGCACCCTGTCCGGTGGCGGCAACATCGTCATTTCGGTCGGCGAAGGCTGCCTGATCGGCGCAAACGCGGGGATCGGCATTCCGTTGGGCGACCGCAACACCGTGGAATCCGGCCTCTACATCACAGCCGGTACCAAGGTGAACCTGCTCGATGAGCAAGGCGAGCTGGTCAAGGTCGTCAAGGCGCGCGAACTGGCCGGCCAGACGGATCTGCTATTCCGCCGCAATTCGCTGAGCGGTGCGGTCGAATGCAAGACGCACAAGTCTGCGATCGAGCTGAACGAGGCGCTGCACGCGCACAACTAAACGCAGCGTCAGAACGTAGACAGGCTGGCGCTAGCTCGCCAGCCTGGTTTACGCAGTTCCTCCATCAGGCGTCCCGTCCTGCTTTCAGGAGTCCCCATGCCGCTGACATCCCCCTGGCGCGCCGATTTTCCCGCCTTGGCTATCCTTGAAGCGCAAGGTCAGACCTATCTGGACAGCGCTGCCACTTCGCAGAAGCCGCAGGCACTGATCGATGCCCTCACCGGCTACTACACCAGTGGCACCGCCAATGTGCATCGAGCCCAACACCAACCGGCAGAACGGGCGACCCGCGCATTCGAGGACTCACGTATCAAGGTGGCGCGCTGGCTCAACGCCGCATGTCCGACCGAAATCGTTTTTACCCGCGGCGCCACCGAAGCACTCAATCTACTGGCCTATGGTCTTGAGCATCTGATTTCAGCTGGCGATGAAATCGTCGTCAGCGCCCTTGAGCACCACGCCAATCTGCTGCCTTGGCAGCAATTGGCCAAGCGACGTGCCGCTAAGCTTGTCGTACTGCCGCTCGACGAGCGCGGCATTATCGACCTCGAGGCAGCAGCCAGCCTGATCGGCCCGCGCACCCGCCTGCTTGCCGTCAGCCAGTTATCCAACGTCTTGGGCGCGTGGCAGCCACTGCCCGAGTTGCTGCCAATGGCCAAGGCACAGGGCGCACTCAGCATAGTCGACGGTGCCCAAGGCGTGGTTCACGGCCGACATGACCTGCAGGCGCTGGACTGCGATTTCTATGTGCTCTCCAGCCACAAGCTGTACGGCCCGGAAGGTGTTGGCGCGCTCTACGGCCGGGGCGAGTCGTTGCTCAAACTCAAGCATTGGCAGTTCGGCGGGGAAATGGTCCGTGTCGCTGATTTCCAGCATGCCGACTTCCACGCGGCCCCACTGGGTTTCGAAGCCGGAACCCCGCCCATTGGGGGTGTGATCGGCCTGGGCGCCACGCTGGACTACCTGTCGAGACTGGATGCCGATGCTGTTGACCGGCACGAGCTCGCCCTGCATAGCGCGTTGCGCACCGGTTTGGCCGAGCGGGCAGGCCTGCGACTGCTCGGCGATCCGCAGCTGGCGCTGGCAAGCTTTACGGTCGATGGCGTCCATCACGGCGATCTGGCCCACCTGCTGACCGAACAAGGTATCGCCATACGCAGCGGCACCCATTGTGCGCAGCCCTTGATGAAAAGACTGGATATCGAAGGTGCGATTCGCGTATCGCTCGGGCTGTATAACGACGGACTCGATCTGGAGCGATTCTTCGATGCGCTGGATCAGGCACTGGAAATGCTGCGATGACCGCGCTTCCCGAAGTCGCCGCCGAAACGCTGCAAGCCTTTCAGTTGGCTGCCGGCTGGGAACAACGTGCACGGCTGTTGATGCAATGGGGTGATCGCCTTGAGCCCCTGAGCGAAACCGAACGCAACGCGCTCAACCTGGTTGCCGGATGCGACAGCAAGCTCTGGCTAGTCGGCGCGCGACAGGACAACCACTGGCATTTCCGCGGCACCAGCGACGCGCGTCTGTTGCGTGGGCTGCTTGCCGTGCTGCTGGTTCGCGTCAATGGCCTGAATGTCGGCGAGCTACAGCAGCTCGACATAGCGGAATGGTTCAGCCAGCTTGGCCTCTCACGGCAGCTTTCGCCATCACGAGCCAATGGGATGAACGCCGTTCTTGGCAGAATGCGTGAGCTGGCAGAGGCTACCTGACCGGCGCTAACAGAGGCCAGACAAACGCCGCTATCAGGTCTTCAGACGCTCCGCCGGCCGCCGAGCCCCAGCGACCAGCTTGTCTACCGCCTTAGCCGCCGCGACCAGACCGAAACTGGCCGTCACCATCATCGACGCGCCGAACCCGCCGGCACAGTCGAGCTTCACCCCTTCACCGACGAAGCTTTTGCTTTGACAGACGCCACCATCTGGCTTGGGGTAGCGCAGCTGTTCGGTGGAAAACACACACGGCACGCTGTAGGTACGCCCAGGGGTTCGAGAGAAATTGTATTCACGCCGTAATAGCGAACGCGCTTTCGCCGCGAGGGGGTCGTTGAACGTTTTGTTCAAATCGGCGACCTGGATCTGGGTAGGGTCCACCTGTCCGCCCGCGCCGCCAGTGGCAATGATCTGGATCTTGCGACGCTTGCACCAGGCGATGAGCGCGGCCTTGGCCGGCACGCTGTCGATGCAGTCAATGACGCAATCCAGCTGCTCGGTAATGTACTCGGCCATGGTTTCGCGAGTCACGAAGTCGGCCACGGCGTGAACCACACACGCCGGGTTGATCGCCTTTATCCGCGCCGACATTTCATCCACCTTTGGCTTGCCCACCGCACCTTCTAGCGCATGGACCTGCCGATTGGTGTTGGTGATGCAGACATCATCGAGATCGAACAGGCTGATTTCACCGACGCCACTGCGCGCCAGCGCTTCGGCCGCCCAAGAGCCGACCCCGCCGATACCGACCACCGCGACATGTGCAGCCGCTAAACGCTGCAGCCCCTCGGAGCCGTACAGACGGGCAATGCCGCCGAAACGTTGATCGTCGATAGACATGTCATACCTCAAACAAGACGTTTGCCGATTATAGGCCCGAGCCCCACGTCGTCCCAGCCAGGCATACCGAAGCGTTTCGAAAACGGCTTGCTTCCGCCCCGCTGCTGCCATGCTTTTTAATTTAATATGGCGCCCTTTCCCCGCCTTGCCCCGGAGCTGTGATGACCGCCGCCGCCCTCTCACCGACCCTCGAACTCGCCTGCGAGCTGATCAATCGGCCATCGGTCACTCCGCTGGATGAGGGTTGTCAGCAACTGATGAGTGAGCGCCTCGCCGCCTGCGGCTTTGCTATCGAGCCGATGCACATTGAGGACGTCGAGAACTTCTGGGCAATCCGTGGCAGCGAAGGTCCCGTGTTGTGCTTCGCCGGCCACACCGACGTGGTCCCTACCGGTCCGATACAGGCGTGGCAGAATCCTCCGTTTGCCGCGCGCATCGACGAAAACGGCATGCTTCATGGCCGTGGCGCTGCCGACATGAAAGGCAGCCTGGCGTCGATGATTGTGGCGGTCGAGCGCTTTACCGCTGAGCATCCGAACCACAAAGGCCAGATCGCTTTCCTCATCACCAGCGACGAGGAAGGCCCTGCGCACCACGGCACAAAGGCTGTGGTAGAGCGCTTGCGTGAGCGCGGCCAGCGGCTTGACTGGTGCATCGTTGGTGAGCCATCGAGCACTACGCTGGTCGGCGACGTGGTCAAAAACGGCCGCCGCGGCTCGCTCGGTGGCACGCTTACGGTTCGCGGCCAACAGGGCCATGTGGCTTACCCGCATCTTGCCAAGAACCCGATCCATCTGGCGGCACCGGCACTGGCCGAACTGGCAGGTGAACACTGGGACGATGGCAATGACTTCTTCCCGCCGACCAGCTTCCAGATCTCCAATCTGAATTCGGGCACAGGCGCCACCAACGTCATCCCCGGCACGCTGGAGGCGGTGTTCAATTTCCGTTTTTCCACCGAATCCACCGTCGAAGGGTTGCAGCAACGCACTGCGGCGATTCTCGATAAACACGGTCTCGACTGGAACGTCGACTGGGCCCTTTCGGGCCTTCCCTTCCTGACTGAACCCGGTGACCTGCTCGACGGCGTGGCTGCGGCAATCCGCAGCGTCACTGGCCGCGAGACCTCACCATCCACCAGTGGTGGCACCTCGGACGGGCGTTTCATCGCGACTTTGGGCGCGCAGGTCGTCGAGCTGGGCCCGGTCAACGCAACGATTCATCAGGTGGATGAGCATATCCTCGCCAGCGACCTCGACCTGCTCACCGAGATCTACTACCAGACCCTGGTCAACCTGCTCGCATGCTGACCTGTCCTATCTGCCACGCCGAGCTCCGCGCGGCGGACAACGGCGTCGTCTGCCCGGCCAATCACCGTTTCGATCGGGCCCGCCAGGGCTATCTCAATCTGCTGCCGGTGCAGCACAAGAACAGCCGCGACCCGGGCGACAACCAGGCCATGGTCGAGGCGCGGCGGCGCTTCCTCGAGGGGGGTTACTACGCGCCGCTGGCGAGGCGACTGGCACAGCTGGCAGGCGAACGCTCACCGAGTCGCTGGCTGGATATCGGCTGTGGCGAAGGTTATTACACAGCGCAGATTGCTCAGGCTTTGCCCGATGCGGACGGCTACGCGCTGGACATTTCCCGTGAAGCCGTCAAACGCGCCTGTAAGCGTGCGCCGCAGATCGAGTGGCTCGTAGCAAGCATGGCACGGGTGCCACTGGCTGATGCCAGCTGCGATCTGCTGGCCAGTGTATTCAGCCCGCTGGACTGGACCGAAGCACGGCGTCTGCTAGCACCCGGCGGCGGCCTGCTGCGCATGGGTCCGACTCGCGAGCACTTATGGGAATTGCGAGGTTTGCTGTACGACGAAGTCCGCGACTACGACGATCAGAAGCATCTTTCGCTGATCCCCGAAGGCATGCACCTCGCTCACAGCGGGACACTGTCCTTCGAGCTGCAACTGGATGACCCACAAGCCCGTGCTGATCTACTGGCGATGACCCCGCACGGTTGGCGCGCCAGCGCCGAACGCCGCGCAGCAGTCATCCAAGCGCCATTGCACGTACGGGTTGCGATACGCTATGACTGGATTCAGCGAAACTGATCAGGTTATCCAAACGAATACGGCATCGGCTTTGGGGTCGATCCAATGCGTCTGATGCAGCCTTCTAGGCTTCAACAGTCAACATCAACCGGCTGCAACATCAGCCAGACAAGGCCATCCCATGCGTCAACCGGATATCGAAATTTACATAAGGGACGCGAGCCAGGACGCCGTCACTGAGTGGCTGAACCAGGCGGTCGGAAGCTGCTCTGCCTGGCAAGCCAAGGGTAAAACCTTCAAGTGCAGCGCCGGCAACATTCCACTGACCTGGCTGCCGAAGGCCGTGGGAAAGTGGCACAGCCTGTTGCTCGAAAGCGACGCGACGCCCTGGGAAGACGATATCGCCTGCGCCCGCGACGCCTATCAGGCACTTGGTGTAGAGATTCGCTGCGCACCGGGCGGTTGGCAGGAAGAAGAATCGGTGGAAGACGCCGACCGCTGGATCAGCGTCAGCGAGCGCGGCGAAGCTGAAATCCTCTGGCGGACCGACTAATCTCCCATTGGCACAGCACGCGCGGTACGGCTTCCTTCTGTAGCGATACGCTCGATCGAACTACTCGGAGCGACCAATCGGGAAAAACTGGCCTTGGCTCCAGATCCCCAGCCAATCGGCGCCATCGATCTCACGCGGCACGGCCAATTCCACCAACTGGTAGAACACGTTGCGATGAATCAGCGCTTCGAGGTTGGCCCGCACATGAACATAGGGTGCTGGCTCCTGAGTATCCGGATCTAGCTCGACCCGGATTGGATGCTCTGCTCCCGCTTCGGTTTCGTCGCCGACATTGGTGATAAAGCGAAGCACCTGGGCTTCTCCGCTTCCCTCTGCCACCAGTTCAACCGCCACGAACGGCGCATCATCCACCTTGATGCCGACCTTCTCGACTGGGGTCACCAGGAAGTAATCATCGCCGTCTCGCCGGATCACCGTGGAAAACAGTCGCACCATAGCAGGCCGCCCGATAGGCGTGCCCTGGTAGAACCAGCTACCGTCGCGCATGATCCGCATGTCCAGATCACCACAGAACGGCGGATTCCACAGGTGCACCGGTGGCAAGCCTTTCTTCTCGGCGCTGGGAATCTGACTCAACAGATTCGCAGCTTTTCCCGCATCGCTCATATTGGCTCCTCAGCGCCCCAGGCCTATCAGGCGCCGAGCGTAATCACGCAAGGGCGGACCCAACAAGACCTGCGGTGTCGCGTCATAGATGTTTAGCAATCCGCCGCGACTGCGAATACTTGCCGTATCGGCCAGATATCTATTGCCGGTCTCGATCAGCATCAACTGAACCGTGCTCGTATCAACACCCAGTCGATCAAGCGCGCGTTGGTCATCAAACTCATCGAAACTGCCGATACGGTCGTCTGCTGCGGCGAATCGTGTGTACAGCAAGTAATGGGCACCAGCGATTGCCGCCTGGTTCAATGCTTCTTCCAGTCCTACAGGTTCTGGAGCACGCCGGACCAGCGGAAAGTACTGAACAAAGCTCTCAAACGCCTCTTCGGCTACTACGTTCGGGCGCGGATAGGCGCCACCTGGGGGAACGAAGTGACCCTGCGCAATGTAGATGAACGAGTCGGGCTGCAGGCGCCACGAGGCGGACCTGACCGTCTCGCTATGGTCGAGAATACCAACGTCGCGCAGCTGATGGCGGGTCCCCTCAGCCATGTCGCTTACCTTCATGCAGCCGCTTAACAGGAGTGCGGCCACGATAAGGCTAAACACATTCATCTCTCGCTCCAGACGTGACGGAAAACCGACGATTAGCGAAGCAATGCAGCAAACACGCCAGTTCAACGATGCGTCGTACACAATCGCCTTCCGTCGCGCAGTAATGAAACCGGTGCCATCAAACTGATAAAGCGCCGCCAATATCTTGCGCAGCGAATAATAGCCCGCCATACGCGCACGATTGGCACGGTGGCTCTGCCGACATCAACGGCACGAGCGCATTAGCATCAAAAGTGACGAATTTCAGTGTCTGGATGATTGTCCTATATCGGTAGGCTTCACGCTGGAAGATAGCTATATCCTCCCGTTTTATGCCTGAAGTTCACCGTTCCCATTATCGAAAAAAGGACACGGACCTAACGTCATGGCCGGTTAAGTCTTCGTTTCTCACCTTAGGGTGTACTACCAACACCTGCCCCATCAGATATCGGCTAGCTATGTCCACGCGAAGCGAAGAGCCATGAGATTGTAGATTCTCTGACGCGTCGCGTTGGCCCTAACGCTGACGCCGCAGCAGTCGCCCAGGCAATCATCTCCATACTGCAGGACATAGACTCAGCGCTGGCGCCCATCGTTGGGCCGCAAGGCGTTGCCGCTCTGTATCGCCGTAGCCTTCACCTCTGCCTATCCAACCACCCGCACATGGCGAGCATCTATGCCGGGGTGCAGGGTTCCCCGGACCTGACAGCTTTGAAGGCCGTGCTCGTTAAGCAAAGCGAAGCCGAAGCGCTGTTTTTTTAGTGAGGTGTTGCTAGTTACATTCCACGAGCTGCTGACCACGCTTATCGGGTCGTCGCTCACTACACGCTTGCTTCGCGGTGTGTGGGAACCTTCTTCGAGCGAAACCCCTGCGCAGGAAAAATCGCCATGAGCACCAAAGCGACTATCAACCGCCTAGCCACCGGTGTGCCGGGGTTGGATGAAGTGCTTGGCGGAGGGTTGCCGGAGTTTTCCTTCAACCTGATCGCTGGCCCCCCAGGCTGTGGCAAAACCACCCTGGCTCACCAGATGATGTTCGCGCTGGCGACCCCCGAACGCCCCGCGCTTCTTTTTACGGTGCTCGGTGAGCCACCGCTGAAAATGCTGCGCTATCAACAGCAGTTCGAGTTCTTCGACAGCGAAGCGATTAACAAGCCGATCCGCTACATCAACCTGGCTGACGACACCCTCGCCGGCGATCTGGACGAAGTGCTGCGGCGTATCGTCAGCGAGGTCGAAAGCCATTCGCCCGCGCTGGTGTTCGTCGACTCGTTCCGTTCGGTAGTACTGGCAAGCCAGACCCAGAACAACCCGAACAACAATCTGCCGCAGTTCGTTCAACAACTGGGCATGCTGATGACCACTTGGCAGGCAACGACCTTTCTGATTGGTGAGTACTTCACCGAAACCGATACCAACCCGATTTTCACCGTGGCCGATGGGCTGATCTGGTTGCGCCAGAGCGTTCAGCGCAATTCCATGGTACGTAAGATGGAAATCATGAAGATGCGCGGCCAGCCAACGTTGCCCGGGTTGCACACGTTCCGCATCGCTACATCGGGAATCAAGGTGTTTGCACCCGCGGCGTCTAGTACCGTCGAGGCACCGCAGACCTTCCCTATTAAGCGCCTGAAAATGGGCGTACCGCGGCTCGACGATATGCTGGGCGGCGGCCTCCCTCGGGGCTACTCACTGCTCGTGGCCGGGCCATCGGGTTCTGGTAAAAGCATTCTGGCTGCATCTTTTCTCGCCGAGGGTGTTCGCAATGGCGAAACCGGGGTCATCGCCGTATTCGAACAACGACCCAATCGCTCGCAAAATGCCACTCTTGCCGATTTGATCAAGAACGACCAAGTCGGTTTGGTCGACAGTCGTGCCCCGGACCTCTCCATCGATGAAATCGTTTCTCAGCTGTTGAGCGAGATCGACCGATTGAAGGCGACCCGCGTGGTAATCGACTCCCTGTCGGGCTTCAAACTGGCGCTGGCCCCTACATTCCGTGAAGACTTTCGTGAATCGCTTTCACGGATGGTCACCGCACTGACCTCTGTTGGGGTCAGTGTGCTGATGACTTCGGAGCTCGAAGATCGCTACACGGACTTGCGATTCAGCCCTTACGGTACGGCCTTTCTCACCGATGCCATCATCGTCCAGCGTTATATAGAAGTAGAGAGCCGCTTGCTGCGCATCATGGCGGTGGTCAAGGTGCGCGCCAGCAGTCATTCGGATGAGTTACGCCTTTATCGCATTGACGATAAAGGACTGCAGATTGGTGAGATGTTGTCGGATCAAGAAGGTCTCCTCGGAGGACGACCTACCCAACGGCGTCTCAGTGGGAACGAGGGGTGAATACAAACTCGTGAAAAAGACTAGTGCCGACAACAAGCAAGCTATGGCTGCCGCCTCCAGCGAAATGTTCCGGCTCGGGCAGTAAACCGTCGAAGCTCGGGCAGTGCTCGCGGCATTGCATAAAGAGCTCAACGACACTAATAGCCAGCTCGTCGACAGTCAGCAGATGGAGCAACTGATCGAGGCCAACCAGCAATTGGTTCTAGCGACCCTGTTAGCGCAGTCGGATGCAAAAAGATCGCAGCTCACGCAAGCAGAGCAGCAGCTATATCAGGATATGCGTGAAGCCAACGAACAGTTGGTTACGGCCGCCTTGAGCGCAAAAGACCTGCAGGCCTCAGCCGAACTCGCCCTGGAGCAGCAACGCAAGGTACTCGCATTGGTAGCTCACGAACTGCGCAATCCCCTGACTCCCATCAGCATGATCGCAGGGGGTCTGGGTCGTGTGCCCAGCGAGGAGCTGCCGCGAATGCAGGCCTTGATCGAGGGACAGGTACGCCACATGTCTCGACTGGTAGAAGATCTGCTCGACCTCGCGCGCGCCAGCACCGGCAAGTTTCGACTCAAATGTTGCGTTGTCGATCTGGTTCAGATCATCCATGAAGCTGTGGATCTCTGCAGTCCGGCAATGATCGCGCGCAACATACACTTGAGCACAATACTCCCCGACGGGGAGCTGGCAATAAACGGCGACCCCATGCGGCTCGCCCAGATTCTTGGCAACCTGTTGGGTAATGCGGCCAAGTACACGCCGGTCGGTGGCTCGGTCAGCCTTTTAGCGACTGCCGAAGCGGGCATGGTGGAGGTCAGCATTCGCGATAACGGCATCGGGATCACAGCACAAGCGCTACCGTTCATTTTCGAGCCATTCGTGCAGGATGTGAATGCGGTTGGTTTCAACGGCGCAGGGCTGGGCATCGGTCTGACGGTAGTGCGCGAGTTGGTCGAGGCACACGGTGGCACGGTGACCGGCAAGAGTGAGGGAAGCGGTAAAGGAAGTGAGCTGGTCGTGAGGCTTCCTTTGGTGAAGCATCACACTTCGTTGGGACGCTGAATCTGAATCCAAATGCTGAGATGGTTTCCCAGCACTAACGACCAGAGTAGTCGCGAAGGCACAGCAGCGGCCGAGGAAGTCCGCTGCCCTATATAGTCCGAATGACCCGTTTCAGTCACCAACCTTTATGCGTTCTCAATTCTAGAGAATGCTCCGCGACCCTATCATTAGTACGCCACCACATTGCAGAGACTGGGCTAGTCTCGCTTGCGCTTGTTGCCCATACGCACGCCGATATCCATAAGAAACTGGAAGAAGCCTTCTTGATCCTCCAGAACATTGCTCCAGAACGGCGAGTGGTAGAGCGCTACAGCCCCATGTACCAAGGCCCAGGCTGCGCAATAGTGGAAATAAGGCGGCACGTCCTCCAGCTTTCCTTCGGCAATGCGCCCTTTGATCAGCTGAGTTAGATGCTCGAAGTTGGAGGCACGGATACGGTGCAGCTCCTCGACCATTTCCGGTACCTGATTACCCTTGACCACCTTTTCCTCGAGACGGTCGAACAACCGATAGCGCTGGGGATCGCCCATGCGAAATTCGAAGTAGGCGCGAGACAGCGCTTCTTTGTCCTGATCAAGACTCGGTGAATGCAGCAGCTCGTTCAGATCCCGCTCGTAGTCGAGCATCAGCCGCAGGTAGATTTCGGCCTTTGATTTGAAGTGCTTGTAGATGGTGCCTTTGCCGATCCCCACCCTGTCGGCGATCATCTCGACGGTGACGCTGTCTTCTCCCTGTTCGAGGAACAACTGGAGCGCCGTGTCGAGAATCTCTTGTTCGCGACGGCGAAATTCGCGGACCTTACGGGATTCATTTTGCATAAGTGGCTGCAGTGAGAAAAATCGAAGCAGATGATTATGCCTGTTTAGTCAGAAAATGCACGGAAGATTGCCTATGAGTACATTGAATGACGAATTCCCCCAAATCGACGGCTTGCGGTACCTGAATCACGCGGCCGTCTCGCCCTGGCCTCGCCGTGCGAGCGATGCGGTAACCAGATTTGCCCAACAGAACATCACGATTGGCGCGCGCGACTACCCGCAGTGGCTGGCGGTCGAAACCCGTCTGCGAAATCGCCTGGCCAGATTGCTGAACGCACCAACCCCAGCAGACATAGCGCTGGTCAAGAACACCTCGGAAGCACTGTCTTTCGTGGCCTTCGGATTGGAGTGGAAGCCCGGTGACCAAGTCGTCATCAGCGATGAGGAGTTTCCCTCCAACCGTGTAGTTTGGGAGGCGTTGCGGCCGCAAGGGGTCGAGGTCATCCAGGTCAGCCTCAAGGGTGAAGATCCGGAAGGCGACCTGCTCGCGGCCTGCGGGCCGAACGTTCGCTTGCTGGCGATCAGCGCCGTGCAGTACGCGAGCGGCCTGCGGCTAGACCTGCCGCGACTCGGTGAAGGCTGCGAACAACGTGGCGTACTGCTATGCATCGACGCAATCCAACAGCTGGGCGCGCTGCCATTCGATGCTCAGCAATGCCGGTGTGCATTTGCGATGGCCGACGGCCATAAATGGCTGCTGGGCCCAGAAGGTTTGGGTGTGTTCTATTGCCGGAGCGATCTACGCGATCAGCTCAAGCTTCACGAGTACGGCTGGCATATGCTCGAGCACGCCGGTGATTATGAACGCAGCGATTGGCAGCCGGCGAACAGCGCGCAGCGCTTCGAGTGCGGCAGCCCGAATCTGCTCGGCGCCATGGCATTGGAAGCCAGCCTGTCCTTATTGGAAGAGGTGGGAATAGTCACGGTGGCACAGGCACTGGCCGAACGCATCGACCACCTCCAGCGAGAGCTATCGGCCATGCCGGGGGCCGAATTGCTGAGCCCAACCGATCCAAGTCGGCGAGCCGGCATTCTGACGTTCCGGATCGATGGGATAGACAACTCGACGCTCTTTCAACGCCTCAAGGAGGAGCAGGTCGTCTGTGCGCTTCGTGGTGGAGGGATCAGATTCTCACCACATTTTTACACGCCGCCAGCGGTCATCGAGCAGAGCCTGGCGGTTGTTCGCGGGCTGCTCGCGAAGTGAGCGATCAGCCTGGACGCGACTATTCCAAATCCGTTTAAAAATCGCCGCAATCGCCCAGCAGCGTTGAGGATTCGGACCAATACTGCAATCACTGGCCGCGCAATCCCCCCACTGCTCGGCCAGCTGAGGGAGCGAGGAACGTGACCTCATACTCCTAATGGTCTTGACCCGGCTCCTCGCGACGCCGGGTTTTTTTTGTTCGCTGTGGCGATACGCCTCAACGTATCAACCATGCGCGGCACGCCGGCTCGAAAGCCGCAACCGGAAGCACAGCCAGATAAACAGCGCCCAAAATGGTATCGCGATGATCGAGGTTCGCAGACCGGGCATCGACAACATGATCGCGGCAATCAACGCTACGAACGCCAAGCAAAGGTAATTGCTGAGCGGATACCAAAAGGCCTTGAACGAAGGCTCGATGCCCTGCGCTTTCATCGCCTTGCGAAACTTCAAGTGGGCGAGACTGATCATCGCCCAGTTGATCAGCAGCGCCGCAACCACCAACGACATGAGCAACTCGAGCGCTGTTTGCGGCAGCAGGTAGTTCACCAGCACACAGAGCATGGTGACGAGTGCAGAGACAGCGATTGCAAGCACCGGTACCCCACGGCGATTGACCATCATCAACACCTTCGGCGCATCGCCCTGCTCCGCCAGGCCGTACAGCATGCGACTGTTGCAGTACACGCCGCTGTTATAGACAGAGAGAGCCGCCGTCAGCACCACAAAGTTGAGAATGTGCGCAGCCGTGTCACTGCCGATCAGTGAAAAGATTTGCACGAAAGGGCTGCCGCTGTAGGGGTCGCCGGCCGAGCCCAGCGTTTCCAGCAGACTGTCCCAAGGATAGAGCGCCAGCAGAACGCTGAGCGCGCCAATGTAGAAGATCAGAATCCGATAAACGACCTGATTGATGGCTTTGGGAATGACTGTCTTCGGGGCGGATGCTTCAGCTGCGGTGATCCCCACCAGCTCCAAGCCGCCGAATGAAAACATGATGATTGCCAAGGCCATGACCATCCCGCTGATGCCGTTGGGGAAGAACCCGCCGTGGCTCCAGAGGTTGCTGAAGCTAGCCTGTTCGCCACCCGCGCCGCTCAGCAAGAGGTACAGGCCGAGCGCAATCATGCCGACAATGGCTCCGACCTTGACGATCGCGAACCAGAACTCAGTCTCACCAAAGGTCTTAACGTTGACTAGGTTGATCAGATTGATCAGCACAAAAAACACCGCAGCGGTGGCCCAAGTCGGCACCTCCGGCCACCAAAACTGGACGTACTTGCCCACCGCGGTCAGTTCGGCCATCCCCACCAGGACATACAGCACCCAGTAATTCCAACCGGAGAGAAAGCCTGCATAAGGGGCCCAATATTTGTGCGCAAAATGACTGAAGGATCCCGCAACCGGCTCCTCGACGATCATCTCGCCGAGCTGACGCATGATGAGGAAGGCGATCATCCCACCGATGGCATAGCCAAGGATCATCGACGGCCCGGCGCTGCGCAGCACGCCGGCTGAGCCAAGGAAGAGCCCCGTTCCAATAGCCCCGCCGAGTGCGATCAGCTGAATGTGCCGGTTTTTCAGGCCGCGTTGAAGCGGCCCGGTGTGCAGCTTATCGCTGGACATGGCGTCACCTAGTTTGGTCTGTGACGAAGAAATGAAGAGACTGACGGAAGGCTATGCTTTTGAGCGCCAACCCAAACCCTCGTATCCGCATGCCGGCAACCGGCATGTGCATTAAGCGGCGCGGATTGTACACGGCATGTGCGGAGAAGGCCCGCCAACCACACCGCCTTGCACGCGCTCGCGTTCGTCAGTTCTTGACGCGCGCCAAGGGAAACAGCCGCTTGAAGTTGTCCGTAGTCTGCGACGCCAGCATCTCGAAACCGACCCCGCGCAGATCAGCGAGATACTCGGCGACCTCGCGCACATACTGCGGCAGGTTCGGTTTTCCGCGGTAGGGGATGGGGGCCAGGTAAGGCGAATCCGTCTCCACTAGCAGGCGATCCGCAGGAACACGGCGAGCGACATCTCGCAAGGCATCGGCGTTGCGAAATGTCACGATGCCGGATAGCGAAATATAGAACCCGAGATCCAAGGCAGACTTGGCCATGTCCCAGTCTTCGGTGAAGCAATGCAGTACGCCGGCCTGCGGCAACGAAGCTTCGCGGAGCAGCGCCAGCGTGTCGGCACGAGCCGCACGAGTGTGGACGATGACTGGTTTACCGCTGATCCGTGCGGCATCGAGATGCAGACGGAAGGATTGCTGCTGCAACTCGGCGGCTTCAGGCTCGTAGTGGTAGTCAAGCCCTGTTTCGCCGATCGCCACGACACCGGGCGCGTCCAGTTCCTGCAGCAACCAGTCCATGGCAGGCTCGGCACCGGGCTCGAGGTCCAGCGGGTGCACCCCCACCGAACAATCGACGTCGTCATAGCTCTGCGCAAGCGCTTTGACCGCAGCAGTATTTTCGGCGCTGACACCGATACAAAGGAAATGTCCAACACCACGCTGACGAGCAGCATGCAGAGCTGCATCGAGGGAGTTGTCGTGCAAGGTAAGATCGAGACGATCGAGGTGGCAATGCGAGTCGATCAGCATGGAAAAGTACCCGAACCGAAAACGCGCAATTGTAGAGCAAAGCAGCCCATCGGTTGCAGTCAGGTCAGATCAGCGCGGCGGAAAAAGCAACGGCAAAAAGAAGTTGAGCGAACGGATCGCTTGCGATGACGCTACATGGTGTGCGTTGGGCGGTCTGATTTCATCGCGCCGGCGAGGTAGGTTTCAATCTTGTTGCGAGCAGTCGAGTCACCCTCATTGAACTGCACGCCAACGCCTGCGGCCCGGTTGCCTTGGGCGCCCTTGGGCGTGATCCACACGACCTTACCCGCGACAGGGATCTTTTCCGGCTCGTCCATCAGGCTCAGCAGCATGAATACCTCGTCGCCAAGCTTGTAACTCTTGTTAGTCGGGATGAACAATCCGCCATGCTTGATGAACGGCATGTACGCCGCATAGAGCACTGACTTGTCCTTGATGGTCAGAGACAGAATGCCGTTACGCGGACCAAGGTTTGCAGGCAGGCTCATGCGGTATTCATTCCTAACAACAGTTCGATGGATTCTAGCTTGGCCCGGGCAAGCTTGCCCACTGCACCAGAAGCGCTTCGAGAAGCAACACACGATTAAGATTGGCTTTGCCCAGCACCTTCTGTCGATGGGCAAGCAACCAATCCTGCAGCACCAGCAGCCGGTCGGGTGACGACTTCTCCGCCAGGTATTGAATCACCTTCTGCATATCGGCTGCGCCAAGCCCTTCTTCATCGCCAGTCATTTGAAAGCGCAATATCAGATGCGCCCATTCGCAAAACCAATCGAACAACAGGATCAGCGAATGCGAATTCCAGGCCTCAGCCAGCTGACTGGGGGATTGCTGCCGTTTGAGCAGTTTCTTTACCCCGTCGACTATTTGCACCCGCATGTCGAGTACACCCGCACCCTGCAGCTTGAGCGCGGCCAATGGCGAGTTGGCCGACAACGCAAGCAGCTCCTCACGCTGCGCGGGCGACACATCTGGAAGTTGGACCGCCAGCCAATCAAGGCTCTGCTGGCGCCCGGGCAAGGGGCAGCTTTGTTGCACGCAGCGACTCTTGATCGTCGGTAGCAGCCGGCTGGGCTGATGACTGATAAGCAACAGAACGGTATCGCCTGCAGGCTCCTCGAGACTCTTGAGCAACGCGTTGGCAGCGTTCAGATTCATCGCCTCAGCCGGCTCGAGCAGCACGACTTTGCGCCCACCCAATTGAGCGGTTTGGGTAACGAACCCGACCAGCTGCCGAACCTGGTCGACCCGGATGGCCTTGTCGACCTCCTCGGGTTCCAGAATGTAATGGTCTGGATGAGTATGAGCGGCGAGTAACAGACAGCCTTTGCAGCTGCCGCAAGCGCGGTGCGCCGCCGGTCGCTGACAGAGCAACAGCGCCATCAACTGTTCGGCTAATGCGCGCTTGCCGATGCCCGCCGGACCGTGCAGCAAATACGCATGAGCATGCTGTTGACGACCGGCCAGCAACTGCCAAAGATCAACCTGCCATGGAAGAATGCCGTCAGCCAAGCGCACGCTCCAACACCTCGGGCAGAAGCCTGTCCAGACTCTGTTGCACTGCGGCTAGAGACTGGCCTGCATCGACCACACGATAGCGCTGGCGGTCCTGCTGCGCCCGATTGAGATAGGCACTGCGCACGGCCTCGAAGAAATCGAGCCCTTCCTGCTCGAAGCGATCAAGACGTCCCCGTGCAGCGGCGCGGCTCAGACCGATTTCAACTGGCAAATCGAAGATCAGCGTCAGGTCCGGACGCATCTCACCCTGAACAAAGCATTCAAGCTGCTCGATACGCGAGGTGGGGAGACCGCGGCCACCGCCCTGATACGCGTAGGTGGCATCGGTAAACCGGTCGCACAGCACCACAGCGCCTCGCGCGAGTGCGGGCCGAATGACCTGAGCAAGATGCTGTGCGCGTGCTGCGAACACCAACAACAGCTCCGTATCGCTGTTCATGGGCTCGTCTGCAGGTGCCAACAGCAGTTCACGAATGCGCTCAGCCAAAGGCGTGCCCCCGGGTTCGCGCGTCAGGACGACGTCTAGGCTGTGTTCACGCAAGCGCTGCGCGAGGTACTCACGGTTGGTGCTCTTGCCCGCGCCTTCGGGTCCTTCCAATGTAATAAAGAGTCCTGTCACTGGGCATTCTCAATCGGCGCCGGGGTTTGCCGGGGCGGTGGGCTGGAACGATAGTCTGCTCGGCGCTTGAGCTGATATTCACGCACCGCGCGATTGTGTTCGCTCAACGAATCACTGAACACGTGGCTGCCATCCCCCCGCGCGACGAAGTAGAGGCTTTTTCCTTCAACCGGGTGCAGCGCAGCGTGAATCGCTTCCCGGCCAACCATCGCGATCGGCGTCGGTGGCAACCCGCTGTTGGTATAGGTGTTGTAGGGGGTCGGCCTGCGGAGATCGCTGCGGGTTATCCGCCCCCTATACTGTTCGCCCATACCATAGATCACCGTCGGGTCTGTCTGTAGCAACATGCCTTGCTCCAGCCGGCGAACGAAAACGCCAGCGATCTCGCCGCGCTCTGACGGAACCCCTGTTTCCTTTTCGATGATTGAAGCCATGATCAGCGCCTCATACGGGTCTTGATAGGGCAAGCCTTCGCTACGCTGTTGCCATTCCTCGGCCAGCACCGTTTCCAGCCGTGAATAAGCGCGCTGGAGCAGTTCGAGATCGCTGACACCGCGGGTGAAGCTGTAGGTGTCAGGGAAAAAGCGGCCCTCGGGATGCGAGCCGGCTTGGCCGAGTCGCGTCATGACCTCGTCATCTGACTGACCAACAATCGTCTGCTTCACCGTAGGCAGCGCCTCAAGCGCGGCGCGCACCTGGCGAAAATTCCACCCTTCTACGATGGTCAGAGTATGTTGCACAACCTCGCCACGCTGCCAAAGCCCGATCATGTCGCGGGCAGTCATCTCTGGCCGCAGTTGATATTCACCGCTGTGCAAGGTGTGTCCTGAGAGTTTCAGCCGCCAGTGCAGCCGCAACCAGAACGAGTCGCTCAACACGCCGTCTCGCTCCAGCCGTTGCAACAAGCCACTGGGCGTATCCCCAGACTGAACCTCAAGCGTTTGTGCGTCGCCAAGTTGCAGCGGCTGCCCCAAGGCGGAGTGAAGCTTCCAATAGACCAGGCCGAGCGCCAGCGCAGCGATCAGCAAGGCGCCGAGAAGCACAAAAGACAGTTTTCGAATCACGTATTGCTCGACAGATCAGCCACCAGGCTTTGAAGTTTACGTGTGACAGGCCCCACCGGCCATACGCTTGCATCCAATTGGCGAACGGGCCAAATGCCATACAGGCTGTTACAAACGAAGACCTCGTCAGCGCGATATAGCTGCCCTAGCGAAAGATCGCCGACCTGGATCGGCACGCCGGCAGTCCGCGCACGCTCCAGCACTTCTTCGCGCATGACCCCTGCGACCCCGCAGCGCTCAAGGGACGGCGTCATCAACCTGTCCGATTCGACGATGAACAGATTGCTGAAAACGCCTTCGATGACCCGCCCGGAGGTGTCGCGCATCAAGCCTTCGGCGTAGACCGGATCCTGCCACTCGGCTCGGGCCAGCACTTGCTCCAGACGATTGAGGTGCTTCAGACCGGCCAGAATTGGCTGCTCGGCAAGACGGGTCGTACAGGGGTACAGGCGAACGCCCTGCTCGGCATGTGCTTTCGGGTAGTTCGGAAGGGAGGATCCGGTAAGGACGGTTCGAGGCATACAGGGGACGGGCGGAGCATAGCCTCTCTTGCCCTCCCCTCGACTGACAATGAGCTTAGCGACACCCTCTCCAAGCTCGGCACTGAAAGCGATGAGTTGGCTACCTACGCCATTGATGTCGCAGGGGATCGCCAGCCGCTGGCAGCCATGTTCCAGCCGTTGCAAATGCCGATCGAGCAGTTCGGGGCGGCCGGCCAACACCTTGATTGTTTCAAATAGGCCGTCGCCGTAAGCAAGTGCTCGATCATGAATGGGCAGCCCTTCAGCTGGCTGCCCATCCACCCAGCTCAACGTCACTCGGCGAACCGGCGGAACACCAGCGACCCGTTGGTGCCACCAAAACCAAAGGAGTTGGAGACCGCAACATTGATTGTCCGCGGCTTGGCCTCATGCGGGACGAAATCGAGGTCGCATCCTTCGCCGGGCTCATCAAGGTTGATCGTCGGCGGCGCCACTTGGTCGCGTATGGCAAGCACACTGAAGATTGCCTCGACAGCGCCTGCCGCACCAAGCAGATGACCGACCATCGATTTGGTCGAACTGACCGACAGCTCGTAAGCGTGATCACCGAATACCGTTCTGATCGCAGCAGCTTCCGCCTTGTCGCCGGCCGGCGTCGAGGTGCCATGGGCGTTGATGTAGTCGACCTGTTTGGCATCGATTCGCGCGTCCAGGATCGCATTACGGATGCAGCGAGCAGCACCCGCTCCATCATCGGGCGGAGAGGTCATGTGGAACGCATCTGCGCTCATGCCGAAACCAATCAGCTCGGCATAGATCTTCGCCCCGCGGGCCTTGGCATGTTCGAGTTCCTCTAGCACCAGCGCGCCCGCGCCGTCGGACAACACAAAGCCATCCCGGTCCTTGTCCCACGGGCGGCTGGCTGAAGCGGGATCATCATTGCGGGTGGATAACGCACGAGCCGCGGCGAACCCACCTATTCCAAGCCCGCTGGCCGCCATTTCCGACCCGCCAGCGACCATCACATCAGCCTCGCCATAGGCGATGTTGCGCGCAGCCATGCCGATGCAATGCGTACCCGTCGTGCAGGCCGTAGCAATGGCGTAGTTGGGGCCTTGCAGACCTAGATGGATCGATAGAAAACCCGAAACCATGTTGATGATCGAGCCCGGCACAAAAAATGGCGATATACGGCGCGGCCCCTGCTCGATCAATGCCTTGCAGCTGTTTTCGATATTGGTCAGGCCACCAATGCCCGAGCCCATGGCGACGCCGACACGCTCGCGATTGGCATCGGTGATTTCCAGTCCGGAATCACGTACTGCCTGGAAACTGGCGGCCAGTCCGTACTGGATGAAAAGGTCGAGTTTGCGAGCCTCTTTAGCGGGCAGGTACTGCTCGACATCGAAATTCTTGACTGATCCGCCAAAGCGAGTGGAATAGGCGGAAAGGTCCATATGCTCTATAAGGCCGATACCACTGCGGCCGGCGAGAATCCCCTGCCAGCTGCTTGGCACATCGTTACCCAGCGGTGAGAGCATGCCCATACCGGTAATTACGACGCGTCTACGCGACACAGCAATTCTCCTTGCATTCATTCGACTCGCCCTGTTCCGCTAGAATCTGTAACGGAAAGAGAGCCGCCTTCACAGATGTCGGCCACGGGCACGACCAGCTGCATTCAACTAACTCAAACAAAAGCCGCACTGCCCTTTCGAGGCAGTGCGGCTTACTGGTTCGAAGCAGGACTACGACTTACTGCGCGTGCGCGTTGATGTAATCGATAGCTTCTTGAACAGTGGTGATCTTCTCGGCTTGCTCGTCAGGGATTTCGGTCTCGAATTCCTCTTCCAGAGCCATCACCAGCTCAACGGTGTCAAGGGAGTCGGCACCCAAGTCTTCGACGAAGGAAGCGCTGTTGGTAACTTCCTCTTCTTTGACGCCAAGTTGCTCGGCAACGATTTTCTTGACGCGTTCTTCGATGGTGCTCATACCTTGTTTTCACTCCTATGGAAAAATCAGGCAGCTGGTCTGCGCGGTAGTGTATAGAAAGCGTTTTCCGCATTTCAAGCTGAAAGCGGGCAAGCATGAACCTGCTTTCAACCATCTGTCTATAAACAAACCACAGTTTTATAACGAAACTAATCAGCCGTTATGACTGCGTACATGCGTTGGGCGTCACATTAGCTCATGTACATACCGCCATTCACCGGGACAGTGGCCCCAGTGACATAGGCGGCGCCGTCAGAAGCTAGGAAGGCGACGACCTTGGCAATCTCTTCCGCCTGACCGAGGCGACCCAGCGGGATCTGCCCCAGTAATGCGTCACGCTGAGCTTCCGGCAGCTCGCGCGTCATATCTGTATCGATGAAGCCCGGAGCCACGGCATTGACCGTGATACCGCGCGAGCCGACTTCACGTGCCAACGCGCGACTGAAACCTTCGAGCCCGGCTTTGGCAGCGGCGTAGTTTACCTGTCCGGCGTTACCCATGGCACCCACCACGGAACCGATACTGATAATTCTCCCCCAACGGGCTTTAGTCATGCCCCGCAGAACACCCTTGGTCAAACGATAAAGGCTACTTAGATTGGTATTGATCACCTCGTGCCATTCGTCGTCTTTCATCCGCAACATTAGGTTGTCCCGCGTGATGCCGGCGTTGTTGACCAGAATAGCCGGCTGACCGAGGTGCTGCTGAATATGCTCCAGGGTGGTGGCAACTGATTCATCACTGGTGACGTCCAACACCAGCCCAGCACCTTCGATGCCGTTCTCTTTGAGCGTCTCGGCAATGCGCTCAGCCCCTGACGATGAGGTCGCCGTGCCGATGACGATGGCGCCTTGACGGCCAAGTTCAAGCGCAATGGCCTGACCAATACCACGACTGGCGCCTGTTACCAGCGCGACCTTGCCTTGCAGATTCATACATATCTCCTTATTCAGAGCACTGCGCCACGGGTGGCCGCAAAACCTTCGGGGGTGTCCAGATTGTAGGTGCTGACGCCTTTGACGCAGCGCTTATTGAGACCGGAAAGCACCTTGCCTGGGCCGCACTCGACCAGACCGGTCACACCGTGCTCGCTTAACACAACAACAGTCTCGACCCAGCGAACCGGACTATAGAGCTGAGCCAGCAGATTGCGTCTAAGCGAGTCGAGATCCGAAACGATTGCTGCACTGACATTTTGCACCAACGGGATCTCGGGGGCCTGCCAGCCGGCGCCGGTCACGGCAGCGGCAAATCGCTCGGCTGCAGGGCGCATCAAGTCGCAATGAGAAGGCACGCTGACCGGCAGCGGCATGGCGCGCTTGGCACCTTTGGATTTGCAGACATCGATGGCTCGCTCGACCGCCGCAGCGTTGCCGGCAATCACCACCTGGCCTGGCGCGTTGAAGTTGACCGCACTTACGACCTCACCTTGAGCCGCCTCGCCACACGCTGCCAAAACATCGGCATCCTCTAGACCCAGAATCGCGGCCATGCCACCGGTGCCGGCCGGAACAGCCTGCTGCATCAGCTGACCCCGCAGCTCGACCAGTTTCACCGCATCGGCAAACGGAAGGCTACCCGCAGCAACCAGCGCCGAGTACTCGCCCAGGCTGTGACCCGCGACGAAGGCCGGCTTCGCACCGCCCTCAGCCAGCCACAAACGCCACAATGCAATCGAAGCGGTCAGAATGGCCGGCTGAGTCTTGTCGGTCTGATTCAGTTGATCCTCTGGACCTTGCTGACAAAGTGCCCACAGATCGTAACCCAACACAGACGAGGCTTCGGCAAAGGTATCGATGATCAGCGACTGCTGGGCGCCATGCTCGGCGAGCATGCCTAAGGCCTGGGAGCCCTGGCCTGGAAAGACGAATGCAAGTGATGCGGACATGAAACGGCTCTCTTGTGGTTGTTCGTCAGAAAGAATACGCACTAGGGCGCAACGAATTGTTCAGTTGGATGCAGATCCACCGGGTGCAGTCACATCACCCGGGTCGCTTGCGGACCGATCAGTCACAAGCAAGTGCTCGAGACGGCTGCGCAATTGCGCCGGAAGATTTCGCTCTACATCCTGTGAGGCACGGCGTATAGCCGACCGAAACCCCTCGCCCCCTGCGCTACCATGGCTCTTCACGACAATACCCTGGAGCCCAAGGAAGCTGGCACCGTTGTACTGAGCTGGCCGCAGGTCCGCCCGCAACTGACGCAGCAAGGGCAGAGCCAGCGCACCGACCAGGCGTGCAATCAATGAGCGACGGAAAAGCAGCTCGACACGCAGGGCTACCATATGTGCCAACCCTTCACTGGACTTGAGTAAAATGTTGCCAACAAAGCCATCGCATACCGCGACATCTGTTTCGCCGCGGAACAGCCCGTCACCCTCGATGAAGCCTTGATAGTTGATACAGCTAGCCTGCTGCAACAGCCCGGCGGCCGCTTTGACCTGTTGATTACCCTTGATTGCTTCGGTACCAATATTCAGCAACGAGACGCGCGGCTGCTCGATACCAAGACTTTGCGCCGCAACCGACCCCATGACAGCGAATTGATAAAGCTGCTCGGCCGTGCAGTCCACATTCGCGCCGAGGTCAAGCAACAGGCACGACCCCTCAAGCGTAGGAATCGCAGTCACCATCGCCGGGCGATCCACCCCAGGCATGGTTTTCAATACCTGCCGAGCAAGTGCCATCAGCGCACCAGTATTTCCGCCACTGACGCAAGCCTGAGCCTGCCCATCACGCACCATCTCCAGAGCGATGCGCATGGACGAGCGCGGCTTTGCGCGCAACGCCTGCGCTGGACGGTCATCCATACCGATCACTTCATCGGCATTGACAATCGACAGACGAGCGCGATCCACAGCTGGGTGCCGAGCGATAATTTCTTCTAATAGGGAGGATTGGCCAACCAAGGCCAGATGAAGCGAGGGGTTTTCAGCCAGACATTGGACACTGGCCGGAACAATGCAGTGGGGACCGAAGTCCCCACCCATTGCATCGATCGCTATGACCGGAGCAGACAAGGTTTACTCGTCAGCGCCCTTATCGATCACTTTACGACCACGGTAAAAACCTTCCGGGGAAACGTGGTGACGCAGGTGAACTTCACCGGTGCTCTTTTCCACGGACAGGGCGTTCGGCTCGAGTGCATCGTGCGAACGACGCATGTCACGGGCGGAACGGGATTTTTTGTTCTGCTGAACAGCCATTGGGATCAACTCCTAAACGTTTGGGTCACGCTTTAACTGAGCCAGTACGCTGAACGGGTTGGACCGCGATACCTCGTCCTCATTCGGCTTGGGCTCATCAGGCCCAGCCGGCGGCTGGCAAACTTCTTGGTCATGGAGTGGAACAATCGGAAGAGCGAGCAGAAGCTCCTCTTCAACCAGCGCCAGCAGATCCAGAGGATCCTCTCCCACTTCCAGCACGTCATAACCCTTAGGCAGGTGCTGGCTGCTCGACCCTTCATTCACCACGGCATAATCGCATTCGCTGTGAATAGGCAGAACAACCGGCTCCAGACAGCGCTGGCAAATCATCGTAACCTCAACATCCAGCGCACTGTGGATGACCACCGTGCGCTGCTCGTCGCGCCCAAAATCAAAACTGGCGCGCACCACACCCTGATCATCCTCAAGAGGATCGACGAGCCGCTTCAGCCCAGACAATTGCAGCTCGCCCTTCAGGGAAGCCGCTCGGTCAGCGAGCTTGCGCGGATCTACGTGCGGAGGTATTGGTCCTTTCAACATAAGCGCGGCATTCTAGGGATGCGCCTGTCGGCTGTCAAAGGAATTCAGCCGCACAATGGCGCTAGGCCGACCATCGATCAGTACCTATATATAAAGGAAGAAGAATGCGACCCCTGCTTCTCGCATCAAGCTCCCCTTATCGTCGCGAACTGCTTTCACGCCTTCAGCTTGAGTTCGCTTACCGCGCCCCGGAAATAGATGAAACTCCACTCACCATGGAGCTACCGGAACATCTCGTACGCCGCTTGGCCCTAGAGAAAGCCAAAGCCTTGGCACCCTCTCATCAGGATCATCTGATCATTGGTTCCGACCAGGTCGCCGTGCTTGGGCAAAACATCCTTGGCAAACCTTACACATTCGACCGAGCAAAGAGCCAACTACAAGGCTGCAGCGGCAAAAGCGTAGATTTTCTAACCGGACTGGCACTGCTGGACAGTCGAACCGGGGCCACCCAGATTGACTGCATCGCTTTTACCGTTCACTTCCGGACGCTTGGCGATCAGCAGATCGAGCGCTACCTGCGGGCCGAACAACCCTACGATTGCGCCGGCAGCTTCAAGGCAGAGGGCTTGGGAATCAGCCTGTTCCGCAGTACCGAAGGAACAGACGTCACCAGCCTGATTGGGTTACCCCTGATCCGACTGGTGGACATGCTCAATAATGCCGGGATCGAAGTACCCTGACACTGCACTAACGCAGCTGAGGCCCCTGGAAACCCATCCACAGGGCAAGCTGCGAACCAATACTGACACCGAGCTGCTTGGTAAACCGCTCCAAAGGCGAGTCTTTGACGGTGAAATCCACCAGCTCAGCTTGCCCAATTACCTCGCGTGCGACATAGCTGGCATTTCCAAGGCCATCAATCAAACCGAGCTCAAGCGCCTGCTCACCAGACCAGATGAGCCCGGAAAAGAGCTCTGGATGCCCGGCGACTTGCAATCGATCGCCCCGCCCCTGCTTCACGCTGTCGATGAACTGCCGGTGAGTGGTGGCAAGCACGCTGCGCCAGAACTCGGTTTCCTCTGGCTTTTCCGGCTGAAAGGGGTCTAGAAACGCCTTGTGCTCCCCTGAGGTATAGACTCGGCGCTCGACGCCCAGCTTGTCCATTGTCTCGACAAAGCCAAAGGTCGCAGCGGTGACGCCGATAGAGCCAACCAGGCTCGACTTGTCGGCATAAATTTCATCCGCAGCGCTTGCGATGTAATAAGCGCCAGACGCCCCTAGATCGGCAATCACTGCATAAACTTTGATGGCCGGGTACTCCCCACGCAACCGGCGAATCTCATCATAGATATAGCCGGACTGCACCGGACTGCCACCCGGACTGTTGATCCGCAACACCACACCCTTGGTATTTGAATCCTCAAAGGCCGCACGCAACGCACCGACAATGTTGTCTGCACTCGCCGCCTCTTCATCGGCAATCATTCCGCGGACATTGATGATCGCAGTGTGGGTATCACCAACAGCTTCCCCTTCCCCCATGTGCAACAGCGGCGAAAATATCAGCAGCGCCCCAAAGAGATAGACGAACGTCAACAGCTTGAAAAAGATCCCCCAACGCCGAGCTCGCCGCTGCTCCTGCACACCGGCAAGCAGCGTTTTCTCCAACAGCTTTAGACTGGTACGGTCTTCGTTAGACTCATTCACGGGTTTCCCCCATTCATCCGACATATGCAACCACCTCAGCGTGACCAGCAGCAGAGCACAGCCAGTCACCGAGCTCCGAAAAATGATTGATAGCCATGCACGGCGAACACGACAACAACACCTCGACGGGTTGTGCGCCGTAGGAAACCGCAACACTGTCTACGCCTGCGCGCCTTGCCATCTCCAAATCGAACACCGAATCCCCGACCATCAGAGCCCGCTCGGGCGCGACCCCACAGTGAGCGAGGATTTCGTGGATCATGAGCGGGTCAGGCTTGCTCGCAGTCTCATCAGCACACCGGGTCACATCGAAAAAATCAGTCCAACCCTGCCCTGCCAGGACCCTATCCAACCCGCGCCGCCCCTTGCCAGTCGCCACAGCAAGCTGATGCCCCTGATCACGGAACTGTTGTAGCGCGTGCGCCACCCCCGGATAAAGCGCCGACGGCTCAGCCTCCAGTGACAAATAATGGTCGGCGTACGCACGACGGAACGCCTCAACCAACCTTCTGTCGGTGACGTTTGGATACAGCGCGGCTATCGCCTCGGGCAGACCTAGCCCAATAATCCCCTTGATATTGTCCTCATCCAGCCGCGGCAGGTCACACCGGGCCGCAGCAACCAAAATGGATTCAACGATACGCCCGATGGAATCCACCAACGTCCCATCCCAATCGAAGATCAGCAGTTCGTACTTATTCACCAAGCCTCTCCAGCGTCCGGGCCCAGACATCATCGACCGGCGCCTCCAAACTCAGTTCGCCACCGTCAGGCAAAGGAACCTTCAGCGCATAGGCATGCAGGAACAGGCGCTTACCACCCAGATCACGAATGAGCGCAGAAAACTCTTCATCACCATATTTATTATCGCCAGCGATGCTGTGACCGGCATGGCGGGCATGCACACGAATCTGATGCGTACGTCCGGTTACCGGCTTGGCCTCGACCAGGGTAGCGAAGTCGCCAAAACGGCGCAGCACGCGGAAAAGTGTCAGTGCGTCTTTGCCCTCGTCAGTGACCTCCACCATCCGCTCACCTGAACGCAGGGTATTTTTCAGCAGCGGCGCATTTACTTGCTTCTTGCCGGTGTCCCAGCGCCCCCGCACGAGCGCCATGTAGCGTTTGTCGACCCCATCGCCCCGCAATTGCAGGTGCAAGTGACGCAGCATGCTGCGTTTCTTTGCGATCATCAGCAACCCGGAGGTGTCCCGATCCAGGCGATGCACCAGCTCCAACTCCTTTGCATCCGGGCGCAACTGACGCAGCGCCTCGATAACCCCGAAGCTGAGCCCGCTGCCTCCATGCACCGCGATCCCTGCAGGCTTGTTCAACACGATCAAGGCTTTGTCTTCAAAAACGATTGCCGCCTCAAGCCGCTCTAGAAGCCCTTGCGCGAGCGGGACTGGCTCGTCCCGCTCAGGCAACCGAAGCGGTGGCACCCGCACGACATCACCCGCCTGAAGCTTGTACTCGGGTTTAATACGGCCTTTGTTTACCCGCACCTCGCCCTTGCGCAAAATGCGATAGATCAAGGTCTTGGGCACACCTTTGAGCTGGGTACGGAGAAAGTTATCAATGCGCTGGCCGGCAAGCTCCGGCGAGACCTCGAGCATTTGCACGCCGGAGGTCTGAGAGGGGGTATTGGTCATGCGCGGATGATATCAATTTTCCCTTATTTGAAGCACTTAAACATTACTGTTATAGTCCAGGCGCCGCCAAAAGCGGACAGGTTAGGGAATGCCAGCGAAACCGCCATCCCTGACCCAGCAATGTTCCAGGACGTGAGGCCGTCCAGCGGAGCTTTTCTCAAGCAGCAGAAGCTCCGAAACAAGCCTTGAAGACATGATGCGTGTTCCCGAAGGGGAATCACGATAATCGATAACCCGCTCCCGGATTCTGCGAGCGGCACCCGATTTTCAAAGTATGAGTGTTGGGTGGAGATGTACAGCCCTCGGATTGCGTAGTAAAGGCTTTCATAGACGCTTCATTCCGTCCGCTACCGATTGCTGATTCCTCCTCCCGAACCATTGCTTCTGTTCCGACAGTAAGCAGGAGACGTCGTCGCGACGCCGGCCCAACTGGCCTGAAATCGCTGGACACTGGAGTGCCTTACAACCATTCCTGACTCACCTGACACCGACCGCGAGAGTCGTGTGTGCCGAACGCCGTTTCCGCTGCCTTGGAAACCGACGGTACTACATGAAAAGAATGCTAATTAACGCAACTCAGCCCGAAGAGTTGCGTGTCGCACTGGTCGATGGCCAGCGCCTGTTCGACCTTGACATCGAATCCGGTGCTCGTGAACAGAAGAAAGCCAACATCTACAAGGGCAAGATCACTCGCGTCGAGCCCAGCCTTGAAGCCGCCTTCGTTGATTTCGGTGCCGATCGCCACGGGTTCCTCCCCCTCAAGGAAATTTCCCGCGAGTACTTCAAGAAGTCGCCGGAAGGCCGCGTCAACATCAAAGAAGTCCTGAGCGAAGGCCAGGAAGTCATCGTTCAGGTCGAAAAAGAAGAGCGCGGCAATAAAGGCGCTGCCCTTACCACCTTCATCAGCCTCGCCGGTCGCTATCTCGTATTGATGCCGAACAACCCGCGCGCGGGCGGCATTTCTCGTCGCATTGAAGGCGAAGAACGCAACGAACTGCGCGAAGCACTCAATGGTCTTGATGTCCCTGCCGATATGGGTTTGATCGTCCGTACTGCCGGTCTCGGCCGTTCAAGTGAAGAAATGCAATGGGACCTCGATTACCTGTTGCAGCTATGGAGCGCAGTCAAGGAAGCCTCTCAGGATCGCGCCGCCCCCTTCCTGATCTATCAGGAATCCAACGTCATCATTCGCGCCATTCGCGACTACCTGCGCCAGGACATCGGCGAAGTTCTGATCGACAGCGTCGAAGCCCAGGACGAAGCGCTTTCCTTTATTCAGCAGGTCATGCCGCAGTACGCAAGCAAGATCAAGCTGTACGAAGATCCTGTACCACTGTTCAACCGTTTCCAGATCGAAAGCCAGATCGAGACGGCCTTCCAGCGCGAAGTGAAGCTGCCATCCGGCGGTTCCATCGTTATCGACCCGACTGAAGCATTGGTGTCCATCGACATCAACTCGGCGCGCGCCACCAAGGGCGGCGACATCGAAGAAACTGCCCTGCAGACCAACCTGGAAGCGGCCGAGGAAATCGCCCGCCAGCTGCGCCTGCGCGACATTGGCGGCCTGATCGTCATCGATTTCATCGACATGACGCCGGCCAAGAATCAGCGCGCCGTTGAAGAGAAGGTTCGTGAAGCACTGGAAGCCGACCGCGCACGAATCCAGGTCGGCCGCATCTCGCGCTTCGGCCTACTGGAAATGTCCCGTCAACGCCTTCGTCCATCGCTCGGCGAGACCAGCGGTATAGTCTGCCCGCGCTGTAATGGCCAAGGCATCATTCGCGATGTCGAATCATTGTCGCTGGCCATCTTGCGTCTGATCGAAGAAGAAGCCCTTAAGGATCGTACCGCCGAAGTCCGCGCCCGCGTTCCCTTCCAGGTTGCCGCCTTCCTTCTCAATGAGAAGCGCAACGCGATCACCAAGATCGAACTGCGCAGCCGCGCGCGCATCTTCATCCTGCCGGACGACCATCTAGAGACGCCGCACTTCGAAGTGCAGCGTCTGCGCGACGATAGCCCGGAAATTATCGCCGGTCAGGCCAGCTATGAAATGAGCCCAACCGAGGTTGAGGAAGTTCAGCCGGTCAGCTCGACGCGCACACTGGTTCGTCAGGAAGCGGCCGTCAAAACCGCGCCACAGCGTACCGCGCCCGCACCGGCCCCGATCGCTGCGCCCGCTGAGCTGCCTGCACCCGCGACTCAGGAGCCAAGCCTGTTCAAGGGGTTGGTCAAGTCCCTGGTCGGCCTCTTCGCCGGCAAGCAGGAAGCGCCAGCCGCCGAAGTCGAGAAGAAACCCGCCGCTAGCAGCCGCCCACAACGCAACGATGAACGCCGTAGTGGTCGCCAGCAGAACCGTCGCCGTGATTCGCGCAGCAGCCGCGACGAAGAGCGCAAGCCTCGTGAAGAGCGTGCCCCTCGTGAAGACCGCCAGCCTCGCGAAGAGCGTCAGCCGCGCCCTCCACGCGAAGAGCGCAAGCCACGGGAAGCTCGCGAACCGCGTGAGTCTCGTGAGCCAGTCGAAGCCAGCGAAAATACTGCACAGCCGCAACAGCAACAGCAACAGCAACCACGTCGTGAACGCACCCCGCGCGAAGATCGTCAGCCGCGAGAAGAGCGCAAGCGCGAATTGCGCGCACCGCTCGATGATAACGCTCAGACCGCACCAGTCGCGGCGAACGGCGAAGAAAGCTCTGAGCGCAAGCCGCGTCCGCCGCGCGAAGAGCGTAAACCTCGCGTAGAACAAGCCGAGAGCGCAGAGGAACAGCAGAGCGAAACCGCGGAGATCGCTCAGGAGGAGCAGGATTCGCCAGAAGGTAGCGATCGCCCACGCCGCCGCTCTCGTGGCCAGCGTCGCCGCAGCAACCGTCGTGATCGTCAACGCGACGCCAATGGAAACGAGATCGACGACGAGACCCAGAGCACCAACGCCGAGGTAAGCGAAAGCAATGCACCGGTGAAATCTGAACAGGTCGCCATTGCCGCAACTGCCGCCGCTCTCGCGGCGAACACCGCAGACGCCGACACCGCACCCGCTGAGATTCAAATCGAAACAAGGGAAGCGGAAGCCTCAGCTCCAGCCGTGGCCGTTAATCAAACGGACGAAGCTGACAAGCCGGCCAATGTTCCCGCAACTCAGGATAGTGAAGCCGTGACACCGGTTATCGCAGAAGCGGAGCCAGCTCCGGCGGTGCAGAAAGCCAGCGAGCCCGAAGCGTCAGCAACGGAGACCGAGACTTCGCAGTCTGTGGCCACTCCTGCTTTCGAGGAGCAGGCCCAGACCGCGACCGAGACTGAAGCGCCGATCGTGACGGCTAGCGGTCGTGCACCTAACGACCCACGTGAGGTCCGCCGCCGCCGCTTGGAGCAAGAGCGTCTTGCTAAAGAAGCAGCCGAGGCCGAAGCGAAAGAGAAAGCGACAACCGAAACCCAAGCTCCGGCAGAACTGGCCAGCCCTGAAATCGTTGTCAGCGAACCGGCCACCGACGCGACAAATCAGCAGCCAGCCAGCACGGCGAATGGCAATGCAGAGCCAAGCATCGCCAGGAAGCTGGAAACGCCACCTGCCGAACCAGAAGCTGAACAGGCCGTGACCGAGCTGTTCCAGCCCGAAGTGGAGGCGATCGAGCCCGCCACTGAAGCTGACGCGGATGTGCAGGAGGAAGTCGATCCGCAAGGCCTCGACAAGCGTCAAGACTGACAGGACCAGCGGTGTGAAAGGGGATGCTTCGGCATCCCCTTTTTTATTTGTTGGCGGACAGTCGTTGAATGATCGCGGCGGCGCGCTTTTGTGGAGCGCTCAGATACCCAGAGAAAACCTGCCTACTCGACCCTTACTGTTTCCAGCTGTAGCCGCGGAGATCAGGGAGATCCGTCACCCTTAAAAAGCTCAGAACGGGCACGGCATAGCCGAAAGGGGCAGAGTCAGACGACGTTCGGCTCGATTTCCAACTTCACACCGAAACGCTTTAGGATGTCAGCTTGGATCTTTTCGGAAAGTTGCAGGATTTGCTGGCCGGTTGCCTGCCCGTAGTTGACGAGTACCAACGCTTGCAGCCTGTGGACGCCCACATCCCCCTGTCGATAACCCTTCCAGCCAGCACGATCAATGAGCCAGCCAGCGGCTAGCTTGACCTGCCCGCCACCTTGCGGAAACGCCACCAGATCGGGGTACTGCGCGAGCAAGGCGTCAGCTTTCGACTGAGGAACCAAGGGGTTCTTGAAAAAACTGCCTGCATTGCCCAAAACCCGAGGGTCTGGCAGCTTCTCACTGCGGATCGAACAGACCGCACGACTCACATCCATCGGTGTGGGGGACTGGACATCATGCTGCTGCAGCCACTTACGGAGCGGGCCATACTCAAGACTTAGTTCCGCAGTCCGGTGAAGCATGAAACGCACCCGAAGAATCACATAGCGTCCCGCCTGACGTTTGAACAGGCTGTCGCGGTAGGCAAATTCACATGCCGCCAAATCGAACTCCACCAAACTGCCAGTTTGGCGGTCCAGTGCAGTCAGCCCACCGAAGACATCCTTTATCTCGACCCCGTACGCCCCGACATTCTGGATGGGTGCCGCACCGACCGTACCGGGGATCAGGCTGAGGTTTTCCAACCCAGCCAAACCAAGCTCTAGGCTCCGCAATACGAACGGATGCCAAGGCTCGCCAGCCTCCGCTTCTATCACTACTTGCTGGCCGTCATCCTCAAGAACTCGAATGCCCCGGCTAGCCATGCGCAGCACCAGTGCTCGTACATCGCCGGTCAGTACCAAATTGCTGCCGCCGCCGAGGATCCATAGCGGAACGTCGAGACGGCAGGCCTCATTAATCGCTTCGGTTACTGCTTGATCGTCCCGGGCCTCAGCGAAATAGGCGGCACGGGCTTCGACCGCAAAGGTGTTGAGCGCCTTGAGTGAATAACCCTGCTCGATGAGAAGGCTCATTGACGCCCTCTGATCTCATCGAGCAATCCAGCAGCACCACGCTCGATCAGGTCGAGCACCTGCTCGAAGCCGTCCTCCCCGCCGTAATACGGATCGGGTACAGAGCCCGTGCCCAATTTGTATCGGCGCAGAAATAGATCGAGCTCACCGTGTGAGTCTGCTGGACGCAGGGCCTGTAGCCGCTTTAGGTTGTCGTGATCCATCGCCAGGATGAGATCGAAGCGCTGAAAATCGTCGGCGGTCACCTGACGCGCCCTAAGAGCGCTGAGGTCGTAGCCTCGTTTGGCTGCAGCCTGGCAAGCGCGCTGATCGGGCCCCTTCCCGGCATGCCAGTCACCGGTTCCAGCCGAATCTATGGCGATTCGGCTGTCCAGCTGAGCATCCTGTACGTGCTTGCGCAGTACAGCCTCAGCAGTGGGTGATCGGCAGATGTTACCCATGCAAACGAACAGAACCTTCACGCTCAAGCTCCGAGCAACTTGCGGACGCGCTCAAGATCTTCGGCGGTATCGACGCCAGCCGGAGGCGCCTCGACCGCATCGGCGACATGAATGCGCTTTCCGTGCCAGAGCGCACGTAATTGCTCCAGACACTCAGTATTCTCCAGCCAGCATGGCCCCCAGGCCACGAAGTCAGCCAGAAACCCGGCCCGATAGGCATAGATGCCGATGTGCCGACGGTACGGAACATCACTCGGAAGCGCATCGGGCTTACGAGCGAATTCGTCCCGCGCCCACGGCAGTGTCGCGCGACTGAAAGTCAGCGCCAGCCCATTGATATCGCTCAGCACCTTCACCACGTTCGGGTTAAAGAGCGCGTGCGGATCGCTGATTGGCTCGGCAAGCGTGGCGATCGCGGCTTCGGGGTGAGCAGCCAGATTGAGTGCCACCTGGTCGATCACCGAAGGCGGAATCAATGGTTCATCGCCCTGTACGTTGACGACTATCGCGTCAGCCGTTAAGCCCAGCAGGTCCGCCACCTCGGCAAGCCGATCGGTGCCCGAATTGTGGTCGACCCGGGTTAGCAAAACCTGCGCACCGAAGCCTTCGCAGGCTTGCAATATGCGCTGATCGTCCGTGGCAATCACCACCCGCTGCGCCCGGCTCTTGCAGGCCTGCTCCCAGACATGGCGAATCATCGGCTTGCCGGCAATGTCCTGCAGAGGTTTGCCCGGAAGGCGCGTGGATGCGTAACGCGCCGGGATCACCACGGTATAAGCGTTAGTCATTTGTCCAGACGCTCATCCACGTCGAGGGTACGGGCTTCGCTTTCAAGCATCACCGGGATGCCGTCCCGGACCGGAAAAGCCATGCCGTCGGCCTTGCAGATCAGTTCGGACTTGTCATCAGTCAGCTTCAGCGGCCCCTTACAGAGCGGGCAGGCAAGAATATCGAGCAGTTTGGTATCCATGGTGTGCAGTCCTTGGATGCAGCCGACCGCACCTGGCAGATCGAGCGGCTTAGGGATGAACGGGCAGCAAACGGTCCAGCTGGGAATCAAACCAAGTGACGAAAGCTGCGGAAGGCTCGGCCTGGACTTGGAGATAACACCAGCCCGGCAGCGCAAAAGCCCGGCATTTGACCGCATCCTTCTCGGTCATCACCAAGGGTAGCTCTGGACTGAAACTCAGCTGCTCCAGGCTATAACGAGCGTGATCGGCGAAGGCATGCGGAATCGGCCGCCAGTGTAGCGCCTCGAGCGTGGTGAAGAAACGCTGTGGATTGCCGATTCCAGCGACTGCATGCATCCGCTGGCCTGCTGGAAAATGGTCAAGAGGCCAGGCTTGCCCAGTGCTCAACTCGATCAGTTTCGCTGGCTGCAGGGCGAACGCAAAACCCGAGGGACCGTCTACCTGCGCGCCGTTTATCAGCACCGCATCGACCGATTCCAGCCGCTCCAATGGCTCACGTAGCGGGCCAGCGGGCAAACAGCGTTGATTGCCCAGTCCACGAGCAGCATCAATGAGGACGAGCTCCAGATCGCGCCCCAACCGGTAATGCTGCAGTCCATCATCGGAAAGGATCAGGTCCAGCAGCTCAAGTTCGAGCAATTTACGAACCGCGCGGGAACGATCCGGATCAATCATCACCGGTACGTTTGTTCGTTGCGCGATCAGCAATGGTTCGTCGCCAACCTCGGCTGCAGAATGCCCGGGCTCTACCCGCCACGGATATTCGGGTGGTCTGGCACCGTAACCACGGCTAACTACACCGACTTTCAGGCCGCGTCGCTGACAGTGCTCGATGAGCCAGAGAATCAGGGGGGTCTTGCCGGTACCGCCAACGGTGATATTTCCGACCACCACCACAGGCACGGGCGCCCGATAGCAATCGATCACCCCGCTGATGAACCGCTTTCGCTTAGCGGTCACCACGCGGCGGTAGAGCATTTCCAACGGTGCGAGCAGCGCCAAGGCAGGATGCCCTTCGTACCAGGCCCGCTGGAGACGATCAGCAAAGGACATTAGGGCTCCGGCTGGGCCTCAATGGTAGTGATGCGCAGGTGCGCGAAGCCCAGCTTCCCGGCTGCGTCCATGGCGGTAATGACCGCTTGGTGCGGAGTTTTACCGTCGGCACTGATGATCATCGGCAAACTTGTATCGCCGCCCGACTCCTTGCTGAGCGCCGCCATCAATGTGTTCAGGTCATGCTTGACCAGCGACTTGCCATTGAGACTGAAGTTGCCACTGACGTCGATCACAACCTCCAGCCGCTTCTGCTCACTTTCCTGAGGTGGCGACCCGCTCGCCGCCTCCGGCAGATCAACCTGCAGTTGGGTTTCGCGAGTAAAAGTGGTGGTCACCACGAAGAACAACAACAGAATGAACACCACATCGATCAGCGGGGCCAAGCCGATGTCGACGTTTTCCCGCGCCTTGCGACGAAACTTCACGCCCTGCCCTCACCTAGGTCGACGTCTCGGTCACCCTGCACAACTTCAACCAACTTGATCGCTTCCTGCTCCATACCGACCACGAGTTCTTCGATTCGGCGCAGGAGGAAGCGATGGAAGAACAGTGCCGGTATGCCGACCATCAGACCCGCCGCGGTAGTAATCAGCGCTTTGGAAATACCCGCTGCGAGCAACGGTGCGTTGGCCATGCCAGAGCCCATGAAGGCACTGAAAATTTCGATCATGCCCAGCACAGTACCGAGAAGCCCGAGCAACGGAGCGATACCTGCAATCGTACCCAACGCGTTGAGGTAGCGCTCGAGGTCATGGACGACGCGGGCGGCCGCTTCTTCGATGCATTCCTTCATGATCTCTCGACCATGCTTGGAGTTAGCCAAACCAGCAGCCAGTATCTCCCCCAGCGGAGAATCCGCGCGCAGCTCCTTGAGCTTTTGGTTACTGAGCTTCTTGTCCTTGATCCATTTCCACACCTGGCCAAGCAGGTGCGGTGGAGTCACTCGACTAGGCCGAAGCGTCCATAGCCTTTCGGCAACAATACCGGCGGCTGCGATGGAACACAGGATGATTGGCAGCATTATCCAGCCGCCCGCTTTAACCAGCTCCCACACGAGATGAATCCCCCTCGAAAAAGTGGCGCCACTCTAGCATAGGGCCGCCAGCCAGCCGACGGCCCCGGTTCTCATTTTTCCCGCCAGAATCGACGCTCGGTACGTAATCCTCGAACAGGCTCGAAACGGCCGAGGCGAATCCGAATCGCTCCTAGCTCTGCCGTGTCATAAAGCCGCGCTCTGGCAGTGCGCAGCCGCTGCAACACCTCCAGATGCGGATGGCCGAATGCGTTATGCAAGCTGCGCGAGATGAGCGCACCTCCGGCACCTGTTGCCTCGATGAATGCGGTTGACGACGAGCTGCGACTGCCGTGATGTGGCACCAACAACCAATCGACCTCAAGCGGCATTTTGCTCGTCAGGAGCACTTGCTCGGTATCCACGTCGATGTCGCCGGTGAGCAGCAGACGTTCGCCGCTCGCCTCGATCAGCAGCACGCAGGAGGACTGGTTTCCATCGCGGGCCTGTGGTGATTGCCAAAGCGTAAAGCGGACTCCATTCCATTCCCAGGCGTCTCCGGAGCGGCACATCTCGGCGCCTAGCGAAGCAGGCAGTCTTGCCGGCTCACCACTGACCACTCGCCCAGCGTGCATTTGTCGCTGGATCGCCGAAGCGCCACCCGTATGGTCGCTATCGGCATGGCTGAGAATCATCAAATCGAGACCGCTCACCCCCAGCGTGCGCAACGACGGCAATACAACCCGCTCGCCGATGTCGAAGCCACCATATCGCGGCCCTGTGTCGTACAGCAGCGCATGGTCATGCGTGCGGACCAGCACAGCGAGCCCCTGACCGACATCGAACAGCCAGACTTCCGCCTGCCCTGCTGCCGGCTTGTCGATGGGTGGAAATAGCAGCGGCAGCAGAAACACCAGACCCAACGCCCGAAACGGTATTCCGGGCGGAAGCAGGATCAGCAGCGTCCCAAGCGCAACCAGCAGCCAAGCCCAAAACGGCAATGACGCTGGTAGCCACGCCGGCTGCCAGCCGGCAAGCCAATGCAGCGCATCAAAGAGAATTGCCAACAAGCCACCGGCCACCCATAGCACCGGCTCGCCAACGCCTGGCAACCACAAAAAGGACGTGCCTAACAACGACAGCGGAACGATTACCGCGCTGACCAGCGGGACTGCAAAGAGGTTGGCAATCGGCCCACTCAGGCTAACCGGCAAGCCTAGCGCCAGCAGGATCGGCAACAGGCCCAGGGCCATGCTCCACTGTGCACGGCCTAATGCGCGCCACCAACTCCAGCTTCCAAGCCGGCCGCGGAATACCAGAGCAAGAAGCGCCACCGCCAGAAAAGACAACCAGAAGCCCGACTGCAGCCCTACTAGCGGATCCAACAGCAGGACAGCATCAAGGGCAATCAGCAGTGGCAGCCAGACACCCAAATGCCGATACCGCAAACGCCACAGGAGCACCAGAGAGACCATCACCAGCGCTCGCTGGACTGGGACTTCAAAACCCGCCAGCCAGCCGTACGCAAGCGCTCCAGCCAAGGCCAGGCTACAAGCGCAGGGCAACCAGGCGACGCGCCGCGGCCAAATTCCCCAACGCGCTAACAATGCCACCAGACCGTAAAGCAAGCCGGCCAGCATGCCCACGTGCTGCCCCGATATAACCATCAAATGAACGGTTCCGGTGTCCTGGAGCGTGCGCCAATCCGTGGTGGACAGGCCGCTGTCATCGCCCACTACCAGCGCGGCAATAGCGCCGGAGCGGCCCTGAGCATCGACCGCCAACAAGCGTTGCCGCAACTGGTCGCGCCATCCCGGTCCACCCTCTGCCACCGACACGCGCTCTCCGGCTTTGATCGTGCCGCTGGCACCGATCCGCCGAGCCAAGAGCCAGGCCTCGTAATCGAAAGAGTGCGGATTGACCAAGCCCCGTGGCTTTTTCAATTTGGCAGCGAGCCGCCATCGCTCACCCGCCTGCACCATGGGGCCGTCGTACCATGCCAAGCGAAGCCTGGACGGCAGGTCGCTATGCCGGGACGATATATTGACCAGTTCGAAGCGCACCACACCGCCACGAACATCCGGTAGGTCGCTCACCGTACCTTCGAGCCAGAACGTACGGCCATCGCGCTCGGTTGAAAGGCGGTCATCCAGCGCCTCATGGGCGCTGAGACACGCCCATGCAAACCCGCAGAGAAAACAACCGATCGCTCGCCAGCGGAACGGAAGCAAGACCAGGCCCGCCGCCAATATGAACGGCAACGCTGAGACAGGCGGTAATTGCGGTAAAAAACGCAGCAGTAGAAGGCCTGCTGCCAGCGCCAGCATCGCTGTACGCATCGGTTCTCCTGGATTCCTTTCCCGTGACTGGCCGCTCCGGATAGGTTAAACCGCCGAGTCACATAGCCTGACCGACGTCCTGTCGGCGCTCACAGTGTAGAATTTATGTCACAAACTCCTCTCAGCGCCGGGTCTCGTTTCAGGCATAATCGGGCGCGCTTCGCCCCGCCAGAGAATCTTCATGCCGCGTCGTTTTTTTAAACGCTACATGCCTCACCCCGACCGTCTAAAGGCACACAAGTCTTTGCGGTTTCTCGGCACGTTGATCCATGACCCCAACCTGCTCCATCTAAACCGGCATTCGGTTTCCAGAGCGATGGCTATCGGTCTGTTCTGGGCCATGATCCCGATGCCCCTGCAGATGCTGGCGGCCGCGTTGTGCGCCGTGCCAGCAAGGGCGAACCTGCCGATCGCTGTGGGCTTGGTCTGGCTGACTAACCCACTGACGATGCCGCCGGTGTTCTATTGCAATTACAAGGTAGGCGCCTGGCTGCTGGACACGCCGGTTTCCCCGATGCCGATGGAGCTCAGCCTTGCCTGGGTGCGTCAGATGCTCGACAGCCACTGGCAACCGCTCTTCCTAGGCTCATTCGTTGTCGGCGTTGTGGTGGCGATATTGGGCTATATCGCCACTCAGAGCTATTGGCGCTGGTGGGTCGGACGCAGTTGGCGCAAGCGGCAGATGGACCGCCGCTAAGACTGTTTCTTACTCGTAGCGCAGCGCTTCAGCCGGCTGTGTCTGTGCGGCCCGCCAAGCGGGATAGACCGTCGCCAGGAAACTGAGCAGTAGCGCCGCCAGCGTTACCAGCAAGACATCTTGCAGCCGCAGTTCAGATGGCAGGGTGCTGATGAAGTACACATCCGAACTGAAGATGTGCTGTCCCGATACGTTTTCCAGCCAGGCCACCAGGGCACTGACGTTCATCGCACCAAGCACGCCCAGCACCGTCCCTATTAGGGTTCCCGTCATTCCGATGATGCTTCCCTGAACCATGAAGATCGCCATGATTTGCCGTGGCGTTGCGCCAAGGGTTCGCAGGATCGCGATATCCGCTCGCTTGTCGGCGACTACCATGATCAGGGTGGCGATGATATTGAACGCTGCCACCGCCACGATCAGCAGAAGCAACAGGCCGATCATGGTCTTTTCCATCTTCATCGCACTGAACAAACTCCCCTGGGTAAGCGACCAGTCCTCACTGCGATAACCCTTGCCGAGCCCGGCGACAAGCTCGGTTGCGAGCTGCGGAGCCCGGTAAAGATCAGCCAGCCTGACCCTCACGCCTTCTACCTGATCTGGCTGCCAACGAAGTATCTGGGCTGCATCAGCTCGGTGAATCATAGCCAAACTACCGTCCAGCTCAGCTCCCACCTTGAACACCCCGACGACGTTCAGACGCTGCATCCGCGGTGTAATACCACCAGGCGCATCGCTGAGCTCAGGCACGATCAGCGTGAGCTTATCGCCCAGCTTCAGACCAAATCGACGCGCAGTCATCAGCCCGACGATTACGCCGGATTCCCCGGCCTCTAGGTCTTCGAGACTGCCTGCGACCATCTTCGAGCCGAGGATAGACACTTCGCTTTCGGCCTTCGGATCGATGCCCTTGATTTCAATCGGCTGCATCGACCCCCTGTACGAAAGCATGCCTTCAAGCTGGGTGATCGGTGCCGTACCGAGCACCCCTGGATGCGCACGTAGCTGCTCGGCCAGCGATTGCCAATCGTCCACTGGCCTTCCGTCACCGGCTATCACGGCGTGCGGCACCATCCCCAGGATGCGGTTGCTCATCTCGCGCTGAAAGCCATTCATGACGGACAGCACAATGATCATCGCCAGCACGCCCAGCGACAGCCCGATCATGGACGTCAGCGAGATGAATGAAATGAAATGATTGCGACGCTTGGCTCGCGTGTAACGGCTGCCAATGAAGATGCTGAGCGGCCTGAACATTAGCCAGCCACCAACCGGCCATCTTCCAGGCGCAAGATGTGATCCATCTGGCCGGCCAATTGTGAGTCATGGGTGACGACGAGGAAGGCCGTACGTAATGAGCTGCTCAGTTCCAGCATCAGGTCTTGAATTCCCTGAGCAGTATGGTGGTCGAGGTTGCCGGTCGGCTCATCGAGCAACACCAGCGCCGGACGGTTCGCCAGCGCACGGGCGATCGCTACGCGCTGACGCTCCCCCCCGGACAGCTCGGAGGGCTTATGAGCGAGTCGGTGGCCAAGCCCTACGCGCTGCAACAGTTCGGTCGCCCGCGTACGTGCTTCCGCTATCGGCGTGCTGCCTATCAGCAGCGGCATGCAAACGTTTTCTAGAGCGCTGAATTCAGGCAGCAGATGATGGAACTGGTAAACGAAGCCAAGGGCACGGTTACGCAACAGACCCCGGTCCTTCTCACTGAGTGCGGAAAGCTCTTCTCCAGCCAGCCATACGCTCCCTTCGCTAGGCGTATCCAGCCCGCCGAGCAAATTGAGCAAAGTGCTCTTGCCAGAGCCGGAAGTACCGACAATGGCGACCCGCTGGCCGGGAAACAACTCCAACTGAAGCCCGGACAGCACACTGACCGACTCCGGACCCTGCTCGTAGCGCTTGCCCAGGTTGCGGCAGCTCAGTACCGCGGCCTCGTTCGCAGACCGTTCATTCATAAACAACTCACTCATATCGTAACGCCTCGGCCGGTTGTGTCCGGGCCGCACGCCACGCCGGATACAGGGTGGCGAAAAAGCTAAGAATCAGTGCCGCCACGCAGACCTGGACCACATCGGCGGTCATCAGTCGAGACGGTAAATAGTCGATGAAATACACGTCTGCGCTGAGAAATTTATGCCCGATCAACCTCTCTAGCGCCGCGACCCAACTGCTTACATTGAGCGCCGCGAAGATACCGAGTAATGCTCCGACCAGCGTGCCGACGACCCCTATCACCGTCCCTTGAACCATGAAGATCGCCATGATCTGCCGTGGCGTCGCGCCAAGCGTTCGCAGGATTGCAATATCGCCGCGCTTGTCAGTCACGACCATGACCAGCGTGGAGATGATATTGAAGGCAGCGACGGCGACGATCAGCAGCAATAGCAACCCGATCATGGCCTTTTCCATGCGGATGGCCTGGTACAGGTTGCCGTGGGTGCGAGTCCAATCCCGGGAGTAGAAGTCATCACCCAGCTGACCCGCCAGCTCCCATGCAATACGCGGGGCCTGAAACAGATCGACGAAACGCAAGCGCACCCCTTGGACCTGATCCGGCTGCCAGCGATGCAAGCGTGCCAGGTCGGAGATGTTGGCCATTGCCACATAACCATCGATCTCACCGGCCCCCACGTGAAAAATACCGCGCACGGTGAACCGCTTCATGCGGGGAAATACACCGGCTGGCGTGACGGTAACCTCAGGGGCGACGAAGGTAACCTTGTCGCCGACCCCTACGCCCAGGGTGTTGGCCGCCTTGTCGCCGATAACAATGCCGAACTCGCCGGGAGCCAGATCGGCCAGCGTGCCTTCGCGGAAAAACTGGCCCACGATGGAAACTTCTGGCTCGATAACCGGGTCCACGGCGTTAATCAGAATCTTGGTGACCTGCCCGCGATGAGTCAGTAAACCTTGCATTTGTATGAACGGCGCGACCGCAGCGACCTGAGGATGCTGCGCGAGCCGCTCTGCCAATGTCGGCCAGTCGTCGATTGGGATCGAGCTTTCGATCGTAGCGTGCGGCACCATACCCAGCACACGGCTGCGCATTTCATAATCGAACCCATTCATCACAGACAACACGACGATCATTACTAGCACACCAAGCGCCAGCCCGATCATGGACGTAAAGGAAATGAAGGAGACGAAGAGGCTGCGACGTCTGGCGCGTGTGTAGCGCGCCCCGATATACACGGACAGCGGTCTGAACATAAATCGTTGGGTTCGCTTTCGCTGGCGGGAAATAACAAGCTGAATGACGATGCCAAGCGGCCTGATACACTCAGGTCATCACTGCAGCTCAGGGATCGACATGCCCACTGAAGACACCGAAGATCGCCGCGAATACTATCGTATCGAGGATATGATCGCACTTGAAATCCTGCCGCCGGAACACGCCGAAACAGTCTCAGGTAACGGTTCGACGCAACGGTTCGAACTGCTCGGCGAACTCCATCAGCTCGACTTTGAAGCTCAGCATCTGCTGCGTCAGATAGCCGAGGGCAACCGCACGCTGGCCAACTACCTGAAAGTGCAAAACAAGCGCATCGACCTGATTGGTCAGGCGCTCGCCCAGGACCTGTTGCAGGACCTCGGACCAGCTCGGGCGACCGTGCTATCGGAAGGTGGTATTAGTTTCACCAATGACCAGCCGCTTGACGAAGGCTCAACCTGGACGCTCAAGCTGGCGCTGATGCCACAGGGCCTGGGCATGTTGCTGACTGCACGCGTAGCGACCTGCCAACCGCTTGAGAGCGGGCAGTTCGCAATCGGTACATCCTTTGAAGCGTTGACTGATGCACAACGGCAACTGCTCGCGCGGCATATCCTGCAGAAACAGGCGACGGAACGACGCCTGGCTCGTGAAAGCCTGCAAGGAACCTGATGGATGCGCCCTTTTCTGCTCTTACTGCTGATTTTCAGCCTGAACACGTCGGCACGCGCCGAAGACATCAAAATTCCGGTCGGCCAGCAAGGCCCGGCCGACCTTCAGCTGCCCAGCCGCGGCGATGCGAAAATCGACGTACTTGATCGTTTTGGCTTAGCCGATGAGGAGCACGCAGCTGTCGGTCAGCCACCTATCACTCGCTGGGATTACCGCGATTTTTCTGTCTACTTCGAGGGCAACCGGGTCATCAACAGCGTTATTCATCACCGACGCTCCACATCATTGCAATCAGAGAGACAACCGTGACGCTTATCTATGGCCACCGCGGCGCAAAGGGCGAAGCGCCTGAAAACACCCTGGCCGGCTTCAAGCAGTGCCTCGCCCATGGCGTGCGCCGATGCGAACTCGACCTGCACCTGTCAAAAGATGGCGAGCTAATGGTCATCCACGACCCGACGCTCAAACGCACCACGGGGCGACGCGGCAAGGTCGTCGAGCGTGATGCAGACGAGTTGATCCAGTACGACGCGCGCCACAGCGGCCCCCACTGGAAACACCCCTGTCCCATCCCGCGCCTAGCGGAGCTATTTGAGCAGTGCGACTTCGAGCATTGGCAATTGGAAGTAAAAAGCGCTTCGAGGGTGCGCGCCGCACGGACTGTCCTGGCGATCAAGGCACTGGCTGAGCACCATGGACTGACCGAGCGCATTACCGTCACATCCGGCTCGAGGGAAGTGCTCAGGGCCTTGAAACGGCTGACACCTGAGTTGTCGTGCGGCCTGGTGGCCGAGTACGCCTGGCTCGACCCGCTGAAAGTAGCCAAGCAGTACGACTGCTCGCTACTGGCATTGAAATGGACCCTATGCACACCCGAACGAATCGCCAAAGCCCGCCAACTCGGCCTTCATGTATCGGTCTGGACGGTCAATGAGCCAGCTCTGATGCGTCGACTAGCCGATTTCGGCGTCGACAGCCTGATCACTGACTATCCCGGCCTTGCCGTCACGACGCTGCGCAACGCATAAAGCGAGGCCGCCTCATTGGCGGCCCGGCAACCTGCCTTAAAAACTTTCCCGATTAGGCCACCGCCAGCCTCGGGTATCTTCTCCGACCGGCTCAGGCCACCGGTCGGAGCCGCTCAAAAAAGCCGGTTTAGCCCGTCGAAAGCGGCCACGCGGTAGGCTTCGGCCATGGTCGGGTAGTTGAAGGTGGTATTGATGAAATACTTGATCGTGTTCGCCGCGCCCGGCTGGTTCATGATCGCCTGACCGATGTGCACGATCTCCGATGCCTGATAGCCGAAGCAATGCACGCCTAGCACCGCCAGCGTCTCGCGATGGAAGAGGATCTTCAGCATGCCGACCGGCTCGGCTGAAATCTGCGCGCGCGCCATGCCTTTGAAGAAAGCCTTGCCCACTTCGTATGGCACCTTCGCTTCGGTCAGTTCACGTTCGTTCTTACCGATCGAACTGATCTCCGGAATGGTGTAAATGCCGGTGGGCACATCATCGACAAAACGCCAGCTGTCGTTCTCCACGATGCTACCTGCCGCCGAGCGCCCCTGATCGTAAGCGGCACTCGCCAGGGACGGCCAACCAATTACATCGCCAGCCGCGTAAATATTTCCGACGTCAGTGCGGTAGTGCTCGTCGACCTTGATCTGGCCGCGGCTATTGACCTTGAGACCGATGTTTTCCAGGGCGAGCTTGTCGGTATTGCCGGTTCGGCCGTTACACCAGAGGAAAGCATCAGCCTTGATCTTCTTGCCCGACTTAAGGTGCAGGATCACGCCGTTATCCACACCTTCCACACGCTCGTACTCCTCGTTATGACGGATGAGTACGTTGTTGTTACGCAGGTGATAGCTCAGCGCGTCGGAGATTTCATCGTCGAGGAAGCTGAGCAGCTGGTCGCGGTTGTCGATCAAGTCAACCAAGACACCGAGACCACTAAAGATCGATGCGTACTCTGAGCCGATCACACCAGCTCCGTAGATGATCAGACGACGCGGTGTGTGACTCAGCGTAAGAATGGTGTCACTGTCATAGACACGGGGATGGGTAAAGTCGACATCATCGGGGCGATAGGGCCGTGAGCCTGTCGCGATGATGAACTGGTTGGCCACCAGGGTTTCAACCATGCCATTGGCACTGACCACTTCCACGGTCTGCTCGTCGGCAAAACTAGCGGTGCCGAAGAAGATATCGATGCGGTTACGCGCGTAATACCCAGTGCGGGAAGTCACCTGCTTACCGATGACGCTTTCGGCACTTTTCAGGACGTCGGGAAACGAAAACCAACGGGGCTCCCCGATCTGACGGAACAATGGATTGGTGTTGTACTGCATGATCTGCCGTACCGAGTGGCGCAGCGCTTTTGACGGGATAGTCCCCAGATGGGTCGAGTTACCACCCACATGTGGCCTGCTATCAACCACGGCGACCTTGCGCCCAGCTTTGACCGCGTTCATCGCCGCGCCTTCGCCGGCAGGGCCCGAGCCCAGTATCACCACATCGTAATTGTAGACAGCCATATTCACCCCAGACCACGCAGCAGGCAGCCCTGCCGCTGTTAACGAATTCGGTAAAACCGGGTGGCGGAAGTTGCTATCGACGCCCCGCCGCCTGGATCGTCGCGCCGATGCATGGGTCGCACCAGCACTGCATGCAAAGACCAACGCCCGGAGCGCTAGATATCCCCGGCCTTTCGATCAAAAACGGCTATCAGCGTCTGGTCGCGTCGTATGCGAGATCTGCTTTGTCACCGTGGCTCGCCTCTTGATTCACCTCTTCACACTTCTCACGGCTACCGCCGCAAATCGAGCATTCCTTCTCGATGCCAAGATTGGCGATGCCCCCACAGGAGCCTGCAATGGGCTTGCGGCCCATGATTACGCCGATGGACATACCGAAGACCACCAGCAACATGACCAGAAACACGATCAACCAAGTCATTTGCTTACTCCCGCACCGAACAGCTCATCAAAGGCCTCAGTGCTTTTGCTAATGAATTCCTGCCCTTCACGAATCACGAAGAACGCTGCAATGTTTCGCTCCCCCGCGTATGCCAAACCCCGTTCGGGCCCCAGCACCATCAGCACAGTAGACAACCCATCTGCCCTCAATGTCGAGGGATCGACAACCGTCACGGCGGCCAAGTGATGATCAATCGGCGCACCGGTCAGTGGATCGAGCGTGTGCGAATATCGCTTGCCGTCACGCTCGAAATAGTTGCGATAGTCACCTGACGTAGAGACACCAAATCCGTCGAGTTCGACAATCCGCTGCGCTACTCGCTCGTTGTCGTGCGGTGCCTCGATTGCGATACGCCAGGGCTCCCCGCCGGGTTTACGGCCGAGAGCCTTGAGCTCGCCGGTGATTTCCACAAGGTAACGGCGGACGCCGGAAGCCTCTAGATGTGCGGTCACCCGGTCCACTGCATAACCAGCAGCGATACTGTTGAAATCAATCTGTACCGCTGCGTCTTTACAGAGCTGCTCGCCGTCAATCCGGAGATGCTCATGCCCCATGTTGCCGCGAGCCGTGGCTATCTCTTCGGCAGAGGGCACGCGCTCGCCGGTTCCGTGAGGACCGAAGCCCCATAGATTGAGCAATGGTTCAACCGTCAGATCGAAAGCCCCGTCGCTCTCCTCCGACAGCTGCTGGCCGGCTCGGAGGAGCTCGAGGACCCCCTCGGGCATGGCCATGCAGGCGTCGGCAGGAAGCGAGTTGAATGTCTCGATATCCGAATCGGCACGGTACGTAGACATCTGGCTGTCGATCTCGGCCAGAATTGCATCCGTCTCGTTTCGCAGCTGCTCTTTGGACACGGCGACATCACCGGCCACGTACTTCACCGAGTAGGTGCTGCCCATGGTGGGACCACCGAAACTTTCTACCTCGTCCTGAAACAGACAGCCCGTCAGGGCTGCCGCCAGGGCTGCCGCCAGGGCGGCAACGATGACGGGCTGAAGTAACGCTTGGGTCATACTAGCCGCCGAAGTCGTCGAGCAGGATGTTCTCCGGTTCGACTCCCAGGTCGGTGAGCATCTTGATCACCGAGGCGTTCATCATTGGCGGACCGCACATGTAGAACTCACAATCCTCGGGCGCCGGATGGTCCTTCAGGTAGTTCTCGTACAGCACGTTGTGGATGAAGCCGGTTGGGCCGTTCCAGTTGTCTTCCGGCTGCGGATCGGACAACGCCAAATGCCACTGGAAGTTGTCGTTCTCGGCCTGCAGCTGATCGTACTCCTCAACGTAGAAGGCCTCGCGCATCGAGCGGGCGCCGTACCAGAAGCTCATCCTGCGCTTGGACTTCAAGCGTTTGAGCTGATCGAAGATGTGCGAACGCATTGGCGCCATACCGGCACCACCACCGATGAAGACCATTTCCGCGTCGGTATCTTTGGCGAAGAACTCACCGAAGGGCCCGTAAACGGTCACTTTATCGCCGGGTTTCAAACTGAATACCCACGAAGACATCTGGCCTGGAGGCAGCTCATCCTTACCTGGAGGCGGAGAGGCGATACGGATGTTGAACTTCACCAGTCCAACCTCTTCCGGATAGTTGGCCATGGAGTAAGCGCGGATCACGGTTTCTTCGACCTTCGACACGTACTTCCACTGGTTGAACTTGTCCCAGTCGCCGCGATATTCCTCTTGGATATCGAAATCTTTGTAACGGACCTCGTGAGGCGGACATTCCAGCTGAACGTACCCGCCAGCCCGGAAATCGACTTTCTCACCTTCCGGCAGCTTCAAGGTCAGTTCTTTGATGAAGGTAGCGACGTTCGGGTTTGAAAGAACCGTGCATTCCCACTTCTTGACCCCAAAAACTTCTTCCGGGACCTCGATCTTCATATCCGCTTTGACCGGGGTCTGGCAGGACAGGCGCCAACCTTCGCCAGCTTCGCGACGCGTGAAGTGCGACTCCTCGGTAGGAAGCATCTCGCCACCACCGCTCTCGACGATGCACTTGCACTGAGCGCAAGTGCCACCGCCGCCGCAGGCAGACGAGAGGAAGATGTTGTTAGCGGCCAATGTTTGCAGGAGCTTGCCGCCCGCCGGTACCGTAATGGTGCGTTCGCCGTTGATCTCGATGCTCACATCGCCACTGGAGACCAGCTTGGCGCGAGCCGCGAGGATGATCACCACCAGTGCAAGCACGATGGCGGTGAACATGCCGATGGCGAGGAAAATTTCGTAACTCATCAGTTCATCCCGTCCTTACAGCTGTACGCCAGAGAAAGACATGAAGCCCAGCGACATCAGTCCGATGGTGATGAAGGTGATCCCGAGACCCTGTAGGCCATCCGGCACATCGCTGTACTTGAGCTTCTCGCGAATGCCGGCAAGCAAGGCGATAGCGAGCGCCCAAGACAGACCAGAACCCATGCCGTAGACCACACTTTCAGCGAGGTTGTAGTCGCGTTCGACCATGAAAAGCGTGCCGCCCATGATGGCGCAGTTCACAGTGATCAGCGGCAGGAACACGCCCAGTGCGTTGTAGAGGCTGGGTACGTACTTGTCGAGGGTCATCTCCAGGATCTGAACGATTGCCGCGATCACGCCGATGTAACTCAGCAGGCCGAGGAAGCTCAGATCGACTTCCGGCAAGCCAGCCCATGACAGCGCACCGGCTTTCAACAGATAGGTGTAGATCAGGTTGTTCGCAGGAACGGTGATGGCTTGGACGACAATAACCGCGATGCCGAGACCAATGGCCGTTTCGACCTTCTTCGAGATTGCGATGAACGTACACATGCCAAGGAAGAACGCCAGGGCCATGTTCTCGATGAACACGGCGCGGACGAAAAGGCTGATGTAATGTTCCATTAATAAGCCTCCTTGTTAGAGACCTGAGGCGCCATCTTGAACGACGGCTTCTCGACCTGTTCCCGCTTCCAGCTACGGATGCCCCAAATGAAAAGGCCGATCAGGAAGAACGCAGAAGGCGGAAGCAGCAGCAGGCCATTCGGCAAGTACCAGCCTCCGTCGTTCACGACAGGAAGAATGGTGTAACCCATCAATTTACCCGCACCGAACAGCTCGCGAATGATCCCGAGCGCAATCAGCATGGCGCTGTAACCGAGGCCGTTCCCAAGCCCATCGAAGAACGAGAGCACCGGCGGGTTCTGCATGGCAAACGCTTCGGCCCGGCCCATCACGATACAGTTGGTGATGATCAGACCCACGAATACCGACAGCTGCTTGGACAACGAGAAGGCGTAAGCCTTAAGCACCTGATCCACCAGGATCACCAATGACGCAATGATCACCATCTGCACGATCATGCGGATGGAGCCGGGGATCTGGCTGCGGATCATCGAGATGAACAGGTTGGAAAAAGCTACAACCAGCGTGAGGGCGATGGACATGACCAGCGCCGTTTTCAGGTTGGAGGTGACCGCCAGCGCCGAGCAAATTCCGAGGATCTGCAGGCCGATGGGGTTGTTATTGAAGACCGGATTGAACAGGACTTCCTTAATGGTAGGTTGCGACATACTCAAGCCTCCCCAGCGCGCAGGTTAGCGATAAAAGGACCGAAGCCGTTCTCGCCGAGCCAGAAGTGCAACAGGTTATTAACCCCGTTGCTGGTCAACGTCGCGCCAGCAAGCGCGTCTACCCGGTACTTGGCTTTCGGACTCTGCGGATCGACTCCACCTTTGACGATCTGTATCGCCAGCTCACCATCCTCGTTGTACAACTTCTTCCCTTCCCAGAGGCTACGCCACTTGGGATTGTCTACTTCGCCACCCAGACCAGGCGTCTCTCCGTGCTGGTAGAAACCGAGCCCAGCGACGGTGTTCAGATCTTCCTGAAGGGCAAGAAAACCATAGAGCGTCGACCAAAGGCCGTAACCACGCACCGGGAGCACCAGCGTGTCGAGTTCACCATCGGTTTCGACGATATACACGACGCTGTACTTTTCGCGGCGCTTGATCGAAGCGATGTCCTGCTCCGGCGGCAATGCGTCGGACAGTTGCGGGTCCTTCGCAGCAACCAGGGGGTCAAAGGTATTTGGATCGAACTCGTCGCTGAATTTGCCAGTCTCGAGGTTGACCAGCTTGGCGACAATGCGCTCTTTATACAGCGCCTTCACCTCGGCGCCAGACATACCTGCCTCACCGAGCCCGGCGATCGCCAGAATACTGCGCTGCTTGTCGAGCTGACGGTTCTCCAGCTGGGTCGGACGCAGTGCGACAGCCGCACCTGCAACGAACACCGAGCACACCAGACAAACCAGCAGGGCCACTATCAGCGTACGGGCAGTGGATTCTTTTTGACTAGACATTACGCGCCAGCCTCCGCTTGATGTTGGCCTGGATGACAAAGTGGTCAATCAAGGGTGCACAGAGATTGGCGAATAGAATTGCCAGCATCATGCCCTCAGGGAAGGCCGGGTTGACTACACGGATCAGCACCACCATCACACCGATGAAAATGCCATAGATCCATTTACCGGTATTGGTCATCGCGGCCGACACGGGGTCGGTGGTCATGTAGATCAGACCAAAGGCGAAACCACCCACCACCATGTGCCAGTACCAAGGCATGGCAAACAATGGATTACTGTCCGAACCGATCAGATTGAACAGCGAGCTCAGCGCGATCATGCCGATCATGGTGCCGGCAACGATTCGCATCGAAGCAATCTTGGTAAGCAGCAGTACCGCGCCGCCGATAAAGATAGCCAGAGTACTGGTTTCACCCAGCGAGCCATGAATGGTGCCGACAAAGGCGTCCATCCAGGTGATGCCGCTCTCTACGATATTTTCTATGCCGCCTGCGAAGCCCAAGCTCAATGCAGTAGCGCTGGCATAGCCGTCAACCGCAGTCCAGACGGCGTCGCCAGACATCTGCGCCGGGTAGGCAAAAAAGAGGAAGGCACGTCCGGTCAGAGCAGGATTGAGGAAGTTCTTACCCGTACCGCCGAAGATTTCCTTGCCGATCACGATACCGAAGCTGATGCCGAGTGCGACCTGCCACAGCGGGATGCTGGGCGGCAACGTGAGCGCGAACAGCACCGAGGTCACGAAGAAGCCTTCGTTGACCTCATGTTTACGGATCGAGGCGAACAGAACTTCCCAGAAGCCACCAACAATGAAAGTGACCGCATAAACCGGCAGGAAGTAAGCCGCCCCCTGGATGAAGTTATCCCAGGCACTGGACGGATCGAACCCTGCCAACGCACTGATCAGCGCAAACTGCCAACCTTCCTGAACTGCAAGCAGGTCCGGGCTTTGCGCATAGATCAGGTTGGCTTGGTAACCGGTGTTCCACATACCAAAGAACATCGCGGGGAAGGTGCAGAGCCAAACGGTGATCATCATCCGCTTCAGGTCGATACCATCACGCACGTGGGCCGTGGTCTTGGTCACGCTGCCCGGACGATAGAGGAAGGTGTCCGCCGCTTCGTAGAGCGCGTACCACTTCTCGTACTTACCGCCCTTTTCGAAGTTGTGCTCGATCTTGTCGAGGAATTCGCGAATGCCCATGCCTTAACCCTCCTTCTCGATACGGGTCAGATTGTCTCGCAGGATCGGGCCGTATTCGTACTTGCCGGCACAGACGTAGGTGCACAGTGCCAGGTCCTCTTCATCAAGCTCGAGGCAGCCCAATTTCTGCGCAACCTCGGTATCTCCGACGATAAGAGAGCGCAGTAACTGAGTCGGTAGAATGTCCAGCGGCATGACCTCTTCGTAGTTCCCAACCGGCACCATGGCCCGCGGGCTGCCATTAGTGGAGGTGGAAAAAGCGAACTTCTTGCCGCCCATCAACTTGGAGATATAGATATTGAGGATCGAGTGCTTGTCGCTACCGGCACGCAGGTAGTGCAGCATCTCGCGCTCCTTACCTTCGCGCAGGCAGGAAACCTGCTGGTGGTAGCGACCGAGAAACGCGAAAGCGCCATGCGCCGTACGTCCGCCCAGAACCGATCCAGATACGACACGGTTTGCACCAGGCTGCAATTCGCCAGCTGTCAGCTCATCGAGATTGGCGCCCAGGCGAGTACGCACCAGACGCGGGGTTTCAACGACCGGACCGGCCAACGACACCACACGCTCTACCGAAAGCTTTCCGGTAAGGAACAGTGCACCGATCGCGATTACGTCCTGATAACCAACGGCCCACACGCTTTTGGTGGCGCTAACCGGGTCCAGAAAATGAATGTGTGTTCCGGCCAGACCGGCAGGATGCGGACCAGCGAAACTTTCAGTCTTAACCTTCGCAATCTGCTCGCCGGGTAGCGAGGCGCCTTCGGCTTTACACAGAAACAGCTTACCCAGATTGCCGAGAACCTTTAGGCCTGCTTCGAAATCAGCAGCGCGCTCCGCGATGATCAATGCTGGATCAGCAGCCAACGGATGAGTGTCGATGGCAGTGACGAAGATCGAGCTGGGAACGGCATCGATAGCCGGAACTTTGCTATATGGACGTGTGCGAAACGCTGCCCAGAGACCAGCCTGCTGCAGATTCTCACGAACCTTCTCGTCACCCATCGCTTCCAGCTCAGCCGAGCCGTACTGGCTGAAAGTCACTTCTTCAGCGCCTTCCAAGTCAATGACGACCGATTGCAGGACGCGCTTCTCGCCACGATGAATCGCGCTTACAACACCCGCACCGGGCGCGGTGAAATGAACGCCAGGCGTCTTCTTGTCCGAAAACAACACCTGACCCAGTTTCACGCGATCACCGACCTGAACTTCCATGGTCGGTTTCATGCCAGGGTAATCAAACCCTACTACGGCGACGCTTCGCACGGGCCTTCCGGCCTCGATACGCTGCGCCGGCGCACCTGCAATGGGCAAATCTAGCCCACGTTTTATATTGATCATCGGCTCGCCTAACCACTGATTTTAAAAGACTTTTTTACAGGCCCAGCGATTTAGCTGAAGGTCGAATTGCACGACGCGCGCCGAAAAATATATCGACGCGACGCTATGCCACGGGCCCAGGTAGAAATCCGCCCGATTATAGAGGCCGCGACCCGTGACTGACCACCCAAGGTCTTCCAATTTTTTGACTAAAGACAAGCGGTCATCCGCAACCGACTATTGACGCTCCAGCTGCCAGCGCATCGACCGCAGCATTATCGAGAAAATACGAAACGAAAACGGGAGCCGAAGCTCCCGTTTTCTTTCAGCAAAAGCGCCCGTCAGCGCGGGAAAGCAGGCGGGTTCACGCCGGCCATATCTTCCATTACACGCACTACCTGGCAGCTATATCCGAACTCGTTGTCATACCAGACGTAAAGTACGACTCGGTTATCGCTGCAGATCGTCGCCTCGGCATCGACAACACCTGCGTGACGAGAACCTACGAAATCGCTTGAAACAACCTCCTGCGAATTGACGAAGTCAATCTGCTTCTGAAGATCTGAATGCATGGCCATCTGGCGCAGGTACTCGTTGATCTCTTCGCGGTTCGTGGCCTTTTCCAAGTTCAGATTCAGAATCGCCATCGAGACGTTCGGCGTCGGCACGCGAATGGCGTTACCTGTCAGCTTGCCTTTCAGTACGGGCAGCGCCTTGGCGGCAGCCGTAGCAGCACCCGTCTCGGTGATGACCATGTTCAGCGCAGCACTACGGCCACGGCGACTGCCTTTATGGAAGTTGTCGATCAGGTTCTGGTCGTTGGTGTACGAATGCACAGTCTCGACATGACCGTTGACGATGCCGTACTGATCATTGACTGCTTTAAGCACCGGCACGATCGCGTTGGTGGTGCAGGAGGCAGCGGAGACGATCTTGTCGTCGGCCGTGATTTCGCCATGGTTGATGCCGTGAACGATGTTCTTCAGCTCGCCCTTGCCTGGCGCAGTCAGCACAACGCGGGCAACACCTGGGCACTTGAGGTGCTGGCTGAGGCCCTCGGCATCGCGCCACTTGCCGGTGTTATCGACCAGCAGAGCGTTTTCGATTCCATACTGGGTGTAATCCACCGAGGCCGGATCGTTCGAATAGATCACCTGGATCAGATTGCCGTTGGCAGTGATGGTGTTGTTTTCGGCATCAATGTGAATAGTGCCTTCAAACGGACCATGAACCGAATCGCGACGCAGCAGGCTGGCGCGTTTGACCAGGTCGTTTTCAGCACCCTTGCGCACAACGATCGCTCGCAGACGGAGGCCATCACCGCCGCCCGTCTTCTCGATCAGAATGCGGGCGAGCAAGCGACCAATCCGGCCGAAGCCATAGAGCACGACGTCGGTGCCCTTATGGACGCCGGTGGTGTTGCGCTTGCCAGCAACTTCAGCGAGTTCGTCACGCACGAACTGATCAAGGCTGCGGCCGTTGCCCTCGGCCTTGAACTTGGCCACGACTTTACCCAGATCCACCGAAGCGGCACCAAGGTCCATCTGGCTCATGGTTGTGAGGATCTGATGGGTTTCGTTGACGGACAGCTCGGCTTCGTCAGCCTGACGGTGACGAGCGAAACGATGCGCCTTGAGCAGAGCAATGACCGAACGGTTGATCAACCCACGGCCGTAGATGGAAGTCACCACGTTGTTGTTACGATACAGCTGACCAATCAGCGGAATCATCGCTTCGGCGAGGGCTTCTCGATCAATCCATTCACCAAGACACTGGTCGGGCTTCTGAGTCACGGGCAGTTCCTTCCAACATGTAGGGGCTGAGAAAAAGGGCTACATTATGCCGCCGCACCCTAGCGCCGGCAATCTGTGCAGCCGAAACACTGACAGCGTCCCGCGCGGATAGTTACAATCCGGGCGGTCCATTTTTATCGACCGGAGCCACGCCCACTCGTGTCCGTATTGCGCCTTCCGCCCATGCCTGCCGCCAGCGGCAAGCAAACCTGGGGCAACCTTCCTGGTGCCGCGCTGAGCCTGGCCATTGCCGAAGCAGCCAGCAACGCAGATCGATTCACTCTCCTTCTTACCGCCGACAGCCAAAGCGCCGAACGCCTGCAAGAAGAGCTCGCCTTCTTTGCGCCTGACCTGCCGGTTCTGCACTTCCCCGACTGGGAGACGCTGCCCTATGACGTGTTTTCGCCGCATCAGGACATCATCTCCCAGCGGATTGCAGCGCTCTATCAGCTGCCGGAACTGACACACGGCGTTCTGGTAGTTCCCATCACCACAGCGCTACACAAACTTGCTCCGAAGCGATTCTTGCTCGGATCCAGCCTGGTGCTGGATGTCCGTCAGAAGCTCGATGTCGAGCAGATGCGGGCGCGCCTCGAAGCGGCCGGTTATCGCTGCGTCGATACGGTCTACGAACATGGCGAGTTCGCAGTCCGCGGCGCGCTGATCGACCTGTTCCCGATGGGCAGCCCCCTGCCCTACCGCATCGACCTGTTCGATGACGAAATTGAAACGCTGCGCACCTTCGATCCAGAAAATCAGCGTTCCATAGATAAAGTCGAGTCGATACGATTGCTGCCGGCACGCGAGTTCCCGCTGAAGAAGGAGTCGGTCACCGGCTTCCGCGCACGCTTCCGTGAGCGCTTTGATGTGGATTTCCGCCGTTGCCCGGTTTACCAGGATCTATCCACCGGGATCACGCCGGCCGGTATCGAGTACTACCTGCCGCTGTTCTTCGACGAGACCTCGACGCTGTTCGATTATCTGCCGGGAGACACCCAGGTGTTCTCGCTGCCGGGTATCGAGCAGGCTGCGGAGCACTTCTGGAAAGACGTCCGTACTCGCTACGAAGAACGTCGCGTCGACCCTGAGCGCCCATTGCTACCACCCGCCGAACTGTTCATGGCGGTCGAAGACTGTTTTGCGCATCTAAAACTTTGGCCGCGGATCGTGGCCAGCCAGGACGATGTAGAAACCGGCATCGGCCGCGAGCGCTTTCCAGCCAGCCGCTTCCCTGAGCTTGCGATCGACGCCAAGGCACCTGAACCCTTGGGTGCATTGCGCCGCTTTCTCGACGAATTTCCAGGCCGCGTATTGTTCACCGCCGAATCGGCCGGCCGTCGCGAGGTTCTGCTCGAGCTGCTTGCTCGGCTGAAGCTGCGTCCGCAGGAAGTTGCTGGCTGGCCGCAGTTCGTTGAAAGCGGCGAGCGTCTGGCGATCGCCATCGCCCCGCTCGACGACGGCTTGCTGCTGCAAGACCCGGCCTTGGCGCTGATCGCCGAAAGCCCGTTGTTCGGCCAGCGCATCATGCAGCGCCGCCGGCGTGAAAAAGGTCGTGATGCCGGCGAGAACGTCATCAAGAACCTCACCGAACTGCGTGAAGGCGCGCCGGTGGTTCACATCGACCACGGTGTCGGCCGTTATCACGGCCTGGTCACCTTGGAGATCGAAGGTCAGGCCGCCGAGTTCCTGATGCTGCAGTACGCCGAAGAGGCCAAGCTTTACGTACCGGTCTCCAGCCTGCACCTAATTGCTCGTTACACAGGCAGCGACGATGCACTGGCGCCGCTGCACCGCCTGGGCTCGGAAACCTGGCAGAAGGCCAAGCGCAAAGCGGCCGAGCAGGTCCGAGATGTCGCCGCTGAGTTGCTCGACATCTATGCCCGCCGCGCGGCACGTGAAGGCCATGCGTTCGAAGACCCGCAGCTCGACTACGAGACGTTCAGCGCTGGCTTCCCGTTCGAGGAGACCCCAGATCAGATGGCCGCTATTGAAGCGGTTCGCAACGACATGCTCGCGCCCCGCCCTATGGACCGCCTGATCTGCGGCGATGTGGGCTTCGGCAAGACCGAAGTTGCCATGCGCGCCGCCTTCATTGCGGTACACAGTGGCCGTCAGGTAGCGGTGCTGGTGCCAACCACCCTGCTTGCCCAGCAGCACTACAACAGCTTCCGCGACCGTTTCGCCGATTGGCCGGTGCGCGTCGAGGTGATGAGCCGCTTCAAGTCAGCCAAGGAAATCCAGGCTGCTGTGCAGGAGCTGGCCGAAGGCAAGGTCGACATTCTCATCGGTACGCACAAACTGCTGCAGGACGACGTGAAGTTCACCAATCTCGGCCTGGTGATCATCGACGAAGAACACCGCTTCGGGGTGCGCCAGAAGGAACAGCTCAAAGCGCTGCGCAGCGAAGTCGACATCCTCACCCTGACCGCCACACCGATCCCTCGGACTTTGAACATGGCCGTCGCCGGCATGCGCGACCTCTCCATCATCGCCACGCCGCCTGCGCGCCGGCTGTCGGTGCGCACCTTCGTCATGGAGCAGCAGAACTCTGTGATCAAGGAAGCGCTGCTGCGTGAGCTGTTGCGTGGTGGCCAGGTCTATTACCTGCACAACGACGTGAAGACGATCGAGAAATGCGCCGCCGATCTTGCCGAATTGGTGCCGGAAGCCCGCATAGGCGTAGGCCACGGCCAGATGCGCGAACGCGAACTCGAACAGGTGATGGGCGACTTCTACCACAAGCGTTTTAACGTGTTGATCGCCTCGACCATCATCGAGACGGGCATCGACGTACCGAGCGCCAACACCATCATCATCGAACGTGCCGACAAGTTCGGCCTGGCCCAGCTGCATCAGCTGCGAGGTCGCGTCGGACGCAGCCACCACCAGGCCTACGCCTATCTGCTGACGCCACCACGCAAGGCCATGACCCCTGACGCCGAAAAGCGTCTGGAGGCCATCGCCAACGCACAGGATCTCGGCGCGGGCTTCGTCCTCGCCACCCACGATCTGGAGATTCGCGGCGCGGGCGAGCTGCTCGGCGATGGCCAGAGCGGGCAGATTCAGGCGGTCGGTTTCACGCTCTATATGGAAATGCTCGAGCGTGCGGTCAAATCCATCCAGAAAGGTGAACAGCCGAACCTCGATCAACCGCTGGGCGGCGGACCGGAGATCAATCTGCGCGTACCAGCGTTGATTCCGGAAGACTACCTGCCAGATGTGCATGCGCGGTTGATCCTCTACAAGCGCATCGCCAATGCCGCCGACGAGAACGGACTGCGCGAACTGCAGGTCGAGATGATTGATCGCTTCGGTCTGCTGCCTGAACCGGCAAAGCATTTGGTCAGGCTGACCCTGCTTAAGCTGCAGGCCGCCAGCCTCGGCATCACCAAGATCGACGCCGGGCCTCAAGGGGGCCGTATCGAGTTCGCTGCGGATACAAGCGTCGACCCGATGGTGCTGATCAAGCTGATCCAGAGCCAACCCAACCGTTACAAGTTCGAAGGCGCCACGATGTTCAAGTTTCAGGTGCCGATGGAGCGTGCCGAAGAGCGCTTCAACACGCTTGAGGCATTGCTCGAACGTTTGTCCGCGGAAAAGCCGTAACGATGCCGAAGACGCCTGTACTCACCACCCGATCCACCGATGCAGGGTGACTTTCTCCCCAACCTGCCCGCTGCCTGGCGATTACCGTTTTCCGAAAACGCAATCGCCAGGGGCCAGCAGTACGCAGCGGAGAACCGCATCAGGATCGTCCGTGAGGATTCACGGTATGTCGAAGCGACCTGCCGCGGTTCAGCTGGCAGCGTCTATCGTCAGTCACTGGAGTTATCCCGCGACGGCCGGCTCAGCTGCATCTGCAGCTGCCCGGTTGGCCTCAACTGCAAGCATTGCGTAGCCCTGATAGCGTCCCTCGAATCGCAAGCCGAGCGCTTGCCCGCCAAGCAGAGCGAGCAGTCCGGTGAGCGCTTCCCTGACCGGCTGGAACAATGGCTATCGCAGCTCCCACAGGCGCTAGGTGACAACCTGCAAACCGGCCAAGGCCGGTGTCTGCACTATCTGCTATGCCCTGACTTCTCCGTGGAGGTCTACAAGGTGCGTCAACACAAGGACGGCACCTGGGGCGAGCGGCAGCCCTACTATGGATTGCGGGAAGCCAGCTTTCGCAAGCCGACCTTCATGCAGCCGCTGGATTTGCGCATTGCCGCACTGGTAACGCTGGGCCGCACATCAGGCAATGGTTTCAAGCCCAACGGCGAGAACGGCGGCGAGATTCTGCGCCTGATTCTCGAGAGCGGTCGCGCCTTTCTCAGCTGGGATCAGCCCGCACTGCAGCCCGGCCGATCCCGACAGGCACGCTTCAACTGGAACGAGCAAACCGACGGGGGTTTCCAGCCTGGATTGGACATGGCCGAACCCCACGGCGAACTGCTTACCGCTGTGGACCCGCTGTACTACCTCGACAGGGCCCGGAACGAAATGGGCATGGTCGATCACGGTCTGCCTATGCCACTGGCTCGGCACCTCCTCGACGCACCCTCGGTTCCATCCGCCCAGGCCGCCCTGTTCAGCCTGACGCTGCATGAAATCGCCCCACAGCTGCCGGCCCCCGCCAAGCCCGAAGAACATCAGGTCGATGACCTGCTTCCACTGCCCCACCTGAGCCTCGGCAGCCATCAGTCGGTCAACTACCAGCTCAGCAGCGGTCGCATGGTGAGCGAGCACCAGCATCGTGCCGGGCTGACTTTCCTCTACGGCCACACCCAGGTTCACGGCAAAGCCAAGCCTGGCCAACGCTTACGCCAGACCGACGGGGCTCGCGTGTTGAGCATCGCCCGCCGGCCGGACGCGGAACAGGCGCTGCGGCAGCAGTTGCAGCAACTGGGTTTTCGCCCAGCGCTGCGCCAGAGTCAGGCGTTGCCGAAGGATTCGGCCGAGATGTTCGAGCTGCCGAGCGAGGCAGCCTGGCTCAATTTCACCCAAACCCAACTGGCCCCGCTGCGCGAGCAAGGCTGGCAGATCGTCATGCAGCCCGGCTTCGCCTACGATCTGACGGCGATTGATGCCTGGTACGTCGACGTCGAAGAGCCGCCCGAGCACAGCTGGTTCGACCTGGAGCTCGGCATCATCGTTGAAGGTGAGCGAATCAGCCTATTGCCGGTTCTGCTCGGGCTGATCCGACGCAATCCGGCCCTGCTCTCTGCCCACGCCCTGGCACAACGCGGCGACGACGAAACCCTGCGGGTGCAGATTGATCGGCGCCGCGAGGAAGATGACCAACCGCTGCAAGTGCTGCTGCCCTTCGATCGCCTGAAACCCATCTTGGCCACCCTCTCGGAGCTTTATCTCCAGGAGCAACCAAACGGCGAGAACTTGCGACTGGAGCGAACCGATGCGGCCCGGCTGGCCGGGCTCGATTCGCTCCCACTGCAATGGCATGGCGGCGAGCATTTACGGGATTTCGCCCAGCGACTGCGCGATTACCGCAAACAAGACATCAGCCCACCGCGGGACCTGGATGCAACACTGCGCCCCTATCAGCTGGACGGCCTGCGCTGGATGCAAACGCTACGGGCCCTAGAGGTCGGCGGCATTCTGGGCGACGATATGGGCCTGGGTAAAACGTTGCAGACCCTTGCTCACCTGTTACTGGAGAAGCAAGCGGGCAAGCTGGACCGACCCTCTCTGGTGGTGATGCCCACTACCCTCATCCCCAATTGGCAGGATGAAGCGGCCCGCTTCGCGCCATCGCTGAAAGTGGCGACCCTGCACGGGACGACGCGTCGACAGCTCTACCAGCACCTGACCGACTACGATCTGCTGCTCACCACCTACGCGCTGCTGCCCAGAGACATCGACCTGCTCGCAGACGTCCCGCTGCATGTGCTGGTGCTCGACGAAGCCCAGAACATCAAGAACGCCAGCAGCAAGGCCGCGCAAGCTGCCGGACGTCTGAACGCCCGCCAGCGCCTCTGCCTCACCGGCACGCCGTTGGAAAATCATCTGGGCGAGCTCTGGTCGCTGTTTCATTTCCTCATGCCCGGTTGGCTCGGCGATACCAAGCAATTCACCCGGGACTACCGCACGCCTATCGAGAAACACGGCGACGCCGATCGGCTCGAGCACCTCACCAAGCGGATAAAACCTTTCCTGCTCAGGCGACGCAAAGAACAGGTCGCGCAGGAGTTACCGCCCAAAAACGAGATCTTGCACTGGGTCGAGCTCAGCCCGGCTCAGCGCGACCTGTACGAAACCGTGCGACTGGCGATGGACAGCAAAGTCCGCGAGGAGATCGACCGCAAAGGCCTGGCGCGTAGTCAGATCATCATCCTCGATGCACTGCTCAAGCTGCGTCAGGTGTGCTGCGATCTCCGCCTGGTCAAGGGCGACGTCGCCCGGCCAGTCCGGGGCGGCACCTCTGGCAAACTCGACAGCCTGATGGAGATGCTGACCGAGCTGCTCGCCGAAGGCCGACGAATCCTGCTGTTTTCACAGTTCACCTCAATGCTCTCGCTGATTGAAGAAGAGCTGCAGAGCCGCACCATCGACTATGTACAGATCACCGGCGAAACCAAGGATCGGCGCACTCCCGTCAAGCGGTTCCAGAATGGGGAAGTCCCACTATTTCTGATCAGCCTCAAGGCTGGCGGCACCGGTCTGAACCTGACGGCTGCCGACACCGTGATCCATTACGACCCCTGGTGGAACCCGGCCGCGGAGAACCAGGCCACCGACCGCGCGCACCGCATCGGCCAGAGCAAGCCGGTATTCGTCTACAAGCTGATCGCTCGCGCTACCGTCGAAGAAAAGATCCAGCAACTGCAGCAACGCAAAGCCGAACTGGCCGCAGGCGTGCTGGATGCCAGTGGTCAAGGCGGCTGGCAACTGGAGCCGAGTGATATCGAGGCGCTGTTCGCGCCCCTGCCCTAGGAGGATGGATATGCGCCGACTGGTCGCCCCTACCGATTTTGATCGGGTCTACGACATCTACATGCACGAGTCAGTGGTGCCCTTCCTCGGCTTCGATCCGATGCCGCGCGAGGCGTTCGGCAAGGTGTTCGACCCGTTGTTCGAGAGTGGCTGTTTCTACGTATACGAAATCGATGGCGAAGTAATGGGCTTCTACAAGGCGCAGCGGCACGTCGGTCGTACTGCCCATGTCGCCTACCTTGGAACCTTGGCCGTGGCGCCGGAAGCTCAAGGCCGAGGTATCGCCATGGGGATGATGCAGGACGCCCTTGCGCGGCTACAGCGAGCGGGCATCACCCGTATCGAGCTGACAGTCGAAGCGGACAATCCCCGCGCCATCACCTTTTACGAACGTCTGGGCTTCGTTCACGAAGGCACTCAGCGGGCGGCCTACAAACGTGCCAGCGACACCGGCTATGTCGATGAGCTGATGTACGGGTTGCTGCATGACGGCTGATAGGGCCGAGACGCCGGGCGAGCCAAGCCACCCGGCACCTTCACAGCCGATCAGCCTTTCAGCTTGACCGTTGTCTGGGCCACCAGCTCGCCCTGGTAACGGGCAATGGTCAGTTCTTTATTGGAAGGTTGACGCGAGCCGTCACCGCCAGCGATGGTCGAGGCACCGTACGGCGTGCCGCCATTCACTTCAGAAATGTCGAAGAACTCGCCGATACCGTAGCCGGTGGGCACGATGATCATTCCGTGGTGCGCCAAAGTGGTCCAGGTCGAGGTAATGGTCATCTCCTGACCGCCGCCGGTGCCGGTCGAAGTAAACACGCTGGCAACCTTGCCGTGCAGCGCGCCCTTGGCCCAGAGCCCACCGGTCTGATCGAGGAAGGTACGCATCTGCCCGGACATGTTGCCGAAGCGAGTCGGCGTACCAAAGATGATCGCGTCGTAATCGGCCAGCTCAGCCGGATTGGCAAAGGGCGCCTGCTGGTCGACCTTGCCACCGGCATTCTTGAAAGCCTCTTGCGGCATGGTTTCCGGCACGCGCTTGATGGTCACCTCAGCGCCTTCGACACGACGCGCACCTTCAGCCACTGCATTGGCCATGGTTTCGATGTGGCCATACATTGAGTGATACACCACGAGAATCTTCGCCATTTTCAGTTTCCTCTTCCTGGGTTGTGTTCCGGTTTGAGTAGTAGAAGTCGATACGTTCAGCGAACGTCGACCAGCACGATTTCACTGTCTTCCAACGCCTTGATGCTCAGCTGCGTCTCATCTCGCACTGCCACCCCATCACCTGCCGCCGCGATTCGCTCCGCGACTTCGATACGCCCGCTGGCCGCAACCATGTAAACCTTCCGGTCCGCGCCAATCTGGTATTCGGCAACCTGACCGGCAGAAAGTGTCGCCGCAACCAGGCGGGCGTCGGCTCGAATGGACAAGGCATCGCCGTCCTCTGCCATCCCGCTGGCCAAAGTGACAAAGCTGCCGGCGCGCTCACCGGCCGGGAAAGGCCGGGTGCCCCAGGCAGGCGGCAAGCCGGACTGATCCGGGTAGATCCAGATCTGGAAAATCTCGGTGGTCTCGTCTTCCAGGTTGTATTCGCTGTGGGTGATGCCGGTGCCGGCGCTCATCACCTGGACGTCGCCCGCCACGGTTCGGCCGCGGTTACCGAGGCTGTCCTCATGGGTGATCGCGCCTTTGCGCACGTAGGTGATGATTTCCATGTCGCGATGCGGGTGGCTCGGGAAGCCGGAATGCGGTGCGATGCTGTCGTCATTCCAGACCCGCAAGTGCCCCCAGTGCATGCGGGCCGGGTCGTGGTATTCAGCGAAGGAAAAGTGATGACGGGTATCCAACCAACCATGCTGGGCGCTGCCAAGCTCGGCGCGGGGACGAATGTCGATCATTTGAGAGACCTCTAAACGGTGGCCGACTCGGCGACAGGCGCGCCGAGTGACGGAATGAGGTGATCTTCTATTGAATCGCCGGGTGCATGGTTGGATTTTTCTGTACGAACCTATCGCTATGATCGATATATCGCGCCTCGCGATGGCCGACCTCAGGCGAGAAACGCCAGCACTTCTTCCAATAGCAGCTCGGGCACTTCTTCCGGCAGGTAGTGCCCCGCTGGCAGGGCCTTGCCCTGAACGTCTGACGCAACCGCGCGCCATTCCTCAAGCGGATCGAAACAACGTTCGATCACACCCTTGGCACCCCACAGCACCAGCAACGGCGCGGCGATCATTCGCTTGGCAGCACGGTCTTGCCGGTCATGGTCGAGATCAATGCCGGCGCTGGCCCGATAGTCCTCGCAGAACGCATGAACGGTGCCGGGCAGCTTCATGCATCGCAAGTACTCGGCGAACGCGCCCTCGCTGAACGGATGCACATGATCGGCGCGGGTGGCCACGGCGGTGCGCAGGATAAGTTCGGGGTCGGCCTCGAGCAGCGTTTCCGGCAGCGGCGCCGGACGAATCAGGAAGAACCAGTGCCAGTAGGCGCGAGCAAAGGTTTCGTCGGTCTGGCTGTACATCGCCAGGGTCGGCGCGATATCCAGGAGGATAAGACGCCGCACGGCCTGCGGGTGATCCATGGCCAGCCGATGACTGACCCGCGCACCGCGGTCGTGGGCGAGCAGGTCGAAGCGCTCGAAGCCCAACGCGCGCATCAGCTCCACCTGGTCGCGCGCCATCTCGCGCTTACTGTAGGCGATATGATCCTCCCCGCCTTCGGGCTTGCTGCTATCGCCGTAACCGCGCAGGTCGGCCGCCACGACTGTGAAGCGCTGAGCCAGCTGATCGGCCACCTTGTGCCAGATTACGTGCGTCTGCGGGTAACCGTGCAGCAACAGCAGAGGCGGACCGGAGCCGCCCTTGCGATAGTTGATCCGAACGCCGTTGACCTCGCACTCGTTACGCTGGAACTGCTCGAACATGGGACCGCTCCTGAGGGAAGAGCCCTAAGCCTAGGCATAGGCGGGCCGATCGCAACAGCTGTCGATGCAACAAAGCCCCTTAGCCCAGCACCAACGGCAGGAACAATGCGATCAGAATGCCCAGCAGACTCATCCCCAGCGCCGCGAACGCGCCGCACTCGTCACCCTCCTCCAGCGCCCTCGCCGTGCCGATGGCGTGCGCGTTGATGCCATAGCTCAAGCCTCGTGCCGCCGGATGATCGACGCCGGCCCAACCCAGCAACAGCGGCCCAAGCGCGGTGGCAATGACCCCGGTGAGCATGACGAATACCGCTGCCAGAGACGCCAGGCCACCCAGCTGTTCAGCCACCAACATCGCGATCGGCATGGTCGCTGCTTTGGGCGAGAGGCTCATCAGCACCGACAGATCCGCGCCCAGCGCGCCGGCGATCGCCAGGGTCAGCGCAACGCCGAGTACACCACCGGACACCAGCGTGATGAGGATCGGCCAGAACAGCTGCTGGATGCGGCGAATATGGCGGTACAGCGGCACGGCCAGCGCCACGGTCGCCGGGCCGACCAGCACGGCGATCATCGAGGCGTCGGCGCGATAGCTCGCATAGTCGATGCCACACAGGTACAGCGTGCCAACCACCAGCAGCATGCCGACCATGACCGGCTGCAACACCAGCCAACCACTGCGTCGGTACAACGCCAGTGCCAGTTGAAAGGCAATCAGAGTCAGCGCCACGGAGAACAACGGGTGATCAAGGGTCAGCGCCCAAACGCTACGCCAGTCGACGCCGCTCATGCCTGGTCCTCCGTCCGGCGGTCCATGCGTCGGATCAGCCGCTGCATCAGCCAGCCGCAGAACGGCACGGTCACCACCAGCGACAACACCAGCCCGGCGGCAATCGCCGGCAGGTCTGCAAGCAAGGCCTCGCTGCTGGTCATGATTCCCGCCGCCGGCACGATCAACAGCAACGGCAGATACTGCAGCAGCAGCGCGGCGGTTTTTTCCAGCGGTTCGGGAATGCCGCGGCGCAGCAACAGCAGCCCGAACAGCAGCACCATGCCAATGATCGGACCGGGCAGCGCTGGCAGCAGAGAGAGATGGATGACGCTGCCAAGCAGCTGCAGTACGACCAGCCAGGTCAGGCCTTTGAGAATCATCGAGGGTCCTATCAAAACGGTTGAGCGGAACGGGTAATCATGCAGGGAACGGCCGCTGACAGCACGCATCGGCCATACGCGAACGACTATGACTTGCCTCGCTCGCCTCGAAACAGGTGCAGATGGGCACGAAAAAACCGCATCAGCTGATTCCGGGGACTGTGGCCTAGCGTCGCACGGTGCAGGCACGGTGCAGCGACCACATTACCGAGGTGGTCGCCAAAGCCTTACGCTACGGCGGCGCACGCCTTGGATGGACCGTCGAGTGCAGATCCAAACCTGCGCAGCGACCATCTGATGCGTATTTTTCAGCGGTACCTGAGGCTGTTATGCGAAACACCCTGATCAGATCATCGGCGCCGCCTGATATAGCCTGACAGGGGCACCCCAATGACCGAACGCATCCGCGCAACAATCATCGACACCGTCGATCCACGCAAGCCGATACGCCTGACCCCGGCACAGGCGGGCGGGCCGATTCACACCCGCAGTTTTACCGGCCTGTTCCGCAATCTGCGCCTGATCGGCGGCGGACTTTTGTTTCTGCTCTATTTCGGCACCCAGTGGTTGACCTGGGGGGGACGCCAGGCGGTGCTATGGGATTTGAACAAACAGCAATTTCATATTTTCGGGGCGACATTCTGGCCCCAGGATTTCATCCTGTTATCGGCGTTGCTGATCATCGCCGCCTTCGGCTTGTTCTTCATCACTGTGCTCGCGGGTCGAGTCTGGTGCGGCTACGCCTGCCCACAAAGCACCTGGACCTGGGTGTTCATGTGGGCTGAGAAAGTCACCGAGGGTGAACGCAGCCAGCGAATCAAACTGGACGCCGCCCCGCTGTCATTCGGCAAGCTGTTACGACGCGCTGCCAAGCACGCCGTCTGGCTTGCCGTAAGCCTGGCCACGGCGATTGCCTTCGTCGGCTACTTCACCCCGGTCCGTGAACTGGTCATCAATCTGTTCAGTCTGCAGCTGGGCGGAACCACCGCGTTCTGGCTGTTCTTCTTCACCGCCGCGACCTACATCAACGCCGGCTGGCTGCGTGAACAGGTGTGCGTACACATGTGCCCCTATTCACGCTTCCAGAGTGTGATGTTCGATGCCGACACGCTGGTGGTGTCCTACGATGCCACCCGGGGTGAACAACGAGGCGCGCGGCGCAAAGACGCCAACCCAAAGGCCGAAGGCCTTGGCGACTGCATCGACTGCACGCTGTGCGTGCAGGTCTGCCCCACCGGTATCGACATCCGCGACGGCCTGCAACTCGACTGCCTGAGCTGCGGTGCCTGTATCGACGCCTGCGACAGCGTCATGGACAGGATGGGCTACGCCCGGGGGCTGATTCGATATACCTCCGAACGTGCGCTTGAAGGCGGCCAGACCAGGCTGCTGCGACCGCGTCTGATCGGCTATGCCGGAGCGCTGGTGATTATGATCGGTGCCTTCGTCTGGGCGTTGGAAGCGCGACCGACGTTATCCCTGGATGTAACCAAGGACCGCACCCTCTACCGAGAAAATATCGAGGGCCAGATCGAAAACATGTACAGCTTGAAGGTGATCAATAAAACCCAGCAGCCGCACGACTATCTGATCACCCTGGGCGAAGGCCCCTACGAGCTGCACGGCGCGCACCAGATCAGTCTCGCCGCAGGCGAGATCGTCGATATCCCGGTCAGCGTGGCGCTCGTTGACGACAATGTGAACGCGCACGAGAAGCTGCACTTCTCGGTCACTGACGCGAGCGACCCCGCACGCCAGGTAACGGCTCCGAGTAGCTTCATTGCACCAAGGGTTCGATAGGATGGTGGCAGTTCGCATGCGCCCGCTCACGCGGCTGACCGATATTGCCCCTTGCTGAAGCAGAAGCAGATGAAGCGCTACGAGAAATTCGCTGACGAAATTGCCGAACTGATCCGCTCCGGCGTGCTGGCGCCGGGCGAAAAGGTGCCGTCCGTGCGCCATGCTAGTCGCACCTACGGCGTTAGTCCCTCCACCGTGTTCCAGGCGTACTACCTGCTGGAGGATCGCGGATTGATTCAGGCCCGGCCGCGCTCGGGCTATTTTGTTCGCGAGCACGCCAGACGCCTGCTTCCCGAGCCTGAGATCAGCCCACGACTGAGCGAAACCACCGATGTCGACGTTAGCGAACTGGTGTTCTCGGTGCTCGCCTCGCTGCGTGATCCGGACACCGTTCCGTTCGGTTCCGCCTTCCCCAGTCCCGACCTGTTTCCCCTGCAACGCCTGGCACGCTCCATGGCGCAGACCGTGCGCGAGATGCCGGGGCGTGAAGTGATCGCCGAGATGACCACCGGCAACCCCGACCTGCGTCGACAGATCGCCCTGCGCTATATGATCAGCGGAGTCATGCTGCCATTGGACGAACTGGTAATCACCACTGGCGCCATGGAAGCGTTGAACCTCTGCTTACAGGTGGTCACCGAACCGGGGGATCTGGTCGCCATCGAAGCGCCCGCGTTCTACGCCACCTTGCAGGTGCTGGAGCGGCTCAAACTTAAAGCTGTGGAAATCCCGGTTCATCCGCGTGACGGAATCGACCTGGGCACCCTGGAAAGCCGCCTGGGCAGCCTGCCAATCAAGGCCTGCTGGTTCATGAGCAGCCTACAAAATCCGCTCGGCGCGAGCATGTGCGAGGTAAACAAAGAGAAACTCTATGCGTTGCTGCAGCGCCATCAGATCCCGCTGATCGAAGACGACGTCTACGCCGAGCTGTACTTCAACCAGGAGCCGCCGAAACCGGTCAAGAGCCACGACCGTGACGGATGGGTAATGCATTGCGGGTCTTTTTCCAAAAGCCTGGCACCGGGTTACCGGATCGGCTGGGTGGCGGGCGGCCGCTATGCCGAACAGATCAGCCGCCTCAAGCTGATGACGACGATTTCTCCCTCGGTGCCGGCCCAAGCGGCAATCGCTGATTATCTGCAACATGGCGGCTACGACCGCCATTTACGTAAGCTGCGTCATGCACTGGAACGTCAGCAGGGCGAAATGCTTGCCTCCGCCGCGCGTCACTTCCCTGCCAGCACCCGGGTAACGCGGCCCAGCGGCGGCTACTTCCTCTGGTTCGAATTTCCCGAGCGGGTCGATTCGCTGCAATTGTTGCAACTGGCGCTCGCGCAGGGCATCAGCCTCGCTCCGGGACCAATCTTTTCAGCCACCCGGCGCTTTCGCAATTGCGCACGCCTGAACTACGGCCATCCTTGGGACGAGCGCAGCGAGAAAGCGATGGAGCTGCTCGGGCGGATCGTGAAGTCGTTCTAGCGCCCGGTTCGATAGCGGCGCTGCGTGACGCGAGCGCCCCTTCCCACAACCGGGAACTACACCTCAATCGTGCCTTGCAGATACAACACTGCGTGCCCGGCTACGAATACCCGCTCGCCCTCGACCCGGCAATGCAACAGGCCGCTGCGGCGTGACGCCTGCAATGCCAGCAACTGCGTCTTGCCCAGCCGTTCGCTCCAGTACGGCGCAAGGCCTGCATGGATGGAGCCGGTGACCGGGTCCTCGTCGCCGCCGTTGGCCGGCCAGAAATAGCGCGAGACGAAATCCTGCTGACTCCCCGGCGCGGTCGCCACGACATCCAGTGGCGCCAGTGACTTGAGCAGCGCGAGATCGGGTGATAGCTGTCGCACCTGATCTTCATCTTCGTACACGGCAAACCAGGCCTGGCTGCTTTTCAACACCGTCTGCGGCAAGGTGCGAAGGCCATTGGACAGCTCGACCGGCGGGTTTTCGACGGGTTCCGGGGCACGGTTGGGAAAGCTCATCTCCAGCAAGCCATCGTTCAACTGGGCGACGCTGATATCACCGACCGCGGCCGCACGGAAGACCAGCGGAGCCGTCGCCAGCTTCTGCCCTAACAGGACGAAAGCACTGGCCAAGGTGGCGTGCCCGCAGAAATCGATTTCGGTGATCGGCGAGAACCAGCGAATGTGAAATGCCCCATCAGGCTCACGCACCAGAAAGGCGGTTTCGGACAGGTTGTTTTCCACGGCAATGGCCTGCATCTGCGCGTCACTCATCCATTGCTGAAGCGGCACAACCGCCGCGGAGTTGCCTTTGAACAGCTCATGGGTGAATGCATCGACCTGATAGATCGGCAGTTTCATCGTCGCCCCTCAATCCCATGCAAGGCCCCCGATTGGGCCCGCGAAAAGGATGAGTGTCGCCGAGCGCGGAGTGTTCGGCAAAGGCAACTGCGAGAAGAGATCAGAGCGGTCAGGTATCCCCGACCGCTCGAACCGCTATCGTCAGGACTTCTTAGTGCTCGCCGTCAGCGTCGGCTCCAGCGGCGCACCGACCGGCTGGCATTGCGTCTGCGCGCCGGGTTGCAGGTACGGTTGCAGGATCGGCGCCATGCCTTTGAGCACCTGCACCGGCAGCGCCGACGTAAAGCGGAAGCTGTCCGCGCCGCGCCCCGGAACATAGGCGGTCAGCGTGCCGAAGTGGTTCGGCCCGAGATAGAACACGAAGGTTGCAGTGCGGTTCAGCGCCAGAGAGCTGATCAGCCGGCCGCCGGCACCAACGGTCTGGATCCGGTTGTCGCCCGTTCCGGTCTTGCCGCCGACACGCAGTGCTTCACCGTCAGCCTGCACAAAGCTGCCACGCAGGCGCCGCGCCGTGCCCCCCTCGACCACAGTTGCAAGCGCTTCGCGCAAGGCCGTCGCAACCTCACTCGGCAGCACCCGCACGCCCACATCCGGCTGGATGCCGAGGCGAGTCTCGTACGGCGTATCGCTGGCGAAATGCAGGCTGTCGATGCGCACGCTCGGCAGCCGCACGCCGTCGTTGACGATGATGCCCATCAACTCGGCCAGCGCCGCCGGACGATCACCCGAACTGCCCAGCGCGGTGGCCAGCGAAGGCACCAGATGGTCGAACGGATAGCCAAGACGCTGCCAACGGCGATGGATATCAGTGAACGCCTCGACTTCCAGAATGATGCGGATGCGGCTGTCCCGTGCGCTCTTGTGGCGACTGCGGAAGAGCCAGCCATACACTTCCTGGCGCTCGGCGCTACTGGCCGCGATCACTTCGGTAATACCCGCCTCGGGATGCTTGATCAGATAACCCAGCAGCCATAGATCCAGCGGGTGGACCCGGGCTATGTAGCCTTGGTCCGGCAAGCTGTACGACCCCGGCGCATAGCGCTCGTACAGCGAGTCGAGCGCCTTGTCGGTGAGGTCCGCAGTCGGCAGACGGGCCTTGAGGAAGCGCTCGAACGCTGCGCGATCTGCCTCGGGCATTAGATAACGATGCACCGCAGCCAGCCTCGATGGCGTTGGCCGCATGCCGTCCAGCAGTGCTTCGATGCGTTCGACCGCGGTCTTGTCGCGGTACTTGCGCCAGAAGCGCTGGAGAAAAACCGACCCTTCACGATCGGCAAAGCGCTGCAGGTACTCTCGCCGCTCGGGATTGTCGTCACTTCTAAGCAGCTCTGCGCCGTTGGAGGTCTGGTAGGTGCTGTAGCTCACCAGATCGCGCATCAACCGAACGAACGGTAGGTTGATCGACTCCTGAAGTGCTTCGCGCATGGTTGGCAGGCGGCCATCATCTTCACGGCGGAAGTTGCCGAACCGGTGCATGCCGGCGCCAGTGAAGAAGCGCTCGGTCGGGCTGGCCGAGTAGCGCCGTTCCAGCGCGGCATCAAGCATCGCCGGCAAATTGCGATCCTCATGCTGAATTAGATAAGCCAGGGCCCAGCGGGTCAGCGGATCCAGCGCCTCGGCCTTGCGCAAGGTGGCGACATCGCTCGTCGCGTAGCGCTCGTGCAGCTCGGCAATGACCTCGAGATAGGTCGTCAGTACCCGCAGCTTCGCGGTCGAGCCCAGCTCCAGCTTGCTGCCCTCGTTGATATCGAACGGCTGGTTGGTGTTATCGGTCTGCACCCGTACGCGAAAGCCCTGCTCGCCGCGCTCGAACAGCGTGAAGCTGTAGCGCACGTCGCCGGTACGCTCAGGTGACAACATGCGCTCGCCGAACAAACCCGCCTCGCCGGCGAACGCCGGATCGGCCAGTCGATGCAGGTAGTTGCTGATCTGTCCCTGCAGTTCGCCGTGCAGCGGCGTGGTCGCGGCCAGATCGAGACGATCGAGTTCATACAACGAAACACCCAGCAGGTTGCTGAGGCGCATCCGAGCCGCCGTGATGCCTTTGCTGGACGGCACCTCTCGGATACCCGGCTCGAGGCGCAGGTCCCGGAACACAACCTTCTGCTGCAAGGCGGCATTACGCAGCCGTGTATTGATGACGCCGCCGTTCGCCAATAGGCGGATATGACTGTCGGTGAGTTCCGCCATGGCGTCGCGCCCTGCCCCGAGGTAATACGACGGGCGCCGCTGAGCGATCAGCAGCGAGAGCACCTGACGCAGCGCCAGCCCCTGCGTTTCATAGCTGACGCCCGCGTTACGGCGAGCATCGAGCACCCGGTTGACCTCGGCAAAATCGACGCCGTACCAGAGGCGCAGACCGTCGGCGATGCCGTGCACCTCGCCGTGGCCGTAGGCGGCCGAGAGCGGCACGCTGTTGAGGTAGTCACGCACGATGCGCTGCCGGGTGACCATGGTCTGCTGGCCTTCGCGGTAGGTACGGACGCTGGCAGAAATCATCTGCCGAATCTTTTCTTCAGCGTTGCCCGTGCGTCCTTCCGGCGAATGACGGTATTTCTCGACCTGCGTTGCCAAGGTACTGCCGCCAGCCGCCTGGACCGGCAGGCCGAGCTTCTTCTCGACCTGGCTGACCGCCGCCATGGTGAAACGTGGCCAATCCACCGCGGGGTTGGCACGGGGGCGGCCGGCGTCGAGCAGTCCGCGATCCTCGATGAACAGCAGGCTCATCGCGATGACCGGCGGTACGTCATCGAAGGTCTCGTAGTATTGGTGCGGATAACTGTTGGCATACAGCGGCTCGCCTCGACAATCGTCGATGGTCAGTCCTGCCTGGGATTTTTCCGGATAGGGTACGAAGAAGCCGCGGTTGACGTAGCGCAGCAACGCGGGTGAAAAACTCACCTGCTGCTGCACACTGAACCCCCGTTGGGTCAGCCGTTCCAGGAACGTCGGCAAGGCCGCATAGCCCAGACGGCGGTCGAATGGTCCGGCCTCGGGAAACTTGATACTACGGCTCGCACCGGGCTCGAGCTGGTAGTCCAGATTCTCGGCGTAACGGTTAAGCCACAGCGCCTGCAGTTTCGAGGTGTGCATCTCATGCCAGGCGGCATAACCGCCCCCGGCAAGCAATGAAACGCCCAGGAACACGCCCATGCGGCGCGCCAGACGGCTGCCGTGCGTACGTGTTCGCCCAGGCTTGTCAGCAGATGGCGCGCGCTTGCTGCCGTCTGCCCGAGATGTGTCGTTTCGCCATACTGCGCCCATCGTTTCCGGCCTGGCTTCTGATAGAAAAATACAGGCTTAAGCTTAGCTGTCGAGGCATCGCTCGACGTGCTCGAACAGACGAACGGAAGGGCTCAAAACGGCGATCTGCGAACGAATTTCAGGGCTAGTTCAATGGCGCAATCACTCGACCCAACGGGGATAGAAACCGAGGCGAGCCTGCAGCCGGACATCCTGCAATCGGTAGACCTCGGCGGGCAGCGCCTCCGCGCGGCTTTCGGAGCTCAGGGCATCCCCTCGAAAGAAGAAACGTCGACCATCATCGAGAGTGAGAAGCAGGCCCAAGGCACCATGACCGGCCAGCTTCACCAGCACTAGCCGTTCGTCGCCAAACAGATCGAGACTCTCCCCGAACCCGTAAACAGCGCGGCGTTCCAGGCGAAGTGGCTGCCACCTGACCCCGTGAGAAAACTGCCCCGGTATGACCGCGGGTGGCGTGGCGCTTTGCGCGTAGCGAATGCTTTCAGGGCTTGCGAGCACCGGCAGTTCGGCAAAATCCACCAGACCAGAGGCATGATTCCAGCGTGCACAGCCCAGCACCACCTGGTCAATGGCCAAGCCATCCTCATCGAACTGGTCTCGCGCCGGCTGCACTGCACTGTAGCGTTTAGCGCGCCAAGGGATTACGCCGTTCAGCTGAGCGTCGATATGCCGTCCGAGCCCCGTACCGAACAACAGGCGGCTACCCCGGTGTTCGATCAGCACGGCGACATGATTGAACTCGGCTGGCGGCAGCCAACCACCGTCACGCCAGGCATATTCACCGCTGGAAATGGTCCGCCCGGTTTGGACGAGGCTGAAGCGCAACTCCGCTGCCGACAATGCGCCGGAGAAAAGTATCAACAACACAGCCAGACTCTTCAGGATACGCATGGCTCAAACTCCCGTTCCAGGCAGAAACGGCGAACTGTCATGCCCAGCAAATGCCAGCGGCAGACGTGAGCGCCGCAGTGTCCAGTGACCGGGCTCCAGCGCGAGCAGCCGTTCGGCTCCAGGCAGAGCCGAAACGCCCAGCGCTGCGTACTGCTCGGGCCAGACTACTTCTGCCCGGGCCTGTAGCTGGAGCAGATCGCCAGTGGCGAAATCGATGAACAGCAGACCGCAGCGGGGTTCACGGACCAGATTGCCAAGCGTGTTGAACAGCCGGTTTCCACTGTAATCCGGCATCCAGAGTCGGCCGTCCCGACCGAGCTCGACGAAGCCCTGCGGCCCGCCACGGTGTGAGACGTCTGCACCGCCGCCCTCCGGGTCCCGGCTGTGGCTGGCGATGAACAGGGTGTCCGCCTGCCTGACCAGGCCCAGCCATTCGTTGGCCAATCCATGCCCCTCGAGCGTCTGCCCCGGCTGGCGCGGAGCCGTATGGCACTGTCGCGCCTGGATGTACTTCGGGCAATTGCCGAATGCCTGCGCCACGGCCACGCTGAAGCCTTGCGCATCGCGTTGGAGGATTCGTCCGTTCAACCGGTTTCGACGGCGCGTCGGCCACTCCAATCCCAACAAGCCAACGGGGCTGTGCGGTTGCAGCAACGGTGCAATCGGATCATCCGCTTGCATGCTGGCCTCGACACACAACAAGCCCGGGTGCGGCGACCAGGCAAACCCGGGTTCGCCACAGAGCACCGAAGCATAGGGTTGCCCTTCGCTGTCTGATGCAGCGACCAGTAATGCTGGCAGCTGTGCGAAGAACTCCCGGTGCTGTTCCGGCATGACCGAGTGGATCATTCGACTGCCGATCTGCTCGGCTTTTTCGCGCACGCCGACACGGCTCTGTACCCACTGTTCGCCGGCATGGAAAGGACTGGCCATGGCGCTTGCCTCCTTACTCCAGACCGGGCATGCCGACGTAACCCGGCAGCTGGCGAATACGAGAGCACCACGCCCTAACTGCGGCAAACGGTGCGAGATCGAGACCGCCCTCCCCGGCCAGCGCCGCGTAGGGGTATATCGCGATGTCGGCGATGCTCGGGCCGGCCGTTTCAGCGAGCCAAGCGTGCTGCGCAAGCTGTTGTTCAAGCATGTTGATGGCGGCCACGGCACGGTGTGCGGCTAATGCTTCGTCGATTGGCCTGCCGAACAGACGCCCCGCACGGGCAGTGGCTGGGCCATGGTGCATCTCGTTGGCCGCGAAGCTCAGCCAGCCGACGATGCGCGCCTGAGCCAACGCATCCTGCGGGAACCAGGCTTCATCGGCATAGCGCCGCGCCAGATAAACGAGGATGGCCTGAGAGTCGATCACTCGGAGCTCGCCGTCCTCAAGTACCGGCACTTGCCCGCGTGGGTTGGTCGCCAGGAACGCTGACTGCCGGTGCTCACCCTTGAGCACATCCACCGGCACCCGTTCAGCCGTTTGGCCGATCAAACCAAGAAACAGGCGAACCTTGTAGCAATTGCCGGACAGGGTCATGTCGTAGAGTTTCATCGTGTCGCTCCTTGAGGATGGGCCTGAATCAGGCACGACTGGATAATAGACAGACCTGTCTGTACACTTCAAGCGCAATGTATCGATCAGCCGACAATTGGAGAGAACAGTTTCGCTCCCGCATAATGGCCGGCCGAGGAGACCTAAATGGCAACCAACAAGCGCGACCTGCTGCTCGCCACTGCGGAGCGGCTGTTCTACACAGAGGGCTACCACGCTACCGGCATCGATCGGATTCTCAGCGAATCGGGCGTGGCCAAGATGACCCTGTATAAGCACTTCAAGTCGAAGGACGAACTGATCCTGGCGGTGCTGGAAGCGCGCCAGCTGCCGATGCTCGAGCGTTTGCGAGAGGCGCGCAGCGCGTTGCCGCCGCGCAAGGCGCTGCTGAGCGTTTTCGATGGACTGAACAATATGATTCACAGCCCAACCGCGTTCTGTGGCTGTCTGTTCATCAACGCAGCGGCCGAATATCAGGATCGAGAACACCCGATCCATCAGCGCGCAGCGGGATACAAGGCGCAATTTCAGCACCATCTGCGCGAGCTGCTGGAAGTACTCGATGCACCGCAGCCTCAGCAGCTTGCACGCCAGCTGCAATTTCTTATCGAAGGCGCACTGAGCATGGCGCACATAGAAGGCCCGGAGGACCAGGCGCTGCTGGCCAAGGCCTCAGCGGAGCAACTGCTGCAGGCCGCCGGCGTCTAGGCGGACGCCGACTCCCCTCAGGCCTCAGCTTTGAGGCGCTTCCTTGACCCGGAACCAGGCGGCGTAAAGCGCTGGCAAAAACAGCAATGTCAGCGCGGTCGCGACGATCAACCCGCCCATGATCGCCACCGCCATCGGTCCGAAGAATACACTGCGTGACAGCGGTATCATCGCCAACACCGACGCCAGCGCTGTCAGCACGATGGGCCGGAAGCGTCGAACCGTGGCATCGATGATGGCATTGAAACGATCCTGCCCGGCGCCAATGTCCTGCTCGATCTGATCCACCAAAATCACCGAGTTGCGCATGATCATGCCGGACAGCGCGATAGTGCCGAGCATCGCTACGAAACCGAACGGCTTGCCGAACAGCAGTAGGAACAGTGCTACGCCAATCAGCCCCAGCGGCGCGGTCAGGAACACCATCGCCGAACGTGAGAAGCTTTTCAGCTGCAGCATCAGCAGGCTCACCACAACGATGATGAACAGCGGCATTCCGGCATTCACCGAGGCCTGGCCGCGACTGGAGTCCTCGACGGTTCCGCCGACTTCCAGCAGGTAACCGCTGGGCAGCGCCTCGCGTACCTCACTCAGGGTCGGCTCGATCTGTTGCACCAGCGAGGCCGGCTGCTGATCGCCATAAATGTCGGCACGCACCGTTACCGTCGGCATCCGATTGCGATGCCAGATCACACCCTCTTCGAAGCCGTATTCCAGGGTTGCGACCTGCGACAAAGGCACACTGCGGCCGCTGGCTGTGGGAATCGCCAGGCTGGGCAACATGGACAGGGTTTCGCGTTCGCGTGCAGTGCCACGAATCAGGATCTCGATCAGCTCGTTATCTTCCCGGAACTGGCTCGCCGTGGTGCCGGTAAAGGTGCGCTTGAGGAAGTTCGACAGTTCAACCGTACTGACGCCCAGCGCACGGGCACGATCCTGATCCACGTTCAGCCAGACCACCTTGCTCGGCTCCTGCCAGTCGAGATGGACGTTAGCCACATAGGGGTTCTCGCGCACCTTGGCCGCGACCTGACGTGCCAGCTTGCGCACCACATCAATATGCTCACCAGTGACTCGGAACTGCACCGGATAGCCCACGGGCGGACCGTTTTCCAGACGACTGACGCGGCCGCGCAAGGCTGGGAAATCTTCCCGCAATCGCTCGATCAGCCAGCTACGTAACGCCTCGCGCTGCTCGATACTGTCAGCCAATACCACGATCTGAGCGAAGCTGGTGGCCGGCAGCTGCTGATCCAGCGGAAGGTAAAAACGCGGCGACCCGCTACCGACATAGGCCACATAGTTGTCGATGCCGGCGCGGTCCTTGAGCATCTCCTCAAGGCGATGGACCTCGGCTTCGGTGGCCTTGAGCGAGGCACCTTCAGCGAGCTTCAGATCGACCATCAGCTCCAGACGACCGGAGGCGGGAAAGAACTGTTGCGGCACGATACGAAACAATCCGATCGCGCCGACGAACGCCAACAAGGTCAGGATGATGACCGTCTTGCGCCGCTGCACACACCAATGGATCACGCGCCGCACGCGCTGGTAGAACGGCGTCGAATACGGGTCGTGCCCCTGCTCGCTGCCGCCATGCTTTTGCGCATGACGCTTGGCCAGATCGGGTAGCAGCTTCTCGCCCAATAAGGGCACGAACACTACGGCGGCGATCCAGGAGGCGATCAGGGCGATGGTCACCACCTGGAAGATCGAGCGCGTGTATTCGCCCGTACTGGACTGCGCGGTGGCGATCGGTAGAAAGCCCGCTGCGGTGATCAGCGTACCGGTGAGCATCGGAAAGGCCGTGCTGGTCCAGGCGTAACTCGCGGCCTTGAGCCGGTCGAACCCCTGCTCCATTTTGATCGCCATCATTTCCACTGCGATGATCGCGTCGTCCACCATGAGTCCCAACGCCAACACCAGCGCACCCAGGGAAATCTTGTGCAGACCGATGTCCAGGTAATGCATGGCCGCGAAGGTCATGGCCAATACCAGTGGGATCGACAGCGCGACCACCAGCCCCGTACGGACACCCAGCGAGAAGAAGCTCACCAGCAGCACGATCACCAGGGCCTCGATCAGCACCTGGACGAACTCGCCCACACCTGTCTTCACGGCCGCAGGCTGGTCCGAGACCTTGCGCAACTGCATGCCCGCCGGCAATTCCTGCTGCAGTCGTGCGAACGCCTCTTGCAGCGCCTCGCCGAGCACGAGGATGTCGCCTCCGGGTTTCATCGACACCGCCAGGCCGATCGCCGGTTCGCCCATGTAGCGCATGCGCGGCGCGGGCGGATCGTTGAAACCGCGATAGACCTCGGCAACATCACCGATGCGGAAGGTGCTGCCGGCCACTCGGATGGGGAAGTCGCGAATTTCCTTTACCGTCTCGAAGCTACCGGTAACGCGTAATTGAACACGGTCACTGGGTGTCTCGACGAACCCCGCCGACATGACGGTGTTCTGCGCTTCGAGCGCCTGTTTGACCGCCTCCAGCGGCACGCCGAGATTGGCCAGCTTGACGTTGGAAAGCTCAATCCAGATCTTCTCGTCCTGTAAACCGATCAGCTCGACCTTGCCGACGTTTGCGACACGCTGCAGCTGTAACTGGATGCGATCGGCGTAATCCTTGAGCACGGCGTAATCAAAGCCTTGGCCGGTCAACGCGTAGATGTTGCCGAACGTGGTGCCGAATTCATCATTGAAGAATGGGCCCTGCACACCGGCGGGCAAGGTGTGGCGGATGTCGCCGACTTTCTTGCGGATCTGATACCAGAGGTCAGGGATCTGCTCGGAGTGCATCGAATCGCGCGCCATGAACGTCACGTTGGATTCGCCCGGCCGTGAAAAGGACACGATGCGCTCGTACTCTCCCGTTTCCATCAGCTTCTTTTCGATGCGCTCGGTGACCTGCTGCGAGACTTCTTCGGCGGTCGCGCCGGGCCACTGGGTCTGAATCACCATCGCCTTGAAGGTAAAGGGCGGGTCTTCGCTCTGACCGAGCTTGCTGTAAGAGAGCGCCCCGACCACGGCCATCAACAGCATTAGATAGACAACGATCTGCCGGTTACCCAGCGCCCAGGCGGAAAGATTGAAGCGCATCGTGATTACTCCTGCGCTGCCAGCACGACCGGACGGTTGTCACGATCGACCGCCCTCACCGCCTGGTTCTCGTGGAGCATCTGCACACCCGCCAACACAATCCAATCGTCGGCATGCAAGCCTTTGAGAATCGGCACCGAGGATTCACCGAAGGCCCCCGTTTGTACGACGACGCGCTCAAGAGTGGCGTCCTCCCTGACTCGCCAGACGTAAGCGTTGCCCTGCTCGGCCGTGACCGCCGAAAGCGGCACGGCCAACGGCACCTCGCCGTTGCTTCGGATCGACACCAGCGCGCTCTGGCCAAGTTCGGCAGGCACCTCGGCATCATCGAAGGCAACGCGGGCAGAGTAGGTCCGCGACTGCGCGTCGGCAGCTGGTGATAGCTCGCGGATGTGGCCGGCATAGGTCTTGCCCGGCTGCGACCAGATTTCCACCGAAACAGGTTGGCCGACCGAGTAGCGTTCCAACGCCTGCTCCGGCAGGTTGATGGCCACCTCGCGTTCGCCATCGGCAGCCAGGACAAAAGCCGTCTGACCAGCGCCAACCACCTGCCCCACCTCAACCCGACGCTGAGCAACCACGCCTTCGTGCGTCGCTCGCAGGATGGCGTAGCCGACCTGGTTGTTGGCCACGTCGAATTCCGCACGGGCTTGTTGCAGACGTGCCTGTGCGGAGCGATAGGCGTTTTCAGAAGAGTCGAATTGCGAGCGACTGACCAGTTGGCGATCCATCAAGGTCTTGTAGCGCTCATGCTCGGCACGGGCGACCCGCAAGTTGGCTTCCGCCGCCGCTACCTGAGCACGCATACCCTCGAGTTGCAGCCGCACATCCTGCGGATCGAGCTTGGCCAATGGTTGATCCTTGCTCACCCGCTCGCCGGCTTCGACCATCCGCTCCGTGACCTTGCCTGCAATGCGAAACGCCAGTTCGGGTTCGTAGCGCGCATGCACCTCGCCCGGATAGCTTTCAAAGGCCTCACTGGCAGGCTGTGGCTGAACCACCATCACCGGCCGCGTCGAGAGTTGCTCAGGCTCGTCATTACCGCAACCGGCAAGCAAAACGAAACCAAAAACACCGAGGAAGGGCAAGGCATGTCGGAACACGTCGAATCTCTCTCTGTCGCGAGGCGGGTTCTAATACTTATACTGCGCGGTATAGTAAAAATACCGAACTCACCAGTCTAGTATTAAAAACGCCCATGACCGAAAGCTCACCCGTACCGTCTGGCCCAGGCCGTCCGAAGGACCCCGCCAAGCGCGAAGCGATCCTGGCGGCTGCCCAAACTCTGTTCCTCGGCAATGGCTATGAAGGCAGCAGCATGGACGCCATCGCCGCCGAAGCCGGCGTATCGAAGCTCACGCTGTACAGTCATTTCAAAGACAAGGAGGCGCTGTTCGGCGCTGCGGTAAAGGCAACCTGCGAGACGCGTCTGCCGCGCCGGCTGTTCGTGCTGGAGGATGGCCGTGAGTTCCGTTCAGTCCTGCTGGATATTGCCCAGGCTTTTCACGAGCTGGTCATCAGCCCCGAATCCATCGGCCTGCACCGACTGATGGTGGCAATGGCGGCCCAGAACCCGACGCTGTCGCGGATGTTCTTCGATGCAGGCCCACAGAAGCTGTTGCTCGATCTGGAGCAGCTGCTCGACCAGGCGCACCGGCGCCAGTTGCTGGATGTGCCCGAGCCGATGCGCGCCGCGGAACATTTCTGTTCGTTGATTAAAGGCGCCGCTCATTTTCGTCTGCTGATCGGCTATGCCGAGCGACTGGACGCCGAAGATGGGAAGCGGCATGTCGAGGATTGCGTCGCCCTGTTCATGCGCGCCTATGCCGGCGAGACCGACACGGTCGATTGAACGGGCAGCTCAGGGATCCCACTGCGGCAATCAACCCGAATCACCAAAAAAACCGGCCGCATCGTAAGGCCGGCATCCTCAAGTCAGTCGTGGCTCAACGCACCGATGCGGTGGATTGACAGGTCGGCACCGTTGAATTCTTCTTCCTGGCTCAGGCGAATGCCAACAGTGGATCTGAGCATGCCGTAGACCAGGAAGCCGCCCACGAGCGCGACCAGCACACCCAGGCCCGTGCCTATCACTTGACTGATAAGGCTGATGCCGCCCAGTCCCCCAAGGGCATGCTGACCAAAGATTCCGCAAGCCAGCCCGCCCCAAACGCCGCAGAGGCCATGCAATGGCCAGACGCCGAGCACATCGTCGATCTTCCATTTGGCCTGGGCCGCGGTGAATGCCCAGACGAACAAGGCACCCGCTACCACGCCCGTCGCTAATGCACCGATGGGATGCATCAGGTCTGAGCCTGCGCAGACCGCTACCAGCCCAGCCAACGGCCCGTTGTGGAGAAAGCCTGGGTCGTTGCGGCCAACCGCCCATGCGGCCGCTGTTCCGCCAACCATGGCCATCAGTGAGTTGATCGCCACCAGCCCACTGACCCCTTGAAGAGTCTGAGCACTCATCACGTTGAAGCCGAACCAGCCCACGATGAGGATCCATGATCCCAGTGCCAGGAAAGGTATGTTCGACGGGGCGAAGGCCACCAGACGGCCATCGCGGTATCGACCATTGCGTCGACCGAGCAGAATCACCGCGCCGAAAGCGAGCCAACCGCCCATACCGTGCACCACTACCGAGCCGGCGAAATCATGGAACGGGGCACCAAACTGCGCTTCCAGCCAGGCCTGAACGCCGAAATTGCCGTTCCACATCATGCCTTCGAAGAACGGGTAGACGAACGCAACGATCAACAAGGTAGCGCACAGCTGCGGCCCGAATTTGGCGCGCTCGGCAATGCCGCCGGAAATGATTGCAGGTATCGCTGCAGCAAACGTCAGCAAGAAGAAGAACTTGACCAGTGAATAGCCGTTTTCGGCGATAAGCTGATCCGCTGGCTGTAGAAAGGTCACGCCGTATGCGACCCAATAGCCGATAAAAAAATACGCCAATGTCGAGACGGCAAAATCGGCGATGATTTTTGACAGGGCATTGACCTGATTTTTCAGGCGTACGGTCCCGACCTCGAGAAAGGCGAAACCGGCATGCATCGCCAGGACCATCACAGCGCCCATCAGGATGAACAGGGTATTGGCACCGTGAATCAGGACTTCTACCGCACTGCTTGGGTTATCCATCTACTACGTCCTATGGAAAGCGCACCAAAACAGCAATCCACACCAATCAAACGCACCAACTTGCACCACGATTGGTTGAAGGCTTGCCATCAACTGTTGCGGCGGACTTTCGAGATGGCCGTCTCTCGAAAACCGAAGCGTTATTTTTCAGACACTTACGGTTAATTCCGCCTGATTTCGCAGTCGATCGTTGCGCCATTACGGGGCTACGCTCGATCCGCACGCACCAGACAAATGCAAGCGCTATACCAACGAAACGGCAGCGCGGGCAATTTTGGCGCATCGGAGGTGGGCTACAGGCAAATCGGACGATGATGCCTGCCAGAACAGCAGGCATAGACGGACGTTATAAAGCTGAGAGCGTGCGGTATTCGTCCTGGGCCAGCTGGTCGGTCATTCCGCTGACGAAGTCCTGCAACATCCGGCAGCGGTAGTAGAACTCCCACAATGGCTGCACTTCACTGCCTTCAGGGTGCGCTTTCAGCGACTCGTGGTAGGCCTTGATCAGTTGGCTGGGCAGGCGGCGGGCGAGCATCTGCAAGTGCGGCTCGCTGCGACAACGGCCTTCCGTCAACGCCTGGAAGGTCTCTGGTGCGACGGCCAACAGCGGCGAATAGGCATCCAGCAGCCCTTGCAAAATCCGGTAGCCCTGCAGTTGCAAGGTTTCGACTTCTCGGTGACAGAACACCCGGTCCATCGCGACATCCTTGAAGGTCTGCACGATGGCGTTGGCAAGACTTGCGTCCTCCAGCAGTGCACGATCGAGCGTGCCGTCGTAAACCGCCTCAATATGCTCGATGAACTGCTGGGCGGCGTGTTGCACCAGCGGGTGTACCAGATTCACACGCAGCCAGATGAAAAATTCGCCCACCTTGTTGATCGGCTCCTTTGCAGCACGCGCCTGGGCGTACTCGACCATGCTGCGAAAACTGCGGCCGGTGCTCGCAATCGCCTCGTCGGGCGAGCCGTGCTCGGTGAATTTGGCGATTAGCAGCTGAGATAGCTGCTCGATGGTGAAGATACCCTTCTCTACCGAGTCTTCAATGTCTGCAAGGCAATAGGCGATGTCATCGGCTGCCTCCATGATGTACGCGACCGGGTGCCGCGTGCCTGGCTGCAATCCCAGCGCAGCCTGCAGCTCCTCGACGAATGGCTCCTCCGATAGGTAGAAGCCTGGCTTCTTCAACAGATAGGCACCAGGTGTCCCCTTGGCCGGCTTAGGCGCGTAAGCGGCGCGCACGTATTTGAGCAGGCCCGCCGTCTGTGTGTAGGTCAGATTGAGCCGCAGCAGGCTCACCACCAGCCGGATCGCTTGTGCGTTGCCTTCGAACTGCTCGAGATCGATCAGCATGCGGCTGCGCAATGCGTTGTTGCCCTGCTCGTCCGGCACCGCCGCGCCGAACAGCTTTTCCAGGTGCCGCTTAAACCACTCGCCAATTGCGAACTCGCCAAAGTGCCCGAACGGTGGATTGCCGATGTCGTGCATCAGACACGTCATTTCCACCAGGCTTTCCAGCGCGCCTTCCAGCCCATCCAGGCCGTAATGCGCTGCTCGCTCACCAAGCTGCTTGTACAAAGTGCGCACGATGAAACGGCCGGTCTGCTGGACCTCAAGGGAATGCGTCAGACGACTGCGCACCGCCGCATTGCGCTCCAGCGGAAAGACTTGAGTCTTCTGCTGCAGCCGGCGCACCGCAGCGGAGCTGATGATACGGCCGCGATCGCTTTCAAACTGATCAATGATCAGTGACAGCTCACCCTCTGAGGCTTTGAGACCCGATTCGACGCGTCCATAAGGTCGCTGGCGGGAAATCTTGTCCTTGAAGTTGACGGACCGCGGCATGATTCGAACTCGATTGACGACAGAACCGCGAGCCTAGCGCGGCTCGGAAGCTTTACCAAGCAATCGGGCGACAACGGTGTTGGTCGTTTAGAATCGCCCGCTCAGCTAAAGGAGCAGACATGAGCCGGTCGGAGTTTCATCAGCAACATGCCGAGCGGGCAACAGCCGAAGCGCGACGACTATTGGAACACCGAGAGATATTGGGTCCGCGCTGGCTGGCCTGGGTCGCCACCGAGCTGTATCAGCTGAAGCCGCCGGAGTTTGCCGCCATGGTGCGCCGAGAGCTGGCCCGACTCAACGAAGCTTGAAAAGCCCTTGCCCTTTATCATCCATTCAGAGCACCGTCATGCAATGGCCGGTTGAAGGCCCCTTTCTACGCGACCAACTGCTGCGGTTGCCGGGCACCGAGAAGCTTTCGGGCATAGACAAGCAACGCGCCACGAATGACGTCTGGCTCGATCTCAACGGGCTGCAAGGTGACCGTGTCGCCGATCACCGTTTCCATGGCGGGCCGGATCGCAGCCTTTGCCATTACCCGGCCGATCATTACCGACATTGGTGCAGGCTGTACCCCCACCTGCAAGCGATCGGCCCAGCCGCGTTTGGCGAGAATCTTTCAACGTTGGGCCTGGATGAACGACAGGTCTGCATCGGTGATCGCTTTCGCTGGGGTGACGCCCTGATCGAGGTCAGTCAGCCCCGCTCACCTTGCAGCAACCTCGACCGACGACATGACGCCGGAGGCCTAGCCCGGCAACTGGCCAAAAGGGGCAGAACCGGATGGCTGTACCGAACCCTGGAACCCGGCGCTGTTCGCCCTGGCGCTGATCTGCATTTGATTGATAGGCCGTGCCCGACCGCCAGCGTCTTGCGCGTCTGGCGCGGATTCATGAATGAGGACATCAGCGATACCGAACTCACCTGGCTGGCCGGTCTGTCGCCGCTTGCAAGCGAATACCGCACGCGCTTTCGTCAACGCCTGGACAGTCGACGCAGGCAACAGGATCAGGGTGCGTTGTTCTGATGACAGCAAGCGGCGTCGTGCCGCTGTTCAGACGCAACGCTGACCGCGACAATGCGTTCCATCGAGCGACCCCAAAAGTAAGGTCGCCAAGCACATCAAACACCTGCCCTGCGTGTAAACCATCCGAATCGATACCGAGGTTTACATGAGCATCACATCCGCCGACATCTGCCAGGCCGCCGACTGCCTGCAAGGTTTTGTGGGTTTCAATGGCAAAAGCGGCAAGCACATCGTCCGGTTCAGCGAAGACTCGTTCGGCATGGATGTCGCCGATACCAGCATCACACCGGCGAGCGAATTCGTCTGGCAGACCGTCGACAACGAGTTGATGACCCTCAAGCGTGAGCTGATCCAGTTGCTGCTGGACCAGAACATCAATGATCGGTTGGCCGTCACAGAGCCGTTACTGGCGTATATGCGCAGGCGGGATTTACCCGAGATCCAGGCGCAACGTGTCAGGCAATGATGTAACAGCCACTAACGACCGAAAACGGAGCCAAGTCATCAGACAACTGCCTCAAGTATTGGCAAATCAAGCCGATGTCATTGTACGACCCATCGTCATCGGCACTGCCAGTCTGAGGTACAACAATGAAAAATCTCAAAGTCAGCTACAAGCTGGCGCTGGGCTTCGCTGCGGTATTGCTGCTCACCATCTGCGTTGCCGCTATCGGCGTGCTCAGCATGGACGCCCTGATTTCACGAAGCGATAAAGCGCAGACCGCTGAAAACCTGCTCAACGAAGCCAATCAGATCCGCTATGCGCAAGTGCGCTTCGAAGAGCGTGGCGACCAGAAGTACGTCGCTCAGGTCACCGACTCGGTGGCTAAAATCGCCCAGCTTGTAGAACAGAAAAAGGCCAGCTTTTCGGAGCCGCAGGACCGCGAGTATCTGCAAGCCATCGTCAACCAGGCTCGGGACTACCAGGCAGCATTTGAGAAGCTCGTCGCGCTGCATGCACTGAAAAAGCAGACGCGTGCCAACTGGGTCGATGCTGGCAACACCACCGACAAGCTGATTGCCAATCTGGAACAACGCTGGAACGGCGTCCAGGGCAATCCGGTCCTGCATCCGACCAGCGACATCGCCAACATTGCCCTGATGACCACCGAGCTTTCCAAGCAGAACCGCCTGCTGCGCTTCACCGTGCGCGGTTATCTGATGGAAGAATCCGAAGCCGCACTGCAGACCCTGAGCCAGCAATTCGAGGCGTTGAACGCGGCCATTTCACCGCTGGAAGAAGAGCTGATCGGCCCTCAAGCCGAAAGCCTGAAAACGCTCAAGGCCAGCGCTACCGAATATGTCGATTTGGTAAAGAAGCTGCCGCCCATCGTAGCCAGCCAACAACAGGCGCGTCAGGACATGGAGGCCATTTTTGCCAAGCTCTACGACCAGGCCCGCAGCATCATCTCCAGCCAGACGGAGAAAAGCGCCAATGATGCCCAGACGAAGAAGATTCAGGTCATCGGCATCACCTTGGCGGCGGTTGTCCTGGGCGTCCTGATCGGCTGGCTGATCGTCCGTCAGATTACGCAGCCACTCAACCAGGCAGTGCAGATCGCCGAGCGCATCGGCGCTGGCGACATGACCGGTCAGGCTCCGGAGCCGCGCCACGACGAGTTCGGCCAATTGCTTCAGGCACTGGGCAAGACGCGCGGTAACCTGCAAACGCTGATCGGGCATATCGGCGGCATCACCACGCAGCTGGCCACTGCCTCGGAGGAATTATCTGCGGTGACCGAGCAGACCAGTGCCGGCGTTAGCAGCCAGCGCCAAGAAACCGATCAGGTCGCCACGGCCATGCATGAGATGACCGCGACGGTGCAAGAGGTCGCGCGCAATGCCGAAGAGGCGTCAAGCGCAGCCCAACGCGCCGATCAACAGGCCGCCAAAGGCAATAACGTGGTCCAGCGCGCCCTGTCACAGATCGACCGGCTCTCTAGCGAAGTCACGCTTTCGGCTGAGGCCATGACCCAGCTAAACCAGGAAACCGACGGCATCAGCACCGTGCTGACCGTGATCAACGGCATCGCCGAGCAGACCAACCTGCTGGCGCTGAACGCCGCCATCGAGGCTGCGCGGGCGGGTGAAGCCGGTCGCGGTTTCGCAGTGGTGGCCGATGAGGTACGGGGGCTTGCCCAACGCACGCAGCAATCCACCGCGCAGATCGAAGCCCTGATCGCCAACCTGCAGAAAGGCGCCCGCACGGCGTCTGGAATGATGGACAGCAGCAGCACCCTGGCTCGCGATACCGTCACCCTCGCTCGAGAAGTCGGCACGGAGTTGCAAGCCATTACCGAAACTGTCTCGGTCATTCAGGCGATGAACCAGCAGATCGCCACCGCCGCCGAACAGCAGAGTTCGGTGGCCGAAGAAATCAATCGCAGCGTGCTCAGCGTGCGCGACGTCGCCGACCAATCCGCCGAAGCGGCTCGGGAGACGGCCACCTCAACCGCCCGCCTCGCCCAACTGGGCGGTGAGCTGCAGACGCTGATCGGGCGGTTCAAGATCTGATTTTCGCTCACAAGGGTTGGTTAGCCACGGCTACTAGATGTCGCTATCCATTCCTGCATGGCAGGCGTAGGCTCTGTCAGACTATTTCGATCTTCACGCTCACGCCGAGGTGCATTGGCCACAGAGCAGACCCACGCAAGGATGCATCACTAAGCCACCCATCAGCGAGGCGACATCATGAGCAAAGGTATGGATACAAAGAAGAATGCGAAAAAGAAACCCCTCAAGACTGCGCAGGAAAAGCGCGCGGCCAAACGGGATAAAGCCAGCGGACCCGCACCTCTATTGGGCAGTCACGCTGCCCGCTAGATCATAATGCTGGTAGAGCGCCCCGCCCGGACACCGTCGCGGGGCGTTTTGCTGTCAGGCCGCTGGACTGCCGAAAGCCGTGCGCAGTCGGCCAACCACCCACCCCCCGCCAACGTTGATCACCAGACCCAGCATTACCAGCAGCGCGCCAACCGCCTGGAGCACGCCCAGGTGCTCGTCCAGCAGTACTGCGGCAGAGGTCAGCCCAACGACGGGGACGAGCAGCGAGAACGGCGCAACGGTATTGGCCGGATAGCGCGACAACAGACGACTCCAGAGCCCGTAGCCAAGAATGGTCGCGCCGAACGCTAAGTAGATCAGCACCAGTGCTGAATCCATTCCGAATCCACGCAATGCACCCCCGATCGCTTCCGGCCCCTCCAGCACCCACGACAGCGCGAAGAACGGAATCGGTGGAATCAGGCTGCCCCACACTACCAGCCCGACCAGATTCACCTTGCCCACCTTCCGGGTAACGATATTGCCCAATGCCCACATGGATGCCGCGCAAATGGTCAGCAGGAAGCCTGCTAGCGTCATGCTGCGGTCGCCTTGCATGCCGATCAGCAGCAAACCGCCAGCGGCAATCATCAGCCCGACCAGATTGCTTGCACGGAGCCGTTCGCCAAGAAATAGCACGGCGAAGAACAGCGTGAAGAACGCCTGCGACTGCAGCACCAACGAGGCCAGGCCAGCCGGCATGCCCACTTTCATCGCGGAGAAGAGAAAGGCGAACTGACCGAGCGAGATGGTCCCACCATAAGCCAACAACCAGCGCAACGGCATCTGTGGTCGCTTGATGAACAACACCGCCGGAAATGCCGCGAGCAGAAAGCGCAGTGACCCCAACAGCATCGGCGGGATGTCATCCAGGCCGACCTTGATCACGACGAAATTCATACCCCAGACGACAATCACAACCAGGGCCAGCATTAGGTCCTTCGGTGCCATGGCACAGTTCCCCAGACAAAAACGCATTAAAGCCGGCTGTGGCGACCCGGTACTCATACAGCAGGCAGGCATTTGGGCGTTACAGTCGACAGGCTTACGCGCCATACGTCCTGCCGCGGCCCTCGAGTTACGCACAGCCCGTGCCTGCTGCCGCAGCAACGGCTAGAATCGCGGTCAGTCGATCTCCAACAACCTAAGCCATCACGAGAGCATTCATGGGCGCACAGTGGAAAGCGAAACATAAGGAAGCGGCAGCCAACGCCAAAGGTCGTACCTTCGGCAAACTGTCGAAAGAAATCATGATCGCGGCGCGCAGCGGCGCCGACCCGGACATGAATCCTCGCTTGCGCCTGGTGGTAGAGCAGGCCAAGAAGGCCTCGATGCCGCGCGAGACCCTTGAGCGCGCCATCAAGAAAGGTGCGGGGCTGCTAGGTGAGAGCGTCAACTACGAGCGCACCACCTATGAAGGCTTCGCGCCGCATCAGGTTCCGGTGATCGTTGAGTGCCTGACCGATAACGTCAACCGTACCGTGGCTGAGATCCGCGTGCTGTTTCGCAAGGGCCAGCTCGGCGCCTCCGGCTCGGTCGCCTGGGACTTTGATCACTGCGGCATGATCGAAGCCGCGCCGGCGACTGCCGATGCCGATCCCGAACTGGCCGCCATCGAAGCCGGCGCGCAGGATTTCGAAGCTGCTGAGGATGGTGCCACGCTGTTCATCAGTGACGCCACGGACATGGACGTGGTCTGCCGCGCCCTGCCGGACCAAGGCTTCACCGTACAGTCGGCACAGCTCGGCTACCGCCCGAAGAATCCCGTGACGACGCTGTCCGAAGCCGAGCTCGAGGAAGTCGAAGCCTTCCTCAGCGCCATCGACGCCCATGACGATGTGCAAAATGTCTACGTCGGCCTGGCCGGCTAACGCATATAAACCGTTGAGCTAGAGGCACAGCGATGAGTACGAACAAACCCAACACCCCCTATGCCCAGCGCGAACAGGGTTATCGTGAAAAGGCCCTGAAAATGTACCCGTGGGTCTGTGGGCGCTGTGCACGGGAGTTTTCCGGCAAGCGACTGAGCGAGTTGACGGTCCATCACAAGGACCACAACCACGACAACAACCCGGAAGATGGTTCCAACTGGGAGTTGCTCTGCCTGTACTGCCACGACAACGAGCACTCACGCTATACCGACAACCAGTATCACGCCGAAGCCCGGCCGGGGAGCGACCTGGGGCCGAAAGAGACGTTCAAGGCCTTTGCCAATCTGGCCGACTTGCTCAAGAGCAAGCCGGACTGAGGATGACAAACAGGTGTCGGTCACTTCACCAGAAGGACCGGCACCGAGACCTCATGAACCACACGATTGGCGACCGAGCCCATGAGCATGCCAGTAAAGCTGCCCAGGCCGCGGGTGCCCATCACTACGGTGTCGCAACCAAACCGTTGCACGGCATCGTTCACCTGCTCCGCCACGTTGCCCAGAATGGCGTGAGTCTGGTGCGCAATTCCTGCTGTCTTGAGTGCCGCAGCAGCTTCTGCAAGGGTTCGGTTCGACTTGTCGATAAAACTCTTGTTCAACTCATCAACCGTACCCGCAGTGACGAACTCGCCATAGAGCACCGGCTCCTGCTGCACGTTTAGTACATGCACCTCGGGCGGCTTAGGCGCATCGGTGGCGAAATCGATGATGTATTGCAAAGCCCGTTTGGCGTTGTCCGAACCGTCATAAGCGAGAAGAATGTTGCGCATAGCGAGTCTCCAACCAGTTTTGTCGACAGCATAGACCATCATCCAGGCGCGCCCGACTACCAACATCGCATCCGTTGCTCTGGATCAATTTGCACGGTGGTCGCCATTTCGAGGCCTTACCATGAATACAACCTTCAGCGTTCCGTTTGGCGTAGGCGATGCTTCGTTCCAGGCAGCGGGTGGCGAGTCTGGGCTGACCCGCCTGGTCGAAGCGTTCTACCAGATCATGGACGAACGCGAAGATGCGACCTGCGTCCGCCGCCTGTATCCACGCGACCTGATCGAATCGCGCAGGCGGCTCGCTGCCTTCCTTTGCGGCTGGTTGGGTGGCCCACGTCGCTACGCGGAACACTACGGCAGCATCAACATTCCGCAATTTCACACCCGCTGGACAATCGGCGAAGCCGAGCAGGATGCCTGGCTCGAATGCATGGCTCTGGCGATCGCCAAGCAGGGATACTCCGCAGAGTTCGCCGATTACCTGCTGGCCCAGTTGCGAATTCCTGCAAAGCGTATCCTCCAGGCAGGCCAGCACGCCTGCCCCGTACAGTCGGCTCCACTGTAACCTCGCTGTACTCGGGCTCGAGTAGCCTGGCGTCTGCACGCCGCCGAACCCCTTGCACCTAGCTGCGTCATACCTTGTGAGGTCGTTGCGAACACGGCGACACTGAACCACGCAACCAGGGGATTCCATGAAGATCCGCTTTGCCTCGGTGAACGAGCAGAAGATTCGCGATGCAGAAGAATTTCTAGGCAAAAGCGGTATCGAGATCGTCAAGTTCCCGGTGCGCATCGTTGAAACACAGACCGAGGACCTGAACCAGCTGGTCAGTGACAAGCTGCTGGAGGCATTCAAGCTAATTGGCAAGCCCGTGTTCGTCGAGCATTCCGGTCTGTTCATCAACAGCCTGAACGGTTTTCCTGGCGGTCTTACACAGACCTTTTGGGATCGTCTGCACGCCGTACGTTTTTCCGATCTGATTGGCAGCCTCGACGACCCATCGGCCGTTGCACGTACGTTGATCGGCTACTGCGACGGCCGCAAGCGGCACTTCTTCAAGGGCGAGGTCACTGGCAAGATCTCCCGTACTCCTGCCGGCGATCAGGGGTTCGAATGGGACAACGTATTCGTGCCAGACGGCTATTCGTGCACCTTCGCAGAACTGGGCGGTGTGCATAACGACCTTTCAATGCGCAGGCGTGCTCTAGATGCCTTCATCACGCACTTGCGAAGGGGCTGAGGTAGTTGATGCAAAAGCTTCTGGAGGCATACAAAAATAACCGCCTGATTCTCTTTGTTGGCTCGGGGGTGTCCGCCAACATCGGGCTGCCGCCATGGCGCGAGCTTATCGATGAGATCGCCGCTCAGCTCGAGTACGATCCAGACGTATTCGATACCTACGGAAACTTCCTTTCGCTTGCCGAGTACTACCGCATCAAGAAAGGCAACATCGGGCCGCTGCGCAGCTGGATGGACCGTGAATGGCACAAGAACATCGATATTCGCGACTCGGAAATACACCGGCTGATTGTCCAGGGCCGGTTTCCTGCCATTTACACCACCAACTATGATCGCTGGCTAGAGAACGCGCACGACGCTCACGGCGTCAGCTATCTGAAAATTGCCAATGCAAGCGATCTGGTCAAGGCGCGAGATGGCGTGCGACAGATCGTCAAGTTCCATGGCGACTTCGACGACGATAATTCCATCGTACTCGACGAGACTAGCTACTACGAAAGGCTGCAGTTCGAAACACCGCTGGATATCAAACTGCGCGCGGACACCTTGAGCAAGGCCGTCCTGTTTATTGGCTACAGCCTATCCGATACGAATATCAGATTGCTGTTTTACAAGCTTTCAAAGATCTGGAACCAACACGAAACGCTAGGCGTCCGGCCGATCTCATATGTTTTTTCGCATAAACCCAACCCCGTGCAGGAAGAAATCCTCAGTCAATGGGGCATCCGCATGATCACCTCTGAAGATGACGAACCAGGGCTGGCATTGCAGAACTTTCTGAAAGAATTGGTGGAAGGCTGAGGGAGGTTGCGCACAGCTTGAAACCCGCCCAACGCAGCGAAAATAGCAAGTGCGATGCCGTTAAACATCGCACTTGTTGGCTTCAGTAGTTGTAGCCAATACCGACGCTGTAGAAGAACGCGCCGTCATCGTAACGATCCCGCGCATCGCTTCCACTTTTGAAGAGGAATTGATACTCGGCCATTGCAGTGATGAAGGTTTTGTCCTGAACCCAGTATTTAATACCGACTTCCGGCCCCCCCATAAATGTTTCATCAACCTCCTCGCCATAGATCCCACCAACACTCACCCCGACGAACGGACGAGTATTGCCACTACCGAAGTGATAGTCGTAGAACACACGGGTCGAACCGTCGAACTGCACGCTCTCCCCTTCCGAGTCACGCGCATTTACGGTTTGCCGAACACCCCACATGGAAGCCTCGTCCAGATATGTGCCCCAACTACCTTGTACGGAAAACACTGTATCGTCGAAGTCCTTATCGCTGCTGCCCGCGCCACCCAGCGTAACTTCACGATCACCTGCCACCGGAGCGGCAACTGCGATGGCGGGAAGCATGGCGGCGACCAGGAGGGAAGTTTTGAAAAGTCTGTTCATGACAACACCTCTTGTTCTTGCTAACTATGGCGGAATGCGCAACTTATGTGATGCGCACTGTTAATGACAGGAACACGTCATGACTGTTCATTTTATTTTAGGTATATATTGCAAACACCTGTTTATGAAAGCCTTTTTATCAGCAAATCTTATTGCATCAAATACTTTCTCAGCAATATAAAACAAACGAAACGGGCAACTAGCGAAACGGCAATTCACTCGGCATGGTGATCAGGAAGTGCTGCTATCGGGTGTCGCCATTTCAACCGACAGCGGTTCGTCTTCGGGGTCGCTATCGAACTCATGTCCCATGGCGATCCGCAACCAGACCGGTACCAACAACAAGCCCAACGCTATGCATACCCAGCTGATCACTGAAGAACCATCCGGTGGCGGAAACATCAAGCGCCCTACACCGACCAGCAGGGAGAACAGCGAAACGGCAGTCACCGCAACAGCAAAAAGACGTGTACCAAGCGCCTTGACCGAAACGGCGCCTGCGACCCCATTGAGCCAAGCCGCGCGCCGCCAGAAGCCGAACGGATGTACACGACTGTAAAAGTGCTTAAGTGTGGCGTCGTCGGTAGCGGGGGTAATGAAGGTCACCAGGATTGCGGCGGAGGTGGTCGTCAGTGCCATGATTCCAAGGCGCACCCACTCACGATCAGGGTCGGTGCCGAGGTAATAGAGCAGCAGTGGCGCCGTGATCAGCGACACCGCCATCGCCGTCAACTCCGAATAGAGGTTTATCCTCTCCCATAGCCAGCGCAGCACCAGTACCGAGCCCATACCCGCGCCGAATAGCAGTGAAATGAACCAGGCGGTCTGGATAGAACCGAGATTGGCCATGATGATCATCGCGATCACCAGAATCAGTACATTCGAAAACCGTGCGACCAGCACTAGCTCGCGATCCTTTGGCTTGCGCTTGAGCACGTGTGGCGCGAACACGCCTCCATAGACATCATTGCTCCAATATGAAGCCCCCCAATTGAGGTGCGTATCGACAGTTGAAGCCAGCGCAGCCAACAAGCCGACGAGCATCAAGCCCCTTACGCCTGGTGGCAGCAGATCTTCGATACCCTGCACAAACAAGGCCTCTCGCCCAGCAGTGAAACCGTCACCGGCCATGTCACCGGGGGTAAAGGGATACAACACCAATAAGCCGATGGCGATCGCCATCCAGAACAGGCTGCGCAGGAATATCTGCAGCCAGGTGAACACCAAGCCGGCAATCCGAGCGTCACGGTCGGTGGGGCATGCCATGCTCCGCTGCGCCAGGTAGCCGGTACCGTCAGCGTTCATCTGGAAGAACCACTGCAGACCAACGATCACCAGAAACGGCATCAGCGCCTCGCCCGCATCTGCAGGCGGGGCGAAAGACAGCATCCTGCTCGCCTGTTCGCTGCCGTAGAGCTCGACGATGCGGTCGGTCAGCCCGCTCAAACCACCCGCTGCGTCAACCACGAACCAGGCATAGAGCAGCGTGCCGATCATCGCCAAGCTGAACTGCATAACGTCAGTTTGTACTACGGCGCGTAAACCGCCCGTAATCGAATACATTGCGGTAAATGCGAGGATCAGCAGGATCGAAATCAAGTTGTTGGCACTCATCATCGCCGGATCAAGCCCAGTAATGCTCTCGCCAAGCTGGATGCCCAGATTGGCGATCAATGCGACGATGGGCTCATAGAGGCCAGCCGGTAACCACAGATGCCACGGTAGGAATACCTCAGCGATACGAATGGCAGCTACCAGGACCATTGCCAACACCACACAGTTGATCACCGTGCCGTAATAGATAGCCTTGAGCAGACGCAGCGGCGTGACACCTTTGCCGCTATAGCGCACACAGGTCAGCTCTGCGTCGGTTAGCACTCCGGCGCGGCGCCAGCCCACCGCAAAGATGAATGCCATCAGCAGGAACGCGAGGCCATAGATCCACAGACGCCATAACGCAAAGACGCCCGCCGTCGCGACCAGACCGGTCACCAACAGCGGCGTATCGGCCGCGAACTGGGTCGCCCCCATGGAAAAGCCTGCCTTCCACCCCTTGATAGTCCTGCCTGCCAGAAAGTATTCGTCGAGGCTTTGGGACGCCTTGCCCCGTGCGCGCAGGCCGGAACCCAGACCGTAGAGAACGAAGGCCATGACGATCAGTAGGTCCAACATTTTGTTATGTCCTAGCTGGAGACTGTTCTTCTGAGAGCGCGAGCTATGGTGGAAAATTGCAGGCGCCGGATGAACGGAGCGAACATCGAATCCAGCTTGGACCCGTGGCCCGCTGACCCGACGGGCATCGGTTAATATCCGGCAGCATTGATGGAGAACTGCTCATGGAAGTACCTCAGTTGCGTCAGCTGCCAGACCAAAGCCGACCTTTGCTTAACAAATTCTACCGAGCCCATCGCAGCCATATGCGGGCGCCAGCCGGTGCTCGCTACTGGGTCGCACAGCATGTGGAGATTATTGCGGGGCTATGCCTCACAGGCCTCGATGGCGGCCATTGGCTAACCGGTTTGCTGGTCGCGCCAAGCCACCGTAACCAGGGACTCGCGACACGCTTGGTGGCCCAAGCGCTGGCCGCCTGCGAAGGGCCTGTATGGTTATTTTGTGAGCCGGGGTTAGCGTCTTTCTACAAGCAACTGAGTTTCGGTGAGGCCACTGCTTTGCCGGGGTCACTCGCCGTTCGCCTGCAACGTTACAACCAACACAAGACGCTTGTGGCGCTATGCCACGATAAGGAGCAAGCGGCATGACATTAACCGTGCTGAAAATCGCCACTGCCTGCCTGCTTGATGAGGCGGGACGCGTATTGATCGTACGCAAGCGCGGAACCCATGCGTTCATGTTGCCTGGCGGCAAGATCGAGGGTGAGGAGACGCCTCGGCAAGCGCTCGAGAGGGAACTGCATGAAGAACTGGATCTGCTGATAGAGCCGTCGAAGCTAGAGTCGCTCGGCCATTTTCAGTCGCGGGCGGCAAACGAACCGGACCATTGGGTGGAAGCTGACGTGTTCATTGCGCGCCTAGAAGCCTCGGTAAAGGCACAGGCGGAGATCGACGCGCTGGACTGGCTGGAAGTAGATGCAGAGCGGCAGGGACACTTGGCGCCCCTGCTACGAGAGCAGGTACTTCCCGCACTGCGCCTTAGGCTGCTTGCAGACGAAAGGTAAGGCACCAATCAGCAGCTACGGAGAAATAGGATCGCTTGCCGGGAAGGTCTCTTCCAAGGCCTCATCCAGCTGGTCTTCATTAGCCTCATCTGGATCACGTTTGTCCGGGTCTTCTTCATCTCGCCCAGGCTGGGCAGGTGGATTCGGTTCGTTGCCGTTCATGTGAGCATCTCTGAGTTAGGTTACGGCTATTAGTCCGTTCACCGGCGCAGTCGTTCGCGCACCCACCTATACAAAAAACGCCACACAAAAAAAAGGGGCGGGGGTTAACCCCCGCCCGCCTCCTTCCCTACTTCCCTTTTTTTCCTGCTCATCGTCCTGATGAAACCGCCTCCAGCGGCTGGTCCTGTCCGACATCCTTGCCGGCTGTGCTTGTCCCTGAGCACGGTTGCGATATTAAGGATTTGAGCGACAACAGCAACTCTGAAAAATGCATGATGGCAACGGAGCCACTATCTTAATAAAATATATTTCTAATAAAAAACAAAGACTTAAAAATCTACTTTTCTTGGAATGGCGATCCGCTCGGTCAACGCTACTAACTTTGCTTACACACTCTGTAAGCAAATGCTTACGTGAGGAATCGTTTAGGCAGAAGTCGTAAGAATCGAGAGTTAAGCCCGCTTATTCAATCGACCGCCGCTAAGCTGCAGTGCAGCCTGCATAACGGATAGAAATCGTGCCCCTTACCGCGCAGGTAAGGGACAACGGGGCCTAGCGGAACAGCGATTCACTGGAAAGACCGTTACGCTCCAGAATTTCACGGAGCCGTTTGAGTGCTTCGACCTGAATCTGCCGAACCCGCTCTCGGGTCAAGCCAATCTCCTGGCCGACCTCTTCTAAAGTGCAGCTTTCATGGCCGCGCAGACCAAAGCGTCGGATAACCACTTCCCGCTGTTTTTCAGTCAGGTCGGACAGCCACTGATCAATGCTTTCGGACAGATCGTCGTCGAGCAAAAGCTCGCATGGGTCGCTCGGCCGGTCATCGGTCAGGGTATCGAGCAAGGTCTTGTCGGTGTCCGGTCCTAGGGAGACGTCAACCGAGGTCACGCGCTCGTTCAGCCCCAGCATTCGCTTGACCTCAGCAACCGGTTTTTCAAGCAGGTTGGCGATTTCCTCGGGGCTAGGCTCATGATCGAGCTTCTGCGTCAGCTCGCGCGCTGCCCGCAGGTAAAGGTTCAGCTCCTTGACTACATGAATCGGCAGACGAATCGTCCGAGTTTGATTCATGATCGCCCGCTCGATGGTCTGCCTGATCCACCAGGTTGCATAGGTCGAGAAGCGGAATCCACGCTCAGGGTCGAATTTTTCGACCGCACGAATCAGTCCGAGATTTCCTTCTTCCACCAGATCCAGCAGCGACAAACCCCGATTGACATAGCGTCGAGCGATTTTCACGACCAGCCGCAGATTGCTTTCGATCATGCGCTTGCGCCCCGCCGGATCGCCCTTCTGCGCGAGACGCGCGAAGTGCACTTCCTGTTCGGGTGTCAGCAGGGGGGAAAAACCGATTTCGTTGAGGTAGAGCTGGGTGGCGTCGAGCGCGCGGGTGTAGTCGATGAATTTGTGTTGCTTGACCGTTGCGGTCTTGGACTTGGTGCCGACTGAACCGACGCGGGAGATCTCGGTAATCGAATCTGTTTCCGCGGACGGTTCCATGAGTAGAACTGCATCGTCTACGTCAAACTCCGGCACTTCTTTTTTGAGAGCCATTATTGTTTTCCTGTTCTGAGTTCGACAACAGGCTTGGGCGGCACGCGTTCCCTGGCATCGCTCAAGCCCCTCCTAGTGCCAGAACAGGCAGCATCAAATCATCGCTTTGGCAGATATTGCAGCGGATCTACAGGTTTGCCTTGGCGGCGAATCTCAAAGTGCAGCTTCACCCGGTCGGTTCCAGTCGATCCCATCTCGGCAATAGTTTGCCCAGCTTTGACTTGTTGACCCTCCTGAACCAGCAGCCTGCGGTTGTGGCCGTAGGCACTTACATAGGTATCGCTGTGCTTGATGATCACAAGTTCGCCGTAACCCCGTAAACCACTGCCGGCGTACACAACAGCCCCATCAGAAGCAGCTAAAACAGGCTGTCCTAATTCCCCGGCGATATCAATGCCTTTATTCAAACTTCCGTTTGAGGAGAAACGGCCAATAACCGTGCCGCCTGCAGGCCAGGCCCAGCCGCTTGCGGAGCGGGTAACCGGCTTGATCGGGGTGTTCGGCGCAGCAGGCTTGGGCGCCGCTACGGTGGGTCGCGTCAAAGGCGGCGGCGTCGGTACCGGATTCGTCACGATGGGCGGCGTGCTGGGCGCAGACGCGGGGGGGGCGGTTACCGGACGAGTGGCAACGGCACGGGATGCCTGCCCACTGAAGCGAATCGTCTGGCCTGGGTAGATCACATGCGGTGGACGGATATTGTTGACCCGTGCCAGATCGCGCCAGTCCCAGCCAAAGCGGAAAGCGATCGACCAGAGCGTGTCCCCGCGCTGTACGGTGTAGTGCCCGCTGGTTACACGGTCCCGGTTGTTACGATCGACGACACTCACGCCGCCTGACGGCGAGCTGGCGCACCCGACCAGTAACGAACCCGCCAACAAGGCGACAAGCGCGCAACGGACTGATGAACTGCGTATCCATTGCGTGCTGGCTGTGAGCTTCAATACCCGCTCCCTATGATCGACAAGTCGGTTCAGACGCTTTGTGCGACTGGCTGGTGACGCCCGGCAAACCACTCCAGCCCAAGCACCAGCGCGATGCCGGCGCCCGCCAGAAGGATCGCCAGCAGCAGCTGCGGATCCTGCCCGGTCAGATCGCCATAAGCGCCCGGCAGCAGGTTTTGCTCTAGTAGCGGCACGGGCTCACCGTGCGAGTTGGTGCGCCAGGTCAGCGTCTCTTTCCAGGGCCATACCTTGTTCAGCGAGCCGAGCATCAGCCCGGTTAGAAATGCCAGGGTAAGGTCGCGCCAACGCCGCAGAACCAAACTCAACACACGCGCAAAGCTCAACAAGCCGACCAGACAACCGGCGGCAAAGGTCAGCATGATGCCTAAATCCAAGGCTTTAACCGCGCCCAGAATTACGGGGTACAGGCCGAGAAGAACCAGAATGAAGCTGCCGGATATCCCCGGCAGGATCATGGCGCAGATCGCGATGGCGCCAGCGAAGAACAGACTGACACTGCTGGTGCTCCACTGCATTGGCGACGCGACCGTAATCCAGTAGGCAAAGCCGATACCCAGGCACAGACTGATCAATCGTGACAGGTTGCGACGCTGGATTTCCTTGCTGACCAAATGCACGGAGACCAAGATCAACCCAAAGAAGAACGACCACACCGGAATCGGATGCTGCTCGAGGAGGTAGGTGATCAGTTTTGCCAGGCTGAGCACGCTGGTCAGAATCCCAGCGAACAACACCAAGAGAAAGGTCCCGTTGGCGGTGCGCCATGCTTCGGCGATGCGCCCCTTGAGCAGTACGGGAATGGCGTTCGGCACTGCGCCTATGGAGCGCAGCAATTCATCGTAGATTCCGGTTATGAATGCGACGGTACCACCCGAGACGCCAGGCACCACATCCGCAGCCCCCATCGCCATGCCCTTGGCGTACAACAGCAACGCGTTTTTCATGCTTCCATCCGCTGTGATCAAACTACAGGTCCATTGAGCAGCGGCACGAAGCGCACGGTATCCAGCAGATGGCGGGAAAAACCGTCTTCCTCTCGAATGATCAGCATCAGTTGCTGGACTTCGCCAACCCCGACCGGGATCACCAACCGCCCGCCGGGAGCCAGTTGATCGAGCAGAGCCTGGGGCACGTCGGCTGCCGCCGCGGTAACGATGATGCCGTTGTAAGGGGCCAGCGCAGGCCAGCCCTCCCAGCCATCACCCCAGCGAAAGACCACGTTACGCAACTTGAGTTCGACCAAGCGTTCTTTTGCGCGATCTTGCAGCGCCTGGATTCGCTCTACCGAGAACACCCGCTCGACCAGCTGTGCCAGCACAGCTGTTTGATAGCCGGAACCGGTGCCAATCTCCAAGACCTTGTCAAGCGGGCCGTCAGCGAGCAGCAGCTCGCTCATACGCGCCACCATGAAGGGTTGCGAGATGGTCTGGTTGTGGCCGATGGGCAGCGCGGTGTCTTCATAGGCGCGATGAGACAATGCCTCATCGACGAACAGGTGGCGGGGCGTGCGACGAATCACCTCGAGCACGCGAGGATCTGAAAGCCCTTCTTCGTACAGCCGCTGGATCAGCCGGTCCCGGGTGCGTTGTGAGGTCATCCCGGTACCATGGCGCAGCAGGTCATCGGATCCGCGGTTCACAACACGCCCTCCAGCCAACTGTCGAGGCCCTCGAAGGCCTCATGAAAGGTTCGGTCCAGCTGCAATGGTGTAATCGAGACGTAGCCCTGCATGACCGCATGAAAATCGGTGCCTGGCCCGCCATCTTCAACGTCGCCGGCCACCGAGATCCAGTAACCGTCCTTGCCACGCGGATTCGCCTGCTTCACTGGAGGCTTGGCCCTGCTGCGATGGCCCAGGCGGGTCAGCTGGATGCCGCGAATGTGGTCCAGCGGCAGGTTTGGAACATTGACGCTCAATACAGTACGCGGCGGAAGCTCAAGCGACGCCTGATGCTCGACCAGCTTGCGCGCGACATAGGCCGCAGTCGGCAGGTTATCGGTCAGCCGCGACACGAGGGAAAAAGCGAAGGCCGGCTTGCCGGTGAACCGGCCCTCGATAGCTGCGGCGACGGTACCGGAGTACAACACGTCGTCGCCTAGATTGGCGCCCAGATTAATACCGGAAACCACCATGTCAGGCGCGTCTTCAAGCAAGCCGTTAATGCCTAGGTGGACGCAATCCGTAGGAGTGCCGTTCACGCCGATGAAACCATTCGGCATGGTTGTGGGATGAAGCGGGCGATCCAGGGTCAGTGCACTGCTGGCGCCGCTCATGTCCTGAATTGGGGCAACTACCCTGCACTCGGCAAAATCCGCCAGCGCGTCATAAAGCGCGGCGAGCCCAGGTGCATACACCCCGTCGTCGTTGGCGATCAGAATACGCATCAGATGTCCGTCTGCCCTGCCAGGCTGACCAGTTCGCGCACCACAGCAGTGGCAAAGCATCCGGTCGGCAGGACGAATTCAAGTTGCAGAATGTCAGGCTCGGGATAATGCCACGACAAGCCGCCTATTGGGAGGCGAAGAATGCGCCGTTCATGCTTCATTCCGGCTTCTGCGAGCCACTTGGCGATTGACGGCTCCGTTGCAGCTGCCTGCATCTCTAGTGCTTGTACAACGCCTGCAGCAGGCGATTCGCCGGCGCCCCACAGCGGACCGGTCGGATGCAGATCCAGCACGGCCAGCCGTGGGTCGCTGCACTCGGCTTCACCTGCCGGGAAAAAGCTGCGGCTATCGGTGAACGCCAGCAGATCACCGACTTGGGCCTGGTTCCAGCTACCCGCGGCAACTCGCTCAGCTAATACGCGATTGAATAGGTAACTGCGCCCCGCCGATAGCAGACGTGAGCGGAGATTGCGCTGCACGGGCAGCTCTTCCCTATCCGCGTACTCGCGGGCGCCGTGGACATTCCCCCCCTCATAACCGAAGCGCTGCAAGCCAAAATAGTTGGGCACACCGTCGATCTTGATCCGCTCTAGACGCGCATCGAGTTGGGCATGTTCAGCCTGCAGTTCCGTCAGACGCAGGGTAAACCCATTGGCCGAATGGGCGCCGCGTTGCAGTTTTCGCTGATGGCGGCTGCTCTGGAGAATCTTTAGGGTTTCGTCTTCGGCCCTAGCCAGTGCGGGATCAGCTTTGCCTGGCAGATGCAGGCTGAACCATTGACGGGTCAGAGCCTGACGATCTTTCAAGCCGGCATAACTGATGTTGCGCACCGGAACGCCAGCAGCACGCGCCAGGCGTCGCGCGGCTTCTTCGGTATTGAGGTTGCGCTTTTCCACCCAGAGCCAAAGATGTTCGCCCGCGCCAGACAAGGGGATATCGAGCACCTCGTCGACCTGGAAATCCTCCGCCACAGCTTTGAGCACCGCAGAGCCACAGGCCCCTCCGTGCGCCCTTGGGCCGAGTAACTGGTCTTCGGTCATGCGCTGACCAGCAGCGCGACAGCGTGAACGGCAATGCCTTCTTCACGCCCGGTGAAGCCGAGCTTCTCGGTGGTGGTGGCCTTGACGTTGACCTGATCCAGATCGACCTGCAGGTCCTCAGCGATCAGGGTTCGCATGGACTCGATGTGCGGAGCCATCTTGGGTGCTTGCGCAACAATGGTGGCGTCAACGTTACCGACCTTCCAGCCCTTGCTCTGCACCTGCTTGAGCACGTGCCGCAGCAATACCCGGCTGTCGGCGCCCTTGAAGGCCGGATCGGTGTCCGGGAAGTGCTTACCGATATCGCCAAGCGCCGCGGCGCCGAGCAATGCGTCGCTCAAAGCATGCAGCACCACGTCGCCATCCGAATGCGCGAGCAGCCCGAACTTGTGAGCAATCCGCACCCCACCGAGAGTGACGAAATCGCCCTCACCGAAACGATGCACGTCATAGCCATGGCCGATACGCATAGTCATTTGCACCTCGAAAAGATCAGCCGGCGATTCTACAGGACAGCAGCAGACGTTGAAGCCGCAGCGGTAAGAACCCCTGCAGATCAACGCAGCCGATAAGCACCATTAACCGAATCGATCATGTATCGCTTTTTGTCGATATATAGTTCGCTCCATCGCGATATACCGAACCGGACGACACCATGCCCGACGAACTGGACGACATCCTCAAAGCAATCGCCCACCCTTTGCGTCGGGAGATTCTGGGTTGGCTGAAAGAACCACAACGCTATTTCTCCGAGCAGCATCACTCGTTGGAAAACGGGGTGTGTGCCGGACAGATCGACCAGCGCGCCGGGCTATCGCAATCAACAGTGTCGGCCCATCTGGCGACCTTGCAGCGAGCCGGCCTGATCACCAACCGCAAAGTTGGCCAGTGGCATTTTTTCAAACGCAATGAGCCGGCCATCGCCGCTTTCGTGGCCCGCCTCGGCCAGGACCTCTGAGCCCACCAACCCTTACCGTGTAAAGGAGCAGCACCGCTATGCCTACACTTTTCGACCCGATCAAGATTGGCGAACTGGAACTGGCCAACCGCATCATCATGGCCCCGCTGACCCGCTGCCGTGCCGAGCCGGGCCGCATACCGGGTGACTTGATTGCCGAGTACTACACCCAGCGGGCCGAGGCTGGACTGATCATCAGCGAAGCCACATCGGTCACGCCGATGGGCGTCGGCTATCCGGACACGCCCGGCATCTGGTCCGCCGAGCAGGTACAGGGCTGGAAAAAGGTAACCGATGCGGTCCATGCGAAAGGCGGCAAGATCGTGCTGCAGCTCTGGCATGTGGGTCGGATCTCCGATCCGATCTACCTCGACGGTCAACTTCCGGTCGCGCCGAGCGCTATCCAACCCGCCGGGCACGTCAGCCTGGTCCGGCCGATGAAGAATTTTGAAACGCCACGAGCGCTGGAAACCGAAGAGATCGCAGGCATCGTCGAGGCCTACCGTAAAGGGGCCGAGAATGCTCGCGAAGCAGGGTTCGACGGCGTCGAAATACATGGCGCCAACGGTTACCTGCTTGACCAGTTCCTGCAAGACAGCACCAACCAGCGCACCGATCAGTACGGCGGCTCGCTGGAAAACCGGGCACGTTTGATGTTGGAAGTTACCGATGCGGCGGTAGGGGTCTGGGGCGCTGGCCGCGTAGGCGTTCATCTGGCACCACGCGCCGACGCTCACGACATGGGCGACTCGAATCGTGCCGATACCTTCGCCTATGTCGCTCGTGAACTGGGCAAGCGCGGCATCGCCTTCATCTGCACTCGGGAGAAAGCCGGCGAGGACAGCCTCGGCCCACAGCTGAAGGAGGTATTCGGTGGCGTTTATATCGCCAACGAACGCTTCACTAAGGACCAAGCCAACGCCTGGCTGGCCGAGGGCAAGGCCGACGCCGTGGCCTTTGGCATTCCCTATATCGCTAACCCCGATCTGGTCCAGCGTCTGCGCCAGGACGCGCCGCTCAACGAGCCGCGGCCTGAGCTGTTCTACGCAAAAGGCGCCGAAGGTTACACCGATTATCCATCGCTCTAGCTCCTTGCGATGGAAGGCCCGCCCGGAATTCCGGGCGGGCCTTTTTTCGTTCTACCGCTTGTGACGCATAGCGTCACCGAGCTGCTACGCATAGGCGCCGGAGCAATGCGGACAACCGTAAGCGGCAGCGGTTGATCCCCATACGCTTGCTACCGGCATAGGCTTGATCGTGAATGGGGCGGCATTTTCTCTGCAAACGCGCTCGCTCGTAAGCGCAGCTGACCTAGGCCTTCAATGCCTGCGCGTGATGGCGCAGATGGTCATCGATAAAGGTACTGATGAAGTAATAGCTGTGATCGTAGCCCGGCTGAATACGCAACGTCAGCGGATGATCCGCCGCGGTTGCAGCTGACTCCAGCGCTTCGGGCTTCAACTGATTGGCCATGAAATCATCCCGATCACCCTGATCGACGAGTACCGGCAACTTCTCCTGCGCCTTGGATATCAGGGCACAGGCGTCCCATTCGCGCCAGCGTGAGCGATCTTTTCCGAGGTAATTGGAGAAGGCCTTCTCGCCCCAGGGGCAATCAGCCGGATTGGCGATCGGCGCGAACGCCGACAGCGACTGATAGCGACCAGGATTCTTCAACGCGCACACTAGCGCACCATGACCGCCCATCGAATGCCCACTGATACCGCGCTTGTCGGATACGGGAAAGTTCGCCTCGATCAGCGCCGGCAGCTCATCGACCACGTAATCGTGCATGCGGTAGTGCTGAGCCCAGGGTTCCTGGGTCGCATTCAGGTAGAAACCCGCGCCAAGACCGAAGTCATAGGCAGCATCCGGATCGTCCGGAACCTCGGAGCCGCGCGGACTGGTATCTGGGGCGACGATAATTAAGCCGAGTTCCGCAGCAAGCCGATGCGCCCCCGCCTTCTGCATGAAGTTCTCGTCGGTACAAGTCAGACCGGACAACCAGTACAGCACCGGAAGCTTTTCGCCTTGCTCTGCCTGAGGCGGCAGATAAACGGCAAATACCATGTCGCAGTTCAAGCTACTTGAGCGGTGACGATAGCGTTTGTGCCAGCCACCGAAGCTCTTCTGGCAAGAAATGTTCTCGAGGCTCATGGGCCCTCCTGAGCGGGCCCGTAGCACTCGCACCATCGCAGGCGGAGCGCTGCGGCCCGAATACTGAATCAGTAGTGGATGACGGTTCGGATGCTCTTGCCTTCGTGCATCAGGTCGAATGCCTGATTGATTTCATCCAGCCCCATGTTGTGTGTGATGAAGGTATCCAGCGGGATCTCGCCGGTCTGAGCCTTCTCAACATAGCTCGGCAGCTCGGTACGCCCCTTGACGCCACCGAAGGCGCTGCCACGCCAGACGCGGCCGGTTACCAGCTGGAACGGACGGGTGCTGATTTCCTGACCGGCTCCAGCCACACCAATGATCACGGACTCGCCCCACCCCTTGTGTGCACATTCCAGCGCGGCGCGCATCAGCTGGACGTTGCCGACGCACTCGAAGGAATAGTCCACGCCGCCGTCTGTCATCTCCACGATGACCTCCTGGATCGGCTTGTCGTGATCCTTGGGGTTGACGAAGTCAGTCGCACCCAGCTCCTCGGCAATGGCGAACTTGGACGGGTTGATGTCGATCGCGATAATCCGGCTAGCCTTGGCCATCTTCGCCCCGATGATCGCAGCTAGGCCGATGCCACCGAGCCCGAAGATGGCCACGGTCGCGCCCTCTTCTACCTTGGCGGTATTGAGTACCGCGCCGATACCAGTGGTGACGCCACAGCCGAGCAGGCAGACCTTGTCCAAGGGCGCTTCCTTGGGGATCTTCGCCACTGACACTTCAGGCAGCACCGTGTATTCGGAAAACGTTGAGGTGCCCATGTAGTGATAAATCGGCTCGCCGTTGTAGGAGAAGCGTGTGGTGCCGTCCGGCATCAGCCCCTTGCCTTGCGTGGCGCGCACTGAGCTGCAGAGGTTGGTCTTGCCAGATTTGCAGAATTTGCACTGCCGGCATTCGGCCGTGTAAAGCGGGATTACGTGATCGCCCACGGCAACCGAAGTGACACCCTCGCCTACCGCCTCGACGATCCCGCCACCTTCATGACCGAGGATGCAAGGGAATACACCTTCCGAATCTTCGCCGGAGAGCGTGTACGCGTCGGTATGGCAGACGCCCGTCGCGACGATGCGCACCAGCACTTCGCCAGCCTTGGGCGGCTCGACGTCCACTTCGACAATTTGCAGAGGTTGGTTCGGGGCAAACGCGACGGCGGCGCGGGACTTGATGGTCATGGCTGGCGGTACTCGTGGATGGAAAGTAATACGCAGTGTAGTTTCATCGATGGATAGGGTTAATAAGCTGTTCGTGGAAACATTATTGCTGCCCAGGGATAATCAAGATGCGCCGATCTCGGCGACTCGCAAAAGGATCGCCTATGAATCGATGGGAAGGACTGGATGAATTCGTCGCCGTCGCTGAGTGCGGAAGCTTCATGCAGGCCGCAGGGCAACTGCGCGTGTCGTCATCTCACGTCAGCCGCCAAGTGGCACGCCTCGAGGAACGCCTTCAGGCACGGCTGCTCTATCGCACGACCCGCCGGGTTTCCCTGACCGAAGCCGGCCATACCTTTCTCTCACGGTGCCAGCGCCTGATCGAGGAGCGTGACGAAGCCTTTCATGCAATCAGCGACCTGCATGCTGCGCCCACTGGTCTGCTGCGTATGACCGCAGCGGTCGCCTACGGCGAACGCTTCATCGTGCCGCTGGTGAACGAATTCATGGCGCAGCATCCGCAGCTGAGGGTTGATATCGAACTGTCCAATCGCACCCTCGATCTGGTGCAGGAAGGCTACGACCTGGCCGTACGCCTGGGCCGGCTGAGCGAATCTCGGCTGGTCGCCACACGCCTTGCCCCACGCGCCATGTATCTATGCGCGGCGCCAAGCTATCTCGAGCGCTACGGCCGCCCGCATACCCTGTCCGAGCTATCACGACACAATTGCTTGGTTGGCACTGGCGATACCTGGATGTTGCAGGTCGACGGCCGCGAGCAGCCGTTCAAGCCCTCGGGCAACTGGCGCTGCAACAGCGGTCAGACGGTACTGGATGCTGCGCTTCGGGGCTTCGGTCTTTGCCAGCTACCGGACTATTACGTCCAGGAGCCACTACGCCGCGGTGAGCTGGTGTCCCTGCTGGAAACGCATCAGCCACCGAACACGGCGGTGTGGGCCGTCTATCCGCAACGGCGTTATCCGCTACCGAAGGTCCGCCTGCTGATTCAAGCATTGAAGGACGGCCTCGCCACTCGTCCCGAATATCGGAACGAACGCGATTGAGTTGCGACTGCGCCGCGCGTCCGACTGCCGACTTGAGGCGGAACCCGACTTAACCCACCACGTCGAAATTCTGAAGCCGGTGCCTCCGGCCCTCTGCTTGAGCGAGCCGGCCAATCAATCAGGAGGACATCATGCAGATTCTGGTGAACAGCAATCATAGCGTCGACGTGACCAGCAGCCTTGAGGAGCACGTGAAAGCGACGGTCGAGAGCGAACTGGAGCGCTTCGACGATCAGCTGACCCGAGTCGAAGTTCATCTCAACGACGAAAATAGCGGCAAAAGCGGCCCGCAGGATAAGCGCTGCCAGATGGAAGCGCGGGTCAAGGGACACGAGCCCATTTCGACCAGCCACAAAGCGGACTCGCTGAATCTTGCCATTGACGGCTGTGCCGAAAAGCTCAGCCATGCCCTTGCCCATGCGCTAGACAAGAAACTCAACCACCACTGAATGCCGCCTGATGCGACCCGCTGAAGCGGGCCGATAGAGACCATGAGGAACTGAATCATCTGACCACGAGTGAGGCCGTACATGAACAGATTGCTCGATCGCGAAACCATGTCCCAGTTGCTGGCAAAACGCGAAGCGCCGTGCCTTTCGCTTTATCAGCCCACCCACCGCAGCTTTCCCGAGCGTCAGCAAGACCCGATTCGCTTCAAGCACCTTGTCCGCGAGCTTGAAGACTCGCTCAAGCAACAAGGCCGTGGCGACCAGGCCAAAGCGCTGCTGAAGCCCTTCCACGACCTGATCGACGATCCCGATTTCTGGAATTCCAACCGCGATGGGCTTGCTGTCTTTGCTGCCACGGATTACTTCGAGGTGTTCCGCCTGCAGCGCAGCGTTCCAGAGCTCGCTGTCGCCAATGACCGTATGCACCTCAAACCGCTGCTGCGTATCGCGCAGTCGGCCGACCGCTATCAGATATTGGCGATCACGCTGGACTCGGTTCGTCTATTCGAAGGCAACCGCGACGGCGTTGACGAAGTCCGCTTGGGTGAAAGCGTTCCGAAAACCGTTGAAGAAGCGCTGGGCCGCGAGTTGACCGAGAAAGGTCAGACCGGCTTCCCGCAAGGCTACAGCCGCGCCAGCGAGCGCGGTGATCCGATGCAGGTGGAGAGCGGAGGCGCCGGGCGCCAGGATGAAATCGATCGAGACCGAGAGCGCTTCTTCCGTGAAGTGGATCGCGCGATTCTTGAGCATCACAGCCGCAAGTCGCGACTGCCGCTGATCCTCGCTGCACTTCCCGAGCACCAGTTCCACTTCCGCAAACTCAGCCACAACGAATTTCTACTGCCGGAAGGCATCGAGAACGATGCGTCGTTACTGAGTCATGACGAACTCCGCCAGAAGAGCTGGATGGTCATGCAGCCGCGCTACATCAAGCGACTGGAAGGTTTTATCAACCAGTACGGCGAGTCGCGAGGTCAGGGACTCGCGACCGACCAGCTTGAGCAGATCGGCCAGGCCACACTTGAAGGCCGTGTCGCGACCCTGCTGGTCGAGGCGGAGCGTCGAATCCCCGGGGTGGTCGACAAGGAGCAAGGCAAGGCAGTTGCGGTGGAAGATGACTCAGCCACGACACCCGATCTGCTCGATGAATTGACCATATGGACGTTGGAACAAGGCGGCGAGGTAATCTCAGTTCCTACCGAACGCATGCCGACCGAAAGCGGCGCTGCTGCGATCTACCGCTATTGATCACAACGGCTTCGCCTCCGCTACGCGGCATGAGTCGATACTCTGCAAAGCGCCATGAACAGCGCTGGGCTCAAGATTTCCAGCGCTGTTCCAACCACTGAAGATCTTCGGGCCGGGTAATCTTGAGATTGTCAGCCCGCCCTTCGACCAGACGCGGGTGGTGCCCTGCCCATTCAAGCGCGGACGCTTCGTCAGTTACGGCAACTCCACTGCCAAGTGCATCCGCCAACGCCTCACGCAGCGACCCAAGGCGGAACATCTGTGGCGTGAACGCTTGCCAAATGACGCTACGATCTACCGTCTCCTGAACCCGCCCATCCGCATCAGCACGCTTGAGCGTATCGCGAGCTGGAACAGCGAGCAGCCCACCGACAGGATCGTCCGCGAGCGTCTCCAATAGATGATTTAGATCGGTAACTGCCAGGTTGGGCCTAGCGGCATCGTGCACCAGCACCCAGTCGCCGTCTGAGGCGCCTAGCCGGCTCAGCTCTCGCAACCCACCCAGGACCGAGTCGGCTCGCTCACTGCCACCATTGGCACGGTGAACACGCGGATCTGTCGAGCAAGCGAGATCGGGCCAATAGGCATCATCGCTCGCTACGCACACAACCAGCCCCTTGAGCTGGGGATGGCCTAGAAAGCAATCCAGGGTGTGCTCGAGGATGGTCCTTCCTGCCAACTGCAGATATTGCTTGGGCCGGTCGGCTCGCATACGACTGCCAATGCCGGCAGCCGGGATCACGACCCAGTAAGACGGGAGGTTGTTTGCACTCATTCGGTGAGCTGAAAGAGAGTCTCGCCCTCTTTGACCATGCCCAACTCATGCCGCGCACGCTCTTCTACAGTTTCCATACCCTGCTTGAGCTCCTTGACCTCGGCTTCGAGAATCCGGTTTCGCTCAAGCAATCGCTGGTTCTCGCCCTGCTGCTCGGCGATCTGCTTGTTCAATCCGCTCACCTGGGCGAGGCTGCCCTCGCCCACCCACAGGCGATACTGCAAGCCACCCAGCAGCAAAATCAGGACAACAAACAACCAGTAGGGACTGCGTATGGAAGGCATGGATCGAATTCGAGTGGTTTCCAGTGACGTTGTATAAGCGGCGGTCAGCAACATGGTCCGGCTTTCCTTTGCTGGCTAGCGCATCGCCGTGCGGCGACCTTAACAGCGCTGACCGTTATCCACAAAAAAGGGCGACTAACGCCGCCCCTTTCTAGCATGCTTGGGTTTAGCCGCGGAACTCGGCACGGCCCTTGTAAGCTGCTTTTCCGCCGAGCTGCTCTTCAATACGAAGCAGTTGATTGTACTTGGACACGCGGTCCGAACGGCACAGCGAACCTGTCTTGATCTGACCGGCAGCCGTTCCCACAGCGAGGTCGGCGATGGTGCTGTCTTCGGTTTCGCCGGAGCGGTGCGAGATCACCGCCGTGTAACCTGCGGCCTTGGCCATCTGAATGGCTTCCAAGGTTTCGGTCAGCGAGCCGATCTGGTTGAACTTGATCAGGATCGAGTTACCGATGCCCTTCTCAATGCCTTCCTTAAGGATCTTGGTGTTGGTCACGAACAGATCGTCGCCAACCAACTGAACCTTGTCGCCGAGTTTGTCAGTCAGCACCTTCCAGCCAGCCCAGTCGGACTCGTCCATACCATCTTCGATGGAGATGATCGGGTAGCGCTCGGCCAGGCCAGCCAAGTAGTCGGCAAAACCAGCGGCGTCGAAGACCTTGCCTTCGCCGGCCAGATCATACTTGCCATTCTCGAAGAATTCGCTGGAGGCGCAATCGAGCGCCAGGGTCACGTCGTCACCAAGCTTGTAACCGGCGTTAGCTACTGCCTCGGCGATAGCGGCCAGCGCGTCTTCGTTGGATGCCAGGTTCGGTGCAAAACCACCTTCATCACCGACAGAAGTGCTCAGACCACGAGCCTTCAGCACGGCTTTGAGGTGATGGAAAATTTCGGCACCCATGCGCAGGGCATCAGCGAACGTCTTGGCACCGACGGGCTGCACCATGAATTCCTGGATGTCGACGTTGTTGTCGGCATGCTCGCCGCCGTTGATGATGTTCATCATCGGCACCGGCATGGAGTACTGGCCAGGCGTGCCATTGAGGTTGGCAATGTGAGCGTAGAGCGGCAGATCCTGATCTTGGGCGGCAGCCTTGGCGGCAGCCAGAGACACGGCGAGGATTGCGTTGGCACCCAGGGAGGCTTTGTTCTCGGTACCGTCCAGCTCGATCATGGCGCGGTCCAGCGCCTTTTGATCCAGCGGATCCTTGCCCAGCAGCAAATCCCGGATCGGGCCATTGATATTGCTGACAGCCTTCAGCACACCCTTGCCCATGTAACGGCTCTTGTCGCCATCGCGCAGTTCCAGCGCCTCGCGGGACCCAGTGGAAGCACCGGACGGCGCACAGGCGCTGCCGGTAATGCCGTTATCCAGGATAACGTCCGCTTCAACAGTGGGATTGCCACGGGAGTCGAGAACCTCACGCCCTTTGATGTCGACGATCTTTGCCATTTTTATTAACACTCCGTAGATAGCTTCAAGGCTTCAAGCAGTTTCGATTGGCGCAAAATTCTTGATCAGATCATCCAGCTGCTTGAGCTGGGTGAGGAAGGGTTCGAGCTTGTCCAGACGCAGCGCACAGGGTCCGTCGCACTTGGCATTTTCCGGATCCGGATGGGCCTCAAGGAACAATCCCGCTAGGCCCTGACTGAGGCCGGCCTTGGCAAGATCCGTGACCTGGGCACGACGACCACCAGCCGAGTCGGCGCGGCCACCCGGCATCTGCAGCGCATGTGTGACATCGAAGATCACCGGATATTGCATCCGCTTCATGATGTCGAAGCCGAGCATGTCGACGACCAGGTTGTTGTAGCCAAATGAGGAGCCGCGTTCGCAAAGAATCAGTTGATCATTGCCGGCTTCTTCACACTTGGTGAGGATGTGCTTCATTTCCTGCGGCGCAAGAAACTGGGCTTTCTTGATATTGATCACCGCACCGGTCTTCGCCATGGCAACCACCAGATCGGTCTGGCGCGACAGGAAGGCAGGTAGCTGAATGATGTCGCACACTTCGGCCACCGGCTGTGCCTGGTGCGGCTCATGCACATCAGTGATCACAGGGACGCCGAAGGTCTTCTTCACTTCTTCAAAGATCCGCATCCCCTCTTCGAGGCCGGGGCCTCGGAAGGAGTTGATCGAGGAGCGATTAGCCTTGTCGAAACTGGCCTTGAAGACATACGGGATACCGAGCTTTTCGGTGACCTTCACATAGGTTTCGCAGATCTGCAGTGCGAGATCCCGGGACTCCAGTACGTTCATCCCGCCGAACAGCACGAACGGCTTGTCGTTGGCTATCTCGATACTGCCGACGCGAATGGTCTTCTGGCTCATGCCTTGCCCGCCTTGTAGTCCAGCGCCGCTTTGACGAAGCCGCTGAACAGCGGATGACCGTCGCGAGGCGTGGAGGTGAATTCAGGGTGGAACTGGCAGGCCACGAACCAGGGATGATCCGGCGCCTCGACCACTTCGACCAGCGCACCGTCACCGGACCGACCGGTGATCTTCAAGCCGGCGGCTTGCAGTTGCGGAAGCAGATTATTGTTTACCTCGTAGCGATGACGATGGCGCTCGATGATGCGTTCCTTGCGGTAGCAAGCGAACACATTTGAGCCCGCCTCGAGGCCGCATTCCTGCGCACCCAAACGCATGGTGCCGCCCAGATCAGACGCGTCGCTGCGGGTTTCTACAGCGCCAGTGGCGTCTTCCCACTCGGTGATCAGACCAACAACTGGATGGGTGCTGTCCTTGTCGAACTCGGTGGAGTTGGCGTCGGTCCAGCCCAGCACATCACGGGCGAACTCGATCACTGCGACCTGCATACCGAGGCAGATACCCAGGTAGGGAATCTTGTTCTCGCGCGCATATTTGACGGTGGCAATCTTGCCTTCCACGCCACGCAGGCCGAAACCACCCGGAACCAGAATCGCATCCATGCCTTCCAACAGGCTGGTGCCCTGGTTCTCGATGTCTTCGGAATCAATATAGCGGAGGTTCACTTTGGTACGGCTCTGGATGCCAGCGTGGCTCATTGCCTCGATCAGAGATTTGTACGCATCCAGAAGTTCCATGTACTTGCCGACCATGGCGATGGTGACTTCCTTCTCGGGGTTCAGTTTGGCATCCACCACCCGATCCCACTCAGAGAGATCGGCACCGCCGCACTCCAGGCCAAAACGTTCGACAACGAAGTCGTCCAGGCCCTGGGCATGGAGTACGCCCGGTATTTTGTAAATAGTGTCGACGTCTTCCAGGCTGATCACCGCACGCTCTTCGACGTTGGTAAACAGTGCAATCTTGCGCCGTGAGGAGACATCGATCGGATGGTCGGAACGGCATACCAGTACGTCAGGCTGCAGACCGATGGAGCGCAGCTCCTTGACCGAATGCTGGGTCGGCTTGGTCTTGGTTTCACCAGCCGTGGCGATATAAGGCACCAGCGTCAGGTGCATCAGCATGGCGCGTTTTGCACCCACTTCGACGCGTAGCTGGCGAATCGCTTCAAGGAAGGGTTGCGACTCGATGTCACCGACGGTGCCGCCAACTTCTACCAACGCGACGTCTGCATCGCCTGCGCCCTTGATGATGCGGCGCTTGATCTCGTCAGTGATGTGCGGAATGACCTGAATGGTCGCGCCCAGGTAATCACCACGGCGTTCGCGACGCAGTACGTCTTCATATACGCGGCCGGTGGTGAAGTTGTTGCTCTTGGTCATTGTGGTGCGGATGAACCGCTCGTAATGCCCCAGGTCGAGGTCGGTCTCGGCGCCGTCATGAGTGACGAACACCTCACCGTGCTGGAACGGGCTCATGGTGCCCGGATCCACGTTGATGTAAGGGTCCAGCTTGAGCATCGTGACCTTCAGGCCCCGCGCCTCCAGGATGGCCGCCAATGAAGCCGAGGCGATGCCTTTCCCCAATGAAGAAACAACACCACCCGTGACGAAGATGTAGCGCGTCATGAAAAACCCTAGAAGTCTGCGTTAAGCGGTCAGCGCCGCCGGGGAAAAGCGAAGGTGCCATCGCGCCAAAGGCGGCAATAGCGGAACTACCACGGTTTTCGAAGAAAGCCGCAGAAGCTGTATTGGGACGGGAGCGTAGTCTACTTGAAAGACCCTATCAGCTCAAACCTGGCGTCGGCCGGCGGCGTCCACTGAAGCGACAGGGCTTGCGTATCGAACTGCGGCAGATTGGCTACCGCAACAAGCTCACCTTCTCGAAAGAGCAACGGTAGACGTGAGCGCACGAAACCTGGCACGCCGGCCTCGTTGAGCAGCCGTTTGAGATCACGGCGACCACGGCCGGGCAGCGTCACTACCTCACCGCCACGGCGATAGCGCACCTGCAAACTGCCGGACGGAGGTGGACCGACGAGACGCAGCTGCCCGTTACCGGGTAACGCCAGCTTTCCGCACGGCTGCGGCCACTCGAGAGACTCTTGCAGCGGCATCGTCCATGTATTGCTAACCCACCAGATTCGCTCGCCGGTACGGCGCAACTCGCCACAGCCAAAGCGCCAACAGGGCATGGCATCACCCCGTGCATCACGCAGCGATTCCCATCCGCTCCAGTGATCGCTGTCAGGCAGGGGAGTAAAGGGCGCCAGCCAGTGCCGCAGCGCGTTGCGCTGCCGGGCTGGCGACAAGGCACGCAGCGTTGACAGACAAAGACTGGGCAGGGTCAGCCAGTCAAACTCGGAGGGCATTAGTGCGGCGGCCAGATCTGCCCGCGCCAGCTCGTCTAACAGAGTCTGGGCCTCGGCCATATGCGCCGCTGTGCGCGCCAGGTTCGCCGGAGCCTGCGGCCAGCGTTGGCTGATCAGCGGCAGCACCTGCAGGCGCAGGTAATTGCGCGCATGCTCAACGTTCTGGTTGCTCGGGTCCTCGATCCAGCGCAGCCCTTCGCTATCAGCGTAAACCTGCAGCTGTGCACGCGTGATATCCAGCAGTGGCCGCACAAGCCTGCCCTGCCCCAACGGTCGCTCCACTGGCATAGCCGCCAGGCCGCGCACCCCGGCACCGCGCAGCAGGCGAAACAGCAGGGTCTCGGCCTGATCGTCGCGGTGCTGCGCGGTCAGCAGCAGGTCACCCGCATCCAGCCGTTCGGCAAAGCTCGCATAGCGCGCCTCCCGCGCCGCGCGCTCCAGGCTCGCGCCAGCCTCGACCTGCACGCGCACCACTTCGAGAGGCACGCCATTGGCCGCGCACACCTCACGGCAATGCGCCGGCCAGTTGTCCGCCGCCGCCTGCAGACCGTGATGAACATGAATCGCGCTGATTGGCGGCACTGCATGACGCTGCGCCAGTTGCACGAGCGCATGCAACAGTACGGTCGAATCCAGACCGCCCGAAAAGCCGACCAACCAGCGTCGCGCGGCTAGCCACGGGCGCAGTGCATCGAGCAGACGGGATTCGAGTGGCATAAATAGATGGTTTCTCCAGAACGGCTGGCAAGCATAAGCCAGAGTGACGCTGGACTACAGCCACGTGCGGCGCGCTAGCGAGGTAGTTCGAGCACCACGCCTTCCAGCCCGAGCACGCCACCGTTTTCCGAATAGATGCCGCTGCCACGTTCAAGCACGGGCTTGTGTCGGCCGTCGGCACACAGCAGGCGGTACTTGAAAGCGAAAGGCCCTCGCTCGACGAGCCCGGCCTGCACTTCGGCCCAGACGCGGTCACGGTCTTCGACATGAATCAGGCTGTCAAAGGTGAGGCTGCGGCTGTTGACGAGGCGCTCTGCTGGGTAACCGGTTAGTTCGAGGCAGCCGGCGCTGACGTACTCCATGCTCCAGTGTCGATTGTTGCGGCAGCGGTAGACCATCATCGGCAGTCCATCGAGCAAGTGGCTCAGGCTTCGGTGACTGGCCTGCATATAGTGGCGCCACTGCATCTGTCCGCTGACATCGGCAAGACTGACGATGAAGCCATCCGCGAGCCGCCGCAGACGTGCTTCGACCCAGCGCGACTCGCCCGTGCGGATCAGGCGGCGCAGCAGCAGCACCTCGGTATTTAGCGGCGCCATGCCGCGCATTCGCTGCATCGCCAACGCCCAGGTCTCCCGCTCTGCAGGGTGTAGAAAGTCGTCAAGCAAGCAATTCAGGCTGTGCCGGGCAACGTAACCGGTCAGCTCGCTCCAGCCCCGGTTGATGCGGCGGATACGACCGCTGTTGTCGAGATCCGCCAGCGCCAGTGGCAATTGGTCCACCGCGCCAGCCGGCGGCTGACACGCTTGACGAAGCCTGCCGAAAACCTGGTGCAACCCCAGCAGCACACTCATGGTTGCTCCCGCGTCGGCTGGCCATCGAGAAAACCGCCGCGATGCGCCCAGGCCGCCAGCTCCAGCCGCGAATGCAGGTTCAGCTTGCTGAGTAGATGCTTGACGTGGATCTTTACCGTACCGTCGCTGATGCCTAGCTCCCGCGCGATCAGCTTGTTGCTCATGCCTTCGGCGATTAGGGCCAGGGTCTGGCATTCGCGCTCGGTCAGCTCCTGACTGCCGCCTGCTCGTGGTGGGCTGCGCGGCGCCTGCGCCTCCTCGCCAAGCAGGCGCATCAGGCCAGGTTCCAGCGTCACCTGCCCGCGTGTGCATCCCCGCAGATAGGCGACCAATTGTTCCGGTTCGGTCTCCTTGAGTACATAGCCGTCGGCACCGCCGCGCAGCGCGGCCAGCAGATCGACCTGCGAATCAGAGGCGGTGAGTACGATAACCTGACTGTCGGGCTGCTCGCGCTTGAGGCAGGCCAGGGTCTGCAGACCGCTCATGCCAAGCATGTGCAGATCCAGAAGAACCATCATCGGTTGCAGGCGCGCGGCCATCTCGATGCCCTACACGCCGCATGCCGCCGTGGCGAGCACGCGGAAATCCGGCTCGGTGTTCAGCAACTCGGCCAGGCCGCAGCGCAGCAACGAGTGATCGTCGATCAGCAACAGGGTCAGCACATCGCTCATGAGTGTCTCCAGAGAAGTGTGACGCAGGTACCGCAAGGCTCGCGCCGGTCAATCCGCAAGCGGGCACCGATGGCGCCGGCCCGCTCGCGCATGATGCGCAGGCCGAAGTGCCCGTCTTCCGGCAGCTCTTCAGGCAAGCCGATACCGTCGTCCTCCACCCTTACTTCAACGGCGTCGCCGGGTCGCGCCAGCAAGAAGACCTGGGCGCGGTCGGCGTGGGAGTGGCGCACCACATTGGCCAGCGCCTCGCGGATGATCTACAACACCTGCAGCTCTGCCTCCGGTGTGAGCAGCCCGGGAGGGGTGCGATTGTCCACCTCGAAGACGCAGCCGCTGCAGCGGGAAAATTCGTCTACCGACGCCTGGATGGCCTGGTTCAGCGAGCGGCCATCCATGGTCAGACGGGCAGACGCGATCAGCTCGCGTACCTGCCGGTGCATCAGCTGCAGGGTGGCGCGCAGTTCGGTGAGCATCGACTGCGCGTGCGCCTCGTCCGTGCCGATCAGCGTCTGGATGAGGCTAGCGCGGATCTGCAGATAGCTGAGCTGCTGGGCCACGGAATCGTGCAGCTCGCGTGATAGCACGGCGCGCTCGGCCACCAGTTCGCGGCGCTGTCGGGCTCGCTGCTCGGCCAGCACGCACAAGGTCTCGCCAAGCAACCGGCCGGCCTCGCGCAGACACCGCTGCTGGCTTTCGCCGGGCGCGCGGGCAAACTCAAGCAGCACGGCGCCAGGCGCACCTCCAGCCGCTGCGATACCGCAGATCAATCGGTGGCGCCCAGCCTCCAGACAGCCCTTCGGCGACCAGCACGTGGTCGAACCTAGGATCGATCTGCACCGGCACGCCCTTGAAGTTGGGCAGCGGGCTGCTGGCGTGGGCGCGCAGGCTCAGGCCCATGACGCCTGTGAAAAAGCTCAGCGCCGCCAGGCTCAGGCCGCCCTTGAGCACGTTACGCCGCGCCGGGTCGACCAGTTGCTCAAGGGCCGGGTTGGCGCTGGGGTTGATCGACTGGTCGTCGTGGGCCTCAAGGCTGGCGCCGAATTGGCTGTGGTCGTGGCTCATCGGTGGCTCTCGCTGCTTATCGGTTGGCTGGCGGCGTGGTTTATTCGATGCGATAGGTAAAGGTGTTCTTCACATTGGGCACGGCGACGGCGCGGCCGTCGATTTCCGGCAGTTGGTAGCGGAAATTTTTACTGGCGATCAATGACGGATTGATGGCACTCGCCGGCCACCTGAGGATCTTCCACCCGGCCCAGAGCATTGCTGGTCGGTGCTCTGCCGCGCAGGGTGGGCTTCAGCCCACCGTTTGCACCTCGCGCAATGTCCATCACAAGGTAGTCGCACGGCAATGGCCGTTTGACTGGTGGGCTGAAGCCCACCCTACCGGCTGGCGGCAGGATTCGGGGGCGCGTTCATATGCGAGGGGGTGTCAGCTTTAGCGGCGGCCTCTGCCGCCGACTACCAGAAGAAGCCCACCAGCGAGGATGGCTCCGATGCCTGCCCAGAGTGGGATATTGACCGTCTCCTTCTCCTGGACGGAGAGTTCGATCGGGCCAAGTTTCACAGCCGTTGTGTCTTTGGTGTAGCTGAAGCCGCCGTAAGCGAGGCCAAGCGCACCAACGACAATAAGAGCGACTGCAACGAGTTTGATAGCGTTCAAGGATGGACCTTCAAGAGTGAGTCTCGTCCGCACGTGCTAGCGGCGCAGGCACGTCAGAGCGGGAGACATTGAAGCACAGTCGAAAAGAAAACCGGAACAGCCCTCGCCGTCCCGGTCCTAAATCCGATTTCGCCCAAATCAGAAAGACTTTTTCAGCGCTGTCCCACCGCCGTTGAAAACAGCTTCAAACTGACCATGCTGGCGACGATCAGGCTCGGGCAGGCGATGCGGGCATCACGATGGTTTCGGTGGGCTGAAGCGAAGCGCCGCCCGGTTTTGTGCAGCTAACCCAGATCTTCGATGTCGTAGGGCTGGATCGGCTTGAAACGCGAGGAGCGGTCGAGGCCGAAACGGGCATCGAAAGTCGCGAAGGTTGCCGCCGGATCAACGGCATGCAGGCGCTCGAAGTCGATGCGCTGCCACTGCGCACGGTCGATGATGGCCGATATCACATACTCGTCGTATGGATGACCGGTTGCCTGGTCGATGCGCTGGATGTATCCGGAAACCAGCACCCGTTCGATGGCCGGCAGCGCCGCAAACACTTCCCCGGCAACCCGAAACAGACTGGCAAACGCCAGGGCGACGACGTCGCGGCGGCATTGGGCGTCCGAGCGTTTCTTCATCGCAAGTTTGCCCGTCGTGCGAACCTCGGCCGAGATGCGTGGCGTCTCGTCTTCGTCCGGCAGGTCGACGTCCACGGCGATGCCGCTGTTGTCATGGCTGAAGAGGTAGGCCACCTGCGTCTGCTTGGGCCAGGCGATGCCGCTCAACACAAGATCCAGCGCGGCTTCCATGTGCGCGCTATAGCCTTTGGCGGCAAGTCGAAAGGCCTTGTCGACCTCGGCGCGCTCCTTCTCGTGGGCGTCTCGCTCCGCCTGCCAGGCAGCCAGTTCCAGGTCATGCCGGGCCTGTGCGGCGGCGTAGTCCTGCTCTATCTCGCCGGCTCGGAAAAGCAGCTTGTCCATGAGCGACAGCGCTTCGCGCGTGGGTGGCTGTGGCGCTGGCGAATCGAACGCGGGCAGGCAGATGGGTGCCGAGGTCGGGGACGGAGTAGCGAGGTGAACGCCCAGACAGGCCGCAAGGTCCCGGTTGATCTTCTCGGCCGCCCGGTTGAGCACCTCTGTGATCTCGTTCGCCCGCTGCGCCTTGATGCGCCTGACCACCGCCGCCGGCAGCTCGTGCCCGGCCGCATCGGTGAAACGCAGCACCCCGCCGGAATCCACCTCGAAGTTGACCGGGCCGGAAAGCTCGCTGGCGGGCCGGCCCGTTGAGGGGCTGTCCAGCCGCTCCCGGTAGGAAAGCCCGGTGCCCGGCAAACCCAGATTGAGGGGCGTGCCGCGCTTGCCGGCTGTCACGCTCAGCCCACGCGGCCCGAACGAGGCACTGACACCACTTTTGCTGATATTCAGCCGAATGCCGGGTGCGAGGGTGATTCGCTTTTTAAATCACCTTGGCGAGGTGGTCGCGGCCATCAACCTGTCCGGGCCGGAAGCCGTCATGGACGACCCGCAGGCCTAGGAGCGCTTTCGCCAGCAGGTGCTGCTCAGCGCCGATTTGATCTCCCAGGAGCTAGGGGCAACATGAAAGGTCGAGCCGCTGTGCTCGCCTGCGCATAGTGTGCGGGTGCTCCCAAGGCGCCCGCTCCGAAGCCTGCGATGAAGCCGGAATATCCGCTTTTTTGTGCGGCAGCCGGCGCACCCCATGGTTTTCATACGGCACAAAAGCAAACGCCCCGAACTTCATTCGGGGCGTTTGCTTTGCCTGCTGCCGATACCGGCCCGTTTCACACGGCCGGTAGAGAAAGGCACTGCATGACCGACGCGCGGTGCAGCGCCATCGTCCGCTATCAGGCGATGCCGTAGCTCATCAGGCGCTCGTAACGCCGCTTCAGCAAGGCTTCGGTGTCGAACCCCTTGAGCATTTCGAGCTGGGTGGTGAGCTCTTCGCGCAGCGACGCGGCAGTGACGGCCGGGTTGCGATGGGCACCGCCCAGCGGCTCGGAGATCACCTTGTCGACGATGCCAAGGTTTTTCAGACGCTCGGCGGTGACACCCATGGCCTCGGCAGCTTCCGGCGCCTTGTCAGCGGTACGCCATAGGATTGAGGCGCAACCTTCCGGCGAGATGACCGCATAGGTCGAGTACTGCAGCATGTTCAGCTGATCGCAGACACCGATGGCCAGCGCACCGCCGGAACCACCTTCACCGATCACGGTAGCGATGATGGGTGTCTTAAGCCGTGCCATAACCCGCAGGTTCCAGGCGATCGCTTCGCTCTGGTTGCGCTCTTCAGCGTCGATACCCGGATAGGCGCCCGGCGTGTCAATGAAGGTCAGGATCGGCATCTTGAAGCGTTCGGCCATCTCCATCAGGCGGCACGCCTTGCGATAGCCTTCTGGACGCGGCATACCAAAGTTACGGCGGACCTTTTCGCGGACTTCACGGCCCTTCTGATGGCCGATGATCATCACCGGTTCGCCATTCAGTCGAGCCGTCCCGCCAACGATCGCGGCATCATCGGAGAAATGGCGGTCGCCATGCAGCTCTTCGAATTCCGTAAACAGATGGTTGATGTAATCCAGCGTGTAGGGGCGCTGCGGGTGTCGAGCCAGGCGAGCGATCTGCCAACTGGTGAGATTGCCGAAAATGCTCTCGGTGAGCGACTCGCTCTTGTCCTGCAGGCGGGAAATCTCATCGCCAATGTTCAGCGAGTTGTCGTTACCAACCAGGCGCAATTCTTCGATCTTGGCTTGCAGGTCGGCGATCGGCTGTTCGAAATCGAGAAAATTCGGGTTCATAGGCATCCGTCATGCGTCGACGGCCAGGCGGCCGGGAGCTGTTCCGTTTTTTGCGCCCTACCTTACGGGACGGACGCATTCAGGTCGAACAAAATGTTCGCAAACATGACCCGATCCAGGACCGGGCCGGTTCAGGACGTCGAGTGGGTCTCGCACCGGCAATGGTGCGCCACTCGGCTAGTCCTGCTATCGGTATTGCAGAAAGACGTTGTCGCGCCCGAACTGGTCACGCAATGCCTGAATCAAGTTGTCGGCCGGGTCGATTCGCCAGCCTTCACCGAACTGCAGCAGGGCCCGGGCATCGGCACTGGTGTACTCAAGCGTGATCGGACAGGCGCCGCGATGACGGCCACAGACATCCGCCAGCCAGCGCACTCGATCGCCCTTGAGCGCCTCGCCGGCCACTTTGACTCGCAGGCTCTCGGCCAGCCCGGTTCGGGCTTCTTCCAAGCTCATGACCCGCTTGGCCCGCAAGCGCAAGCCACCTGAGAAATCGTCGTTACTGACTTCACCCTCGACCACAACCAGGGCATCGGTCTGCAACAGCGCCTGAGCACTGTTGAAGGCTTCAGCAAACAGCGAGGCCTCAATCCGTCCTGAGCGGTCATCCAGGGTGATGAAACCCATTTTGTCGCCTTTCTTGTTCTTCATGACCCGCAAGTTGACGATCAAGCCGGCAATGGTCTGCTCGCCCCGCGCGGGGCGCAAATCAATGATGCGCTGACGGGCGAAGCGGCGGACCTCACCCTCATATTCATCGATCGGATGGCCGGTGAGGTATAGCCCCAGCGTGTCCTTCTCGCCTTTCAGACGCTCCTTCAAGGACAGCTCGCGGGCTTTGCGATGGTTCGCATAAACATCGGCTTCGGGCTCAGCGAACAGCCCACCGAACAGGTCCGCATGGCCGCTGTCGAGGCTGCGCGCCGTCTGTTCCGCGGCCTGGATAGCCTCTTCCATCGCCGAGAGCAGCACCGCCCGGTTGCGATCGATATTGGCTTGGTAGGCTTTTGGTTCGTCCGAGAAATACGGCCCCAGACGATCCAGTGCACCCCCGCGGATCAACGCTTCGAGGGTGCGTTTGTTGATTCGCTTGAGATCGACACGGCTGCAGAAATCGAACAGTTCCTTGAACGGCCCGCCTTCTTTGCGGCATTCGCAGATAGCTTCGACCGGCCCCTCACCGACGCCTTTGATCGCACCGAGGCCGTAAATGATTCGTCCATCGTCACTGACCGTAAACTTGAACTCCGAATTGTTCACGTCCGGGGCATCGATGCGCAGCTTCATGCTGCGGCATTCCTCGATCAGCGTGACCACCTTGTCGGTGTTGTGCATGTCCGCAGACAGCACCGCAGCCATGAAGGGCGACGGGTGATGCGCCTTTAGCCAGGCGGTCTGGTAGGAAACCAGCCCGTAAGCAGCCGAGTGCGATTTGTTGAAACCGTAGCCAGCGAATTTTTCCACCAGATCGAATATGTTGCCCGCCAGGTCCGCATCGATGCCGTTGTTGGCGCAACCCTCGATGAACCCGCCGCGTTGCTTGGCCATCTCCTCCGGCTTCTTCTTACCCATGGCGCGGCGCAGCATGTCCGCCTGGCCGAGGGTGTAGCCACCCATGACCTGAGCGATCTGCATCACCTGTTCCTGATACAGGATGATGCCGTAGGTGGGCGCCAATACCGGCTTGAGGCCTTCGTACTGGTAATCAGAGTGCGGGTAAGAAATCTCCGCGCGACCATGCTTACGGTTGATGAAGTCGTCGACCATGCCCGACTGCAGCGGGCCAGGACGGAACAGCGCCACCAGAGCGATCAGGTCTTCCAGGCAGTCGGGCTTGAGCTTCTTGATCAGCTCTTTCATGCCGCGCGATTCAAGCTGGAAAACCGCCGTCGTTTCAGCTTTTTGCAGCAACGAGAACGTCGGCTTGTCATTCAGCGGAATGAAGTCGATGTTCAGCGGATCCAGGCCCTTCTTGGCTTGCTCCCGGTTGATCGTCTCCATCGCCCATTTGATGATGGTCAGGGTCCGCAGGCCGAGGAAGTCAAACTTGACCAGGCCGGCGGATTCGACGTCATCCTTGTCGAACTGGGTTACCAGGCTACCGCCCTCATCATCACAGGCGATGGGCGCGAAGTCGGTGAGTTTGGTTGGCGCAATGACCACGCCCCCGGCGTGCTTGCCGGTGCCACGGGTAATGCCTTCGAGCTTGAGCGCCATGTCCCAGATTTCCCGAGCGTCTTCGTCGACAGCCAGAAAGTCTCGAAGCGGCTCTTCCATCTCGTAGGCTTTTTCGAGGGTCATGCCGACTTCGAAGGGAATCATCTTCGACAATCGATCGGCTAGGCCGTAGGACTTGCCCTGTACCCGCGCCACGTCCCGCACGACTGCCTTGGCGGCCATGGTGCCGAAAGTGATGATCTGGCTGACTGCGTTGCGGCCATATTTCTCTGCCACGTAGTCGATGACACGGTCACGGCCATCCATGCAGAAGTCGACGTCGAAGTCGGGCATGGAGACCCGCTCAGGGTTGAGGAAGCGCTCGAACAGCAGATCATAGGCCAGCGGGTCGAGATCGGTGATCTTCTGCACGTAGGCGACCAGGGAGCCGGCACCCGATCCCCGTCCGGGCCCTACCGGAACGCCGTTGTTCTTCGCCCACTGGATGAAGTCCATGACGATCAGGAAGTAGCCCGGAAAGCCCATCTGGATGATGATGTCGAGCTCGAAATTCAGCCGGTCGACATAGACTTGCTTCTTCGCCTCGTAGTCAGGCGTGTCCTTCGGTAGCAACACCTCGAGACGCTCATCAAGGCCGTCGAACGAGACCTTGCGGAAGTACTCGTCCATGGTCATGCCCGCAGGTACCGGGAAATCAGGCAGGAAGTAGGTCCCCAACTGCACTTCGATATTGCAGCGCCGAGCAATTTCGACCGTATTCTCCAACGCCTCAGGCAGGTCGCTGAACAGCTCCCACATTTCCGCAGGGGTCTTCAGGTACTGCTGATCGGAGAAATTACGCGGCCGCCGCGAGTCGTCGAGCGTACGGCTCTCACCAATGCAGACGCGGGTTTCGTGTGCCTCGAAATCTTCTTGCTTGAGAAAACGAACATCGTTGGTAGCCACTAGCGGTACGTTACAGCGCTGCGCCAACGCTACCGCAGCATGCAAGTGTTCTTCATCGTTCACCCGGCTGGTGCGCTGGATTTCCAGGTAGAACCGCTGAGGGAAGACAGTCTGCCACTCGTCAAGCAACGCCGCGGCTGAGGCTTCTTCGCCGTCGAGCAGCGCGTGGCCAATTTCTCCTTCCTTGGCGCCGGACAACGCGATCAGACCTTCTGCGGCAGCTTTGACCCAGTCGCGCTCGATGATGATCTGATCGTTGCGCTGGCCTTCCGTCCAGCCGCGCGAGACCAGTTCGGTCAGGTTGCGATACCCCCGGCTGTTCATCGCCAGCAATGTCAATCGGCTGAGCGGACCGTCCTCCTCGCGACTCGCCAGCCAGATATCGGCGCCACAGATCGGCTTGATTCCGGCGCCCTGCGCCGCCTTGTAGAACTTAACCAGCGAGCACATGTTGCTCTGATCCGTGACGGCCACCGCCGGCATGCCAGCGCCTGCCACCGACTTCACCAGCGGCTTAACGCGCACCAGCCCGTCAACCAGAGAATATTCAGTGTGCAGACGAAGATGGACGAAGGAGACGGACATGAACCAACCTTGGACTGGCGAAACGACAAGCCGCGAATTGTACCGGAAAGCCGAAGCCGATTAAGACGGTGTTTGGCCTGTTATGGATCAGCGGAACGTAGGTCTCGATAGGCTGCGAGATACTCCGGGCGGAGATTCAGCCCAGCAGGCTGGCAGGGGCGCCGACCGTTTCGATGATCACGCTTCCGCCCAGCGCGCCGCGTTGCTCCAGCAGGTTGCGCACTGGCGCGAAGGATCGGCGGTGGATAATGGTCGGACCGAGCCGTTGCAAGGCTTCGAGATGGTTCGGCGTTGGGTAGCCCTTGTGTGCTGAAAGCCCATAGCCTGGATAACACAAGTCCAGCGCACACATTTCGCGATCTCGGCTGACCTTGGCCAAAATCGATGCAGCGGCAATGGCGGGCACCTGAGCATCACCCTGTATGACAGGTGCGCTCGGCACCGCAAGCTGAGGGCACCGATTGCCGTCGATCAAGGCCAGTCGAGGAGTCACGCTCAGCCCTTCAACCGCCCTCTGCATCGCCAGCATAGTGGCGTGCAGGATGTTCAGCTGATCGATTTCATGCACCTCGGCGCGGGCAATACACCAGGCGATCGCTTTCTCGCAGATCTCGTCGAATAACGCCTCGCGGCGTGCCTCAGTGAGCTTCTTCGAGTCGTTCAGGCCCCTGATCGGTCGCAATGGGTCAAGAATCACTGCCGCGGTCACCACTGGCCCGCACAGCGGCCCACGGCCAACCTCGTCGACGCCTGCAACGAGCTCTTCTACCAGATTGAAATCCAACCCGATCTGCATTAGCGCGCGCCTAACAGTTCGAGCACCGCATCGGCTGCCTGGCTCGAGGCATCGCAGCGCAGCGTACGGTGAATGGCATCAAACCCCTCGGTCTGGCTGTCACCGTTATCCAGCAATGGCGACAACAGCTGCGCCATTGCATCGGGAGTCGCGGCATCCTGAAGCAACTCCGGAACCAGAAGACGCTGGGCCAGCAAATTGGGTAAGGCTACGTAGGGGCTCTTCACCAGGCGCTTGAGAATTCGAAACGTCAGCGGCGAAACGCTGTAAGCCACCACCATGGGACGTTTGTACAGCAAGGCTTCGAGCGTCGCGGTGCCGGAAGCAATCAGTACCGCATTGCAGGCGGCCAACGCCTCGTGGGAACGGCCATCGAGCAGTGTCAACGGAAGGTCCCGCCCTATTAGCATCTGCTCCAGTTGAGCACGCCGCTCGGGACTGGCACAGGGCACCACGAAACGGATCCCCGGCCGCATCGAGCGTAGCCTGTCAGCTGCAGTCAGGAAGAGTTCACCAAGACGCCCGACCTCGCCGCCCCGACTGCCGGGCATCAGGGCCACGATCAGCCCTTCCTGCGACAGGCCCAATGTTGTCCGCGCCGCGGCTCGATCAGAGACTAACGGGATGGTGTCAGCCAGAGGGTGGCCCACAAAACGCACCGCCACCTGGTGTGCGTCGTAGAACTTCGCCTCGAAGGGAAACAGCGTAAGCATCAGATCGCAGGCGTCTCGGATTTTCAGCACGCGCTTCTGTCGCCATGCCCAGACCGACGGACTGACGTAATGCACAGTCTTGATCCCCGCACGCCGCAGCTTTAGCGCCAAGTCCAGATTGAAATCCGGCGCATCGATGCCAATGAATACATCGGGGCGCACACCCAACAACGTCTGGAGCAGACGCTTGCGGCGTCTCAGCAGTTCCGGTAGGCGACCGAGCACCTCCACCAGCCCCATCACAGCCAGGCGCTCTTGCGGGAAATAGGATTCGAGGCCCTGCGCCTCCATTCGGGGCCCGCCTACACCGACGAATTCGACGTTCGCGTGCTGCGCCTTGAGCGCCTGCATCAAACCTGCACCAAGGATGTCGCCGGACGCTTCGCCAGCCACGAGTGCAACTGTCAACGGCCTGGACATATCAGCGCGTGATGCCGCGGTTTGAGGCTTGTATGGAGTCTCGGAAGAGCGCTACTTCTGGGAAGGCCTGGGCATCAGCGGCGAGCACAGCGAGCGCAGCCTCGACTGTCAGCCCCTTGCGATAGACGACTTTGTAGGCGTTGCGCAGCGCTAGGATGGTTTCTTCGGAGAAACCACGGCGACGCATGCCCTCGAAGTTCATGCTGCGCGCCTCGGCCGGGTTGCCGAATACCGTCACAAACGCAGGAACGTCCTTGCCTATTGCGGTGCCCATGCCGGAGAAGCTGTACGCACCGATGTGGCAATACTGGTGCACCAGCGTGTATCCGGACAGAATCGCCCAGTCACCAACGTGCACATGACCGGCCAGCGCCGTGTTGTTGACCAGGATGCAATGATTGGCGATCACACTGTCATGACCGATGTGGGCATAGGCCATGATCAGGTTGTGGTTGCCGAGCGTGGTCTCGCCTCGATCCTGAACAGTGCCGCGGTGAATGGTTACCCCCTCCCGGATCACGTTGTGGTCACCGATCACAAGGCGCGTGGGCTCGCCCTTGTATTTGAGGTCGGGCGTGTCTTCACCCACCGAAGAAAACTGGAAGATTCGATTGTGCCGGCCAATACGGGTCGGCCCTTTAATGACCACGTGAGACGCGATCACTGTTCCCTCGCCTATTTCGACATCCGGGCCGATTATCGACCATGGGCCGACCTGAACGTTATCCCCCAGCCGGGCCGCAGGGTCGACGATGGCGCGAGGGTCGACCAAACTCATATCTTCTGTTCCGCACAAATGATTTCGGCCGAGCATACCGGCTTACCATCAACACTGGCGCGGCAATCGAACTTCCAGATTCCGCGCTTGGCGCTGATGAAAGATGCCTCGAGGGTCAACTGATCGCCCGGCACGACTGGTTGACGGAAGCGCAGCTTGTCCGAGCCAACGAAGAAGTAAAGCGTGCCATCGGCTGGCTTCGCACCCATCATCTTGAAACCAAGCAGTCCTGCCGCTTGCGCCATCGCTTCAATGATCAATACACCCGGCATGATTGGATGTTGCGGGAAGTGACCGTTGAAGAAGGGTTCGTTGATGGTGACGTTCTTGTAGCCACGAATACGCTTGGCGTCCGTGTCGAGCTCCACCACCCGGTCAACCAGTAGAAAGGGGTATCGGTGGGGAAGGTATTCGCGTATCTCGTTGATATCCATCATATGAAGAAAAAGCCCGTAAGGAGATTGGGAGTCTGCGCAGCCATATGGCTGCGCGACCCGCTGGCAAATGCCTTCTGACAAGAGCGATCAGACGGTGGGGTCAGCCATCAGAAGACGCATCCCCGCGCGGGGTCACGGAGGCCAGGCGTTTTTCTACTTGCTGCAGGCGGCGCGCCATGTCGTCGAGATGACGAATCCGGGCAGCACTTTTGCGCCATTCCGCGGCGGTCTGCATGGCCGTCCCCGAAGAATAACTTCCCGGCTCGGTGATCGAGCGGGTGACCATGGTCATGCCGGTTATGAACACGTTATCGCAGACTTCGATATGCCCAACCAGCCCGGCGCCGCCAGCGATCATACAGTTGCGACCGATTTTGGTGCTCCCGGAAATGCCGGAACACCCTGCCATGGCAGTGTTATCGCCGATCTGTACGTTGTGCGCGATCATGATCTGGTTATCCAGCTTGACGCCATTTCCTATAACCGTATCCGATATAGCACCACGGTCGATGGTGGTATTGGCGCCAATCTCGACATCATTACCAATACGCACACCACCGAGCTGAGCAATCTTCTCCCAACTCCCTTGTTCATTGGCGAAGCCGAACCCCTCACCACCGATCACCGCACCGGGCTGAATGACCACGCGATCGCCAATGATCACGTCATGGCAAATGGTGACTCGAGCAGCGAGTCGCCCCCCTGCGCCGATGCGGCTTCGCGCGCCGATCACGGACTGGGCGCCGATCTCCACATCGGGGCCAACCCAGGCTCCTGCTTCAATCACTACTTGAGCACCGATACGCGCTGAGGGATCAACCACAGCGCTGGGATCCACTACTGCGGTGGGATGAATACCGGTGGCCGCTCGAGGCCGGCTCTCGAACAAATGCGAGATACGCGCATAGGCGAGATACGGGCTGGCGACAACCAAAGCGGTACCCGCGTAGCCTTCGGCATCCTTGGCGGTAAGCAGCACGCCTCCAGCCCTCGTCGTGGGCAGAAATTTCCGGTATCGCGCGTTGGCAAGGAAACTCAAATGCTCAGGACCGGCGTCCTGCAAAGTCGCCAGACCTGACACTTGCAACGAGCCATCGCCGCGCAGCTCGGCCCCTAGTCTTTCGACTAGATCGCCTAGTGAATAGGCTACTCCGCTCATCAGCGCAGCTGATTCATGCGCTCAATGACCTGGCGGGTGATGTCGTACTGTGGCTTGACATCCACCACCGCGCCGCGCTCCAACACCAAGTCGAAATCGCCCTTCTTGATAACTTCTTCGACAGCCTTGTCTAGCTTTGGCTTGAGCTGCTTGAGCATGTCACGATCGGCGGAGGCCTTAGACTCGTTCAGCTCCTTTGAAAGAAACTGAAAGTCGCGAGCCTTCTGCTTGAATTCAAGCTCAAGGCGCTCACGCTCAGCCTGCTGCATCTTATCGCCGTCTTTGCCCAGGCGGTCCTGAATGCGCTTGGCGTCGCTCTCCAGCCCTTTGAGCTTCTCCAGCTGTGGGCCGAACTTCTTCTCTGCGTCGACCGAGTAGCGTTTGGCTCCGTCCGATTCGAGCAGAGCCATCTGATAATTCATCACCGCTATTTTCATTTCGGCGAATGCGGGGGTCGCCACTAGAGCAGCGGCAATAACAAGCAATTGGGTCAACTTACGCACGGTATATACCACTCTTCAGGAATGCGCTGGAGCAGGGCTCCAGATGATTAAAAGGTTTGGCCCAGCGAGAACTGGAAGACCTGGGTATCTGCTTCGTCCGGCTTCATTACGGGCATCGCCAGACTGAAACTCAACGGGCCCATGGCAGTGATCCAGGTCAGGCCGACACCGACCGAACTGGCCATGTCCCCGATATCGATGTCGCTGCACTTAGCCGAGCCCGACGGGCAATTTGTATCGTAGACGTTACCCACGTCCCAGAACACTGAGGTGCGCAACGAGCGCTGATCCTTGACGAACGGCATCGGAAACAGCAGCTCCATTCCGCCCTGGATCAGCACGTTACCACCGTATGGCAGCGCATCCTGATCAGGATCGGCAATGGTGCCCTCATTCCCGGTTACAGGCTCGCCAAGGCTCGGTGTGCTGCGCGGACCGAGACTGCTGTCTTCGAAGCCACGAACCGAGTTGAAACCACCAGCATAGTAGTGCTCGTAGAACGGCAGCCGTGAGGTCGAGCCATAGGCATCCCCATAACCCAACTGCGTATGCAGCCTCATGGTGTAGGTCTTGGTAACCGGCACGAACAGCTGAGCGTTGTAGTCGAGTTTATAAAACGACAGATCACTGCCTGGAATAGTCGTTTCCAGCGAAAGGCTTTGCGAATGTCCGCGCGTTGCAAGAACCCCGCGGTTCAACGTCGACTCAGACCAACCGACTGAGGCCTTGAAGTTGAGGTAGCTGTCGCCTTCTTGCTCGATAAAATCGAAAATTTCATCGACCGTGTACCGTCCGCTATCAATCGTGTCCTGTTGCGCGGATAGACCAAACGACAACCGCGAAGTCTCGCTGATCGGATAGCCGATATTCACACCGCCGCCTAGGCTGTCGACCGAGTAGCTAGACACGTCGTAGTCCAGCTCGTCGTAATCGGTGGTTCGATAGAAGGCGTTATAACCGAGGCTGACACCGTCTTCGGTCCAGTAGGGATCGACGAACCCGAAGTTGTAACGCGACTGGTATTCGCTGCGGGTCAACCCGAGGCTGACACGGTTACCGGTGCCCAGGAAGTTGTTCTGGCTGATTGAACCACCGAGAATCAGACCCGCATTCTGCGCAAATCCGATGCTCGCCATGATCGAGCCAGACGGCTGCTCTTCAACGCTGTAATTCACGTCGATCTGGTCGTCGGTACCCGGGACCTGGGGCGTTTCGACGTTCACTTCCTTGAAGAAACCCAACCTTTCGAGACGGGTTTTGGATTGATCAATTAGATAGGTCGACGCCCAGCCGCCTTCCATCTGGCGCATCTCGCGGCGCAGCACTTCGTCTTCGGTCTTGGTGTTGCCGCGGAAATTGATGCGATTGACATAGGCGCGCTTGCCTGGATCGACAACGAAGGTGATCGAGACAGTATTGTTCTCGTCGTTGGTTTCCGGCACGCCATTGACGTTGGCGAAGGTGTAGCCCTCATTGCCCAAGCGACGCGTAATCAGCTCTGAGGTAGTGGTCATGACTTTGCGCGAGAAAACCTGACCCTCCTTCGCCAACAGCAAAGATTGCAGCTCTTCCTGCGGCACTTTCAAATCGCCGCTCAGCTTGACGTCACTGACGGTGTAACGATCACCTTCAGCGATATTTACCGTGATGTAGACGTCTTTCTTGTCCGGCGTAATGGACACCTGAGTAGAGGTGATGTCCATGTTGATATAGCCGCGATCCAAGTAATAAGAGCGCAGACGTTCAAGGTCACCGGAAAGCTTCTCCCGGGCATACTTGTCGTCGTTGCGGAAGAACGACAACCAGTTGCTGGTCTTCAGCTCGAACAGATCGGTGAGATCTTCGTCGGGGAATACGGAATTGCCGACAACGTTGATGTGTTTAATCGCCGCAACGGAGCCTTCGTTAATATCTATTTTCAGCGCGACGCGGTTGCGAGGCTGCGGGACGACCTCAGTTTCGATCGTAGCCGAGTAGCGTCCCTGAGCAACATATTGACGCTGCAGCTCGTTGCGCACGCCCTCGAGCGTGGCGCGCTGGAAGATTTCACCCTCTGCCAGGCCCGACTGTTGCAGGCCGGAAAGCAAGTCTTCAGTCTTGATTGCCTTGTTGCCGTCGATCTCGATGCCGGAGATTGAAGGACGCTCGACCACGTTGATGACCAGTACATCGCCCTCACGGCCGAGCTGGATGTCTTCAAAAAAGCCGGTACGAAACAGCGCGCGGGTTGCATCGACCAGGCGACTGTCGTCAGCTGCCTGACCGACGTTCAACGGCAACGCGCCAAAGACGCTGCCAGCAGAGACACGCTGCAGACCGTTAACGCGTATATCGGAAATAGTGAAGGACTCGGCGTGAACTTCGGCAATCATCAGTGCGGAAATTACCGCAGGTAGCAGCAGACGTTTCATGAAGTCCTTTCTTTTCAAACCTGATAATTGAACCTGCGCGTGGCGCGGCGACATCAAGGTATATGGCGATTAAAGGCGGCCAAGGTCGTTGACCAGCGCAAGCAGCATCACCCCAACAACCAGGCTGATACCGATCTGTACTCCCCAGCCCTGGACCCTGTCCGACAAGGGACGTCCACGGACCCACTCGACCAGGTAGAAGAGCAAATGGCCTCCATCCAGGACGGGGATAGGCAATAGATTGAGTACCCCAAGGCTTATGCTCAGGTAGGCGAGGAAATTCAAGAAGTCGCCCACGCCCGACTGTGCAGAAGCGCCCGCCACTTTAGCAATGGTTATCGGGCCGCTCAAGTTTTTTACCGAGAGCTCCCCGAAGAGCATTTTCTTAAGCGAATCCAGAGTCAGAACACTCATCGTCCATGTTCGACGAAGCCCTTCCCCGACAGCTTCGACAGGACCGTGGCTGACCTGCCGCAGCATTTCAGGCGGCCATTCTCCACCCGCGACGCCGGCGCCAAGATAGCCCCGACGCTCATCTCCTTCGCCACGTTCAGCCAGCGTCAGAGGGAGTTCGATCTGCTCACCGTTACGCTCAACCACCAGCAAAACCGCTTGCCCGCCCAGCGGCCTAACACGGTCAATCACTTCTTGCCATTCGGTGAGCGCCTCGGCGTCAAGGCTGACCAATCGATCCCCAATCTGCACGCCAGCTGCCTGCGCCGGGCCTTCGGGATCTAGCTGAGCGACAACCGGGGCAATTTCCGGACGCCAGGGACGAATACCCAGCGAGCCGATCGGGTCCGGTTCCTCAGCCCCCTTAAGCCAGTCCTTCAGCTCGAGCTGTAACCGCTGCGACTGACCTCCATCAACCTCGCTCACCAGCATTTCGAGCGAACCGGTCTCACCAAGGCGCCTGATCAACTGCAAATTGACATCTGCCCAGCCTGCAGTTGGCTTGCCGTTAATCTCGACGATTTCCTGCCCAGCCATCAAGCCGGCTCGCTCAGCAAGGCTGCCAGTCTCTACTGCGCCTACGACCGGACGAACTTGCTCCGTACCCAGCATCGCCAAGATCCAGAAGAACACCAGGGCAAGCAGAAAGTTGGCCAAAGGCCCGGCCGACACAATGGCGAAGCGCTGCCTAACGGTTTTGCGGTTGAAGGCCTGCCCCAGCAGAGTGGGCGGCACGTCACCCTCGCGTTCGTCGAGCATTTTGACGTAGCCACCGAGGGGGATGGCGGCGACAACGAATTCGGTACCCTGGCGGTCATGCCAGCGCAACAGCGGCCGACCAAAGCCTACCGAGAAGCGCAGAACCTTGACGCCGCAACGCCGAGCCACCCAGAAATGTCCGAACTCGTGGAAGGTTACCAGTACACCCAGCGCCACCAGGGTACCGATGATCATGTAGAGCGCGCCCATATTTCCTCTGCCTCGAAAGGTCTTTTAGCAGCTGCGAGCCCGGTCCATGCCGGAGCGCTACAGCCAAGTTGGGACTTTTGATCGCTTCCGACCGCTACCGATCGCGACTTTGCAACCAGTGCGAAGCGAGCCTGCGGGCCTGGGCATCGGCAGTCAGCACATCTGCCAGGCAACGTGCCGGAACCGAAGCTTCCAGATCGAGAACATGCTCGATAATACTCGCGATTTCAGTGAAGCGAATGCGACCATTGAGGAACGCATCCACGGCTACCTCGTTCGCAGCATTGAGCATCGCCGGCGCCGTTCCGCCATCCTGCGCGGCCTGCCTGGCAATCCGAAGACAAGGAAATCTGTGCTGGTCGGGAGCCTCGAAATCCAGACGACCTACCTGCAACAGGTCCAAAGCCGATACGCCTGAGTCGATTCGTTCCGGCCAGGCCAGTGCATGCGCAATCGGTGTCCGCATGTCGGGATTACCCAGTTGCGCCAAGACCGAGCCATCGACATAGTCGACCATCGAGTGAATGACGCTCTGCGGGTGAATCACAACTTCTACCTGTTCCGGGCGCGCATCGAACAGCCAGCACGCCTCGATGAGCTCAAGCCCCTTGTTCATCATGCTCGCTGAATCAACGGAGATCTTGCGGCCCATGGACCAGTTGGGGTGGGCACAGGCCTGGTCGGCAGTTACAGAAGACAGCTGATCCAGAGGTAGTTGCCGGAAAGGCCCTCCGGACGCCGTAAGCAGAATTCGCCTGACGCCGACACGACTCAACCCCTGCGCATAGTTGCCAGGCAAACACTGGAAGATGGCGTTGTGCTCGCTATCGATGGGCAGCAGCACCGCCTCGCTGTCACGCAGCGCCTGCATGAACAACGCGCCGGACATTACCAGCGCCTCTTTGTTCGCCAACAGGACCCGCTTGCTGGCCTGGACGGCGGAGAGCGTCGGCCGTAAGCCCGCGGCACCAACGATCGCCGCCATGACCACGTCGACCTCGGGATGCGCTGCAACTTCGCTTAGACCACCCTCACCCACAAGCACGCGCGTTTTGACGCCGTCACTGTCGAGCTGCTCCTGCAACACACGAGCCCGGTCACTATCGGCAACCACCGCATAACGCGGCCGATGCCGTCGGCACAGCTCCCGTAGCTCGGCGATGCGACTGAATGCAGTGAGCGCAAAAGCTTGGTAGCGTTCGGGATGACGGGCGATGACATCCAGCGTGCTCAGGCCGATGGAGCCGGTCGCACCAAGAATTGTTACCTGCAGCGGACCACTCACCATGCACCCCAGCCGGCCAGCCAAAGCAGGACCGTGAACACGGGTACCGCAGCGGTCAAGCTGTCGATACGATCCATCACGCCGCCATGCCCTGGAAGCAGCTGACTGCTGTCTTTAATACCCGAGCTGCGCTTGAACATGCTCTCGGTCAAATCGCCAACGACGGAAATGACCACCACCAGAGCTGCACCTAACAGAGCGAGCGCCAGCTCACGCGCAGACCAGGATTGATAAAGCCCAACGAACAATGTGATTAGCAGGCTGGTGACCAAGCCGCCAATCATCCCCTCCCAACTCTTGCCTGGGCTGACCTGAGGAGCGAGCTTGCGACGGCCAAAGGTCTTGCCTGCCGCATAGGCACCAATATCAGCCCCCCACACCAGGACCATCACTGCAACGATAAGCCAATTGCCCTGTGGCCACTGCTTGAGCAAAACCAGGCCCTGCCAGGCGGGCAATAGGATCAACAATCCGATAATCAGACTGCCGACAGATCCACCCCAGTGTCGCTGACTTCGAGGATAACTGACGACGAGCGCCGTGGCAGTCAGCCACCAGATCACGCTGAGCGTAAGCAACCAAGACGCCAAGGCGGGAGCCAAATAGAGCCCCGCAAGCAGCAGAGCGACCGCTATCGCATAAAGAACCCTGACCGGCTGAGCCTCAAAGCCCGCCAGACGCGCCCATTCCCATCCCCCAAGCACAACGACTAAGCCTATGAACAGCGCAAAAGCGAGACCTTCGAGAAGGAAAAAACCAATCAGTGCGATCGGAAGAAGGATGGCTGCCGTGATGATGCGATGCTTCAGCATTCAGCTCGAACCTCTATTTCTACCTGGTCACCGGTCTTGCCGAAACGTCGCTGACGCTTGGCGAAATCGGCCAATGCTGTACGCATTGCATCGTGCTTGAAATCGGGCCAGAACAGGTCCGAGAAATACAGTTCAGCATAAGCCAACTGCCATAACAGGAAATTGCTAATGCGTCGCTCACCACCGGTGCGAATACAGAGATCCGGCAGAGGCATGTCGCCAGTTGCCAGATAGCGCTGAAAAAGGGCGGGAGTCACTTCATCCGGATTGAGTCGGCCTTCCTGCGCTTCGCGGGCCAACCGTTGTGCGGCCTGGAGAATGTCCCACTGTCCGCCGTAATTGGCAGCGACCTGAAGCACGAAACGGCCGGAGCCCGCGGTCATTTCCTCGGCTTCGAGCATCGCCGTCTGCAGCTCCGGGTGAAAGCGTGAACGATCGCCAATGATTCGCAAGCTGATGCCATTTTCGTTGAGCTTGCGCGCTTCTCGGCGTAGAGCGCTCAGGAAAAGCTCCATCAGCGCCCCAACCTCCTCGGCCGGCCGCTGCCAATTCTCGCTGGAAAAGGCAAACAGCGTCAGCACCTCAACACCCGCCTCGGCGCAAACCTCTATAACGGCTCGCACCGCATCGACGCCCGCCTTGTGTCCGGCCACGCCTGGCAAGAGACGCCGCTTCGCCCAGCGATTGTTACCATCCATGATGACTGCGACATGACGGGGTACATTCCGTCCGGCAATCTGCCTGACCTTATCCATGAAACGACTCTACCTGCGCTCAATCACGCTGCGAACAATGGGAGAAACCGCCAAATGGCAATTTCCGGGGATACGACTGGTTAGCCCCTCGCGTCACGAACCTTTCGGCCTCGACGCACTCCGACGTGTGCAGTACGGACGAAGTCCGGTACAGCGACATCAAACAGCCATCAGATCGTTTTCCTTACCTTCAAGCGCCTTGTCGATCTCCGCAACGTACTTGTCGGTCAGCTTTTGAACGTCGTCTTGACCGCGTCGTTCCTCGTCTTCACTGATTTCCTTTTCCTTCACCAGATCCTTGAGCTGGGCGATAGCATCGCGCCGAATGTTGCGCACGGCGACACGAGCATTTTCAGCCTCTGAGCGTGCCTGCTTGGTGTACCCCTTACGGGTCTCTTCAGTAAGCGCAGGCATCGGTACGCGAATCGTAGTACCGGCAGTCGCAGGGTTCAGGCCCAGATCAGACGTCATGATCGCCTTTTCTACGGCCTGGATCATGCCTCTATCAAAGACAGTGAGCGCCAAAGTGCGCGAGTCTTCTGCCGTGACATTGGCAATCTGGCGCAGAGGCGTATCGCTGCCGTAATACGACACCATAACGCCATCTAGAATGCTCGGATGAGCGCGACCGGTACGAATTTTGGCGAACGCATGCCCCAGCGATTCCAGGGTTTTCTTCATGCGCTCTTGAGCGTCTTGCTTAATCTCGTTGATCATTGGTACTGCTCCTCGATCAGGGTTCCTTCAGCGCCGCCAAGCACAATATTGAGCAGGGCACCGGGCTTGTTCATGTTGAACACCCGCAGCGGCATGTTGTGGTCGCGGCATAGGCAAATGGCAGTCAGGTCCATGACGCCCAGCTTGCGGTCAAGCACATCATCATAGGTCAGCTGCTCGAACTTCTCGGCATTCGGATCCTTGAAGGGGTCGGCCGTATAAACGCCGTCAACCTTGGTGGCCTTGAGCACCACATCGGCATGAATCTCGATGGCACGCAGGCAGGCGGCCGAATCAGTGGTAAAGAACGGATTGCCGGTGCCGGCGGAGAAGATCACTACCTCGCCACTCTTCAGGTGACGCATCGCCTTGCGGCGGTCGTAATGGTCTGTGACCCCGACCATCGAAATCGCCGACATGACCAATGCCGGGATGTTCGAGCGCTCCAAGGCGTCACGCATGGCCAAGGAGTTCATGACCGTAGCGAGCATACCCATATGGTCGCCAGTCACACGATCCATGCCTGCGGCGGACAGAGCGGCACCACGGAAAAGATTACCGCCGCCAATGACCAAACCAACTTCTACGCCTATGCCGACTAACTGCCCAACCTCCAAGGCCATGCGATCAAGCACCTTGGGATCAATGCCAAAGTCCTCCGACCCCATTAGGGCCTCGCCGCTTAGTTTGAGCAGAATGCGTTTATAGCGAGGATTGCGTGCACTCATCTGCTGAGCCATTGGCGTTGTCTCTCCTGCGGCATTGTATGACTAGGCTGGCCTGCAGCCGGGAAAAATGTCTGCGCTATGACAGCGCAGTCTCGCATTGGTGCCAAGCGGTGACTGTCGCATTGGCAAAAAACGTTTCCATCCTCCAGTCCGACAAAGAGGCCGCACGCGTGAGCGGGCAGCCTCTTAGAGGACAGCAGAGCGTCTTATTGCTTAGTAGCAGCGACCTGAGCGGCAACTTCGGCAGCGAAGTCAACCTCTGCGCGCTCGATGCCTTCGCCTACTTCGTAACGAACGAAGGAAACGATCTCAGCACCAGCCTTCTTCGCCAACTCGCCAACTTTGACATCGGGATCCTTGACGAAAGCCTGCTCGACCAAACTGGCTTCAGCAAGGAACTTGCTGATGCGACCGGCAACCATCTTCTCGACGATTTCAGCAGGCTTGCCCTTGATCTTGTCTTCATTCAACGCCAGGAAAATTTCTTTTTCCTTGGCAACGGCTTCTTCAGAAACCTGCGACGGATCCAGGAACTGAGGGTTGCTGGCGGCAACGTGCATGGCGATTTCTTTGGCCAGCTCGACACTGCCCCCCTTCAGCGCAACCAGAACACCGATACGGTGACCGTGCAGGTAGGATCCAACCAGATCCGCCTCAACGGTGGTCAAACGACGGATATTGACGTTCTCGCCGCACTTGGCGACCAGCGCCTCGCGATCAGTTTCCTGAGCGGCAATCAGCGGCGCTGCATCAGTCATCTTCTCGGCGAAGGCTTTCTCGACACTGCTATTGACGAAATTCTTGAAGTCGTCCTGCAGTGCCAGGAAGTCGGTCTGCGAGTTGACTTCGATAATCACGGCGCGCGTGTTGTCGTCGGCCACTTTAACAGCGATCGCGCCTTCAGCAGCGATATTGCCGGCCTTCTTGGCTGCCTTGATGGCGCCCGCAGCACGCATATCGTCAATGGCTTTCTCGATGTCGCCACCAGCAGCGGTGAGCGCCTTTTTGCAATCCATCATGCCTTGGCCAGTCCGCTCGCGCAGTTCTTTAACCAGGGCTGCAGTGATCTCTGCCATGTTCGCAAATCCTCTCGATTCGATTTTCGATCATCGCCCATCATTCGGACGATCAATTCGGAAGTGGCAAAAAGGGGGCATAGCCCCCTTTCTGTTCAACGGGTATCAGCTAGGCGACAAGTGCGCTCAGCCTTGAGCAGCCTCGACAGGGGCTTCTTCAACGAACTCGTCAGCACCGCCAGCATTGGTCTGACGACCACGCAGTACTGCGTCTGCCATAGAGCCCAGATAGAGTTGCACGGCGCGGATGGCATCGTCATTACCAGGAATGATGTAATCGACGCCTTCCGGGCTGCTGTTGGTATCAACGATGCCGATAACTGGAATACCCAGCTTATTGGCTTCGGAAATAGCAATACGCTCGTGATCGACGTCAACAACGAACATGGCGTCCGGCAGACCGCCCATGTCCTTGATGCCGCCCAGGCTACGATCCAGCTTCTCAAGATCGCGAGTACGCATCAGCGCCTCTTTCTTGGTCAGCTTCTCGAAGGTACCGTCCTGAGCTTGTGTTTCCAGCTCACGCAGACGCTTGATCGAGGCGCGAATGGTCTTGTAGTTGGTCAGCATGCCGCCCAACCAGCGATGATCGACGTACGGCGAGCCACAACGAGCAGCCTCTTCGCGAACGATCTTGCCAGCGGAACGCTTGGTGCCAACGAACAGAATCTTGTTTTTGCCTGCAGCCAGCTTTTCAACGAAACGCAGCGCGTCGTTGAACATCGGCAGGGTTTTCTCAAGGTTGATGATATGAATCTTGTTACGCGCGCCAAAGATGTACTTATTCATCTTTGGGTTCCAGTAACGGGTCTGGTGGCCGAAGTGCACACCGGCCTTCAGCATATCGCGCATAGTGACTTGAGACATGAGAGTTCCTCAGATAAGTCGGGTTAGGCCTCCACGCGTCCCGATATCCAACTCTTGCGAGCACCCAGGATACCGTGTCGACACGTGTGTGGGGTCAGGCTCGGCAGGTAGTCCCGCAGAGCGGCGCGTTTTATAGCACAAGCCAGCATCGGAGGCTAGCACGGACAGACATTGAACGTAGCTACCAAGGTTGCCTCTGGTTTCCCCGAGCCGCCAGGGTCGCCTGCAGGTAAAGCCTTCTTTGGTTTATCATTTACCTCTTATATCTATTTGCCTGCGCCTCTTGGCGCCAAGAGGGTTGCATGACTGTTTCCATCAAGACGCCTGAAGACATCGAGAAAATGCGCATTGCCGGCCGCCTGGCCGCCGAGGTGCTCGAAATGATCGGTGATCACGTCAAGCCGGGCGTCACCACCGAAGAACTGGACCGCATCTGCCACGAGCACATCGTCAACGTGCAACAGGCCATACCCGCCCCGCTCAATTACAAGGGTTATCCCAAATCGATTTGCACATCGATCAATCATGTCGTCTGTCATGGCATTCCCAACGACAAGCCTCTCAAAGACGGTGACATCCTCAATATCGATATCACGGTCATCAAGGATGGTTACCACGGCGATACCAGCCGAATGTTTCTTGTCGGCAAAGCACCAGAGTGGGCCGAGCGGCTGTGTAAGGTGACGCAGGAGTGCCTTTATAAAGGTATCGAGGTAGTCCGCCCCGGAGCGCGCCTAGGGGACATCGGCGAGGTTATTCAGAAGCATGCCGAGAAGAACGGCTTCTCCGTCGTCCGCGAGTATTGTGGCCATGGCATCGGCAAGGTTTTCCACGAAGAGCCTCAAGTGCTTCACTACGGCCGCGCCGGGACCGGGCTGGAGCTAAAGGAAGGAATGACCTTCACCATAGAGCCAATGATCAACCAGGGCCGGTCGGAAACTCGCCTGCTTGGTGACGGCTGGACAGCCATTACCAAGGACCGCAAGCTATCCGCCCAATGGGAACACACCCTAGTGGTGACCGCCGATGGCTATGAAATCTTCACCCTGCGCAGCGATGACACTATAGCCCGCACATCGCCCTAATTTTGATGCTTTGATGGAGGGCGACGGTATGCCTCAGGTTGATTCCGAATTGTTCGACCGCAGCCAGTTCCAGGCTGAACTGGCACTTAAGGCCAGCCCCATCGCCGCCTTCAAGAAAGTCATACGCAAGGCGCGGGAGGTGCTCGATGCACGCTTCCTCGCCGGCCAGGATATCCGCGGCCTGATCGAAGGCCGCGCCTGGTTCGTCGACCAGATATTGCGAGCCGCCTGGGGCCGCTTCGACTGGAACAACGAGGCGGAAATAGCGCTGGTAGCCGTCGGTGGCTATGGGCGCGGCGAGCTGCACCCCTATTCCGATATCGACCTGCTGATACTGCTCGATAACAATGACCAGGAAATATTCCGCGATGCCATCGAGCGGTTTCTGACCCTGCTATGGGACATTGGCTTGGAAGTTGGCCAGAGTGTTCGCTCGGTACAGGAATGCGCCGAGGAGGCACGTGCGGACCTGACCGTCATCACCAATCTCATGGAAAGCCGTACGATCGCCGGCCCCGAGCGCTTGCGTCAGAACATGCTGAAGGTCACCAGCCCTTCGGAAATGTGGCCGAGCAAAGAGTTCTTCCTTGCTAAACGTAACGAGCAGGCCACGCGCCACTCGAAATACAACAATACCGAATATAACCTGGAGCCAAACGTCAAAGGCTCGCCTGGTGGGCTGCGCGACATCCAGACGATCCTGTGGATAGCGCGGCGCCAGTTTGGCAGCTTGAATCTTAGCGCCATCCTCGATCAGGGATTTCTGACCGAAGGCGAGTACTCGTTGCTAGTGGCTGGACAAGAATTCATCTGGCGGGTCCGTTACGGATTACACATGCTGGCCGGGCGTGCGGAGGATCGACTGCTATTCGACCACCAGCGCAGTCTCGCCGCCCTCCTCGGCTATGAAGACAGTGACGCCAAGCTGGCGATCGAGCGCTTCATGCAGAAGTACTACCGCGTCGTGATGAGCATTTCAGAACTAAGCGATCTGGTAGGGCAACACTTTGCCGAAGTTATCCTATGGGAGGGTGACAGCGGCGATGCGGTGCCGCTCAACAGCCGCTTCTTGGTGCGCGATGGCTATCTGGAAGTAACCGATGATTCGGTGTTCAAGCGCAGGCCCTTCGCGATTCTGGAAATCTTCGTACTGCTGGCGCAACACCCTGACATTCAGGGTGTACGAGCGGAGACCATTCGCCTCCTTCGGGACCACCGACATCTCATTGACGACGATTTTCGCAGCGACATCCGCAACACCAGCCTGTTCATCGAGCTGTTCAAATGCAAGGAAGGCATCCACCGCAATCTGAGACGCATGAATCGCTACGGCATTCTTGGACGCTACCTGCCCGAGTTCGGCCATATCGTGGGGCAGATGCAGCATGACCTCTTTCATATCTATACGGTCGACGCTCATACGCTCAATGTCATCAAGTACCTGCGCAAACTGAGCAAACCCGGCGTCGCCGAAAAGTATCCACTGGCCAGTAAACTCGTGGAACGGTTGCCCAAGCCGGAGCTCATCTATATCGCAGGGCTCTATCACGACATCGCCAAGGGCCGTGGCGGCGACCATTCGGAGCTGGGCGCGGTGGATGCGCAGGAGTTCTGCACGCGTCACAAGCTGCCTGCGTGGGACACGCGGCTGGTGGTATGGCTGGTTGAGAACCATCTGGTGATGTCAACGACTGCGCAGCGCAAAGACCTATCTGACCCACAGGTGATCAACGACTTTGCCCAACAGGTGGGTGACGAAACCCACCTTGATTACCTGTATGTGCTGACCGTTGCAGACATCAACGCAACCAACCCGACCCTCTGGAATTCCTGGCGGGCGAGCCTGCTGCGCCAGCTGTATACCGAAACCAAACGCGCGCTCAAGCGCGGTCTGGAGAACCCGCTGGGGCGCGAGGAGCAGATTCGCCAGACCCAGCGCGCCGCACTCGACAACCTCGTGCGCAACGGGACCGATCCGGACGACGCCGAACAGCTATGGTCGCAGCTAGGTGACGACTATTTCATGCGGCACAGCTCGATCGATGTCGCCTGGCACACGGAAGCCATCATCGAGCACCCAAGCGACGGCGGTCCGCTGGTCCTGATCAAGGAAACCACCCAACGTGAATTCGAAGGTGGCACGCAGATCTTCATCTATGCACCCGATCAGCATGACTTCTTCGCCGTTACCGTTGCGGCCATGGACCAGCTGAACCTGAACATCCACGATGCCCGCATTATCACTTCGAGCAGCCAGTTCACGCTGGACACCTATATCGTGCTGGACGCCGACGGTTCTCCCATTGGCAACGACCCCGAGCGCACAGAGGAGATTCGGCAAGGATTGATCAACGCGCTGCGTAATCCGGATGACTACCTGACCATCATTCAGAAACGTGTGCCCCGGCAATTGAAGCATTTCGCATTCCCACCGCAGGTCACCATCCACAACGACATGCAGCGCCCGCAAACGATCATTGAGGTCATTGCACCGGACCGCCCCGGGCTATTGGCGCGCATTGGCCAGCTGTTTCTGGACTTTGACCTCTCGGTACAGAACGCCAAGATCGCGACGCTGGGCGAGCGTGTCGAGGACGTGTTCTTCGTCACCAATGCCGACAATCAGCCCTTGTCTGACCCGCATCTGTGCACACGACTGCAGCAGGCGATGATCAAGCAGCTGACGCAGGACAATGAGCATCAGCCCTCGCCCAGCAGCATCGTCATCTGAACGACAACGCCATGCCGCCTCGGCAACGAGGCGGTAATGAACGCTCGTCAGACCCGCTTCAATCCCAGGGTTTGCCGCGGGTTTTGGCTGTATAAGGCAACCTTTGCTGCATGGCTGCCTTCGCCAGGACATGGGCGCTGACCGGCGCGGTCAAAAACAAAAACAGGGTGATCAGCACTTCATGGACGCTGAGACCGTTGCCCTGGTTACTAAAGAAGATCATCGAACCGATGACGATCCCACCAACCCCAAGCGTGGTTGCCTTGGTCGGACCGTGCAGCCGTGTGAAGAAATCGGGAAGGCGATACAAACCGATCGCCCCAACCAAGGCGAACGCGCTCCCCACTATTAGAAACACGCTCACCAGCAATTCTATCCAGAATGGCATGCAGCCTCCTCAGTCAATGATTTCGCCGTGCAACAGGTGCTTGCCCACCGCCACGGTACTGACGAAGCCCATCACTGCGATGAGCAGAGCCGCCTCGAAGAACAGATCGGACGCGAGCCAGATACCAAACAGGACGATCAATGCCAGCGCATTGATATACAAGGTGTCGAGCGCCAATACTCGATCAGGCATGTCCGGCCCCTGAACGAGCCGCACCACGTTTAGGATCGCTGCGATTCCGATAACCGCCATGCACAAGGGAATTACATACGCGAGCATTCGAAAATCTCCAGCAGCGGCGTTTCGTAACGGCTCTTCACCTCGGCTACCAGCGCCTCCGTGTCGGGGGCATCCAGAGCGTGAATCAGCAACATCTTATGCCCGGGTCGCAAAGACGCCGATACCGTTCCAGGGGTTAACGAAATGATGCTGGTCAACACGGCGAGGACGAACGGATGCTCAATGGCCATCGGTATCTCGACGAAGGCAGGCTGCAGTCGATCTCGAGAGCTGAGCACCAGCTTGGCCACACTGACGTTGGCCACGACGATGTCGTAAAACACCTTCAGCAGAAACAGACAGAGCTTCAAGGGCCTACGCACTTTCGGTAGGTCAACCAGAAATCCCTGTACCAGTAACGGGATCGCCCAACCTAAAAACAGTCCAAGCACCAGTTGCCCCACGCTCAGTGCGTTATTGAGCAGTAGCCAGAGCAGCGTAAGGAGCAAGGTGAGCGCAGGGTTGGGCAGCAGACGTGATTTCATGCCTCACCTCCGCGGATAATCTGCAGATACGGCTGTAGCTCGAACAACTGGGCTGCGGTCGCCTGCATGTAGGTCTGGATCGGCTGCGCCACTGCAACCAACAACACGCTGCCAAACAGCAGACCAAAGGTTGCCATCACACGCACGCGATCCGCGGGCCTCCCAACACTGACCGCTTCACTAGGCCGCCAGAACACCATGCTGCCGGCTCGGCTCAGTGCGATCACCATCCCCAATCCGCCCACCAGAACCACTGGCCAAAGCAGCAGGGCGTCGACCCCGGGAGGAACGGCCTGCAGCAGCATCACCTTGCCAATGAAACCAGAGAAAGGCGGGAGCCCGGCAATCGAAATCGCGCCGGCGAAAAACAACGCGCCCAACAACAAGGGCTGCTTGAGTGCGGGAGCCGATAGCAACTCGGCGGCCATATCGCCGCGCTGGCGGGCGATGAGGTCAGCCAGTAGAAACAGTCCTCCGGACACCAGCGTGCTGTGCACCAGGTAGTACAGCGCAGCGCTGAGGCCCACCTCTGTTCCCAGCGCGATACCGGCGAGCAAGGTGCCCACCGAAACCACCACTAGATAGGACAGCAGTATCTGCAGGTTGCGGGCGGCCAGTGCGCCCAGTACGCCACCAACGAGCGTAAGCATCGAAAGCGGCCACAACCAATCCAGTACCATGTTGCTCAACACACCCGCTTCGCTACCGAAGATCAGCGTGAACACACGCACAATCGCGTAGAGCCCGAGCTTGGTCATGATCGCGAACAGCGCAGCCACCGGCGCGGTCGCCGCGGCATAAGCACGCGGCAGCCAGAAATACAGCGGCAGGATCGCTCCCTTCAGCGCAAATACCACCAGCAACAGATAGCCCGCGGCAGCGAGAAGCGGAGCGTCGGCTGGATCAGCTGCACCAACCCGTCCTGCCAGATCGGCCATGTTCAAGGTTCCGGTCAGGCCATAGAGCATGCTGACACCGATCAGAAACAGCGATGAGCCCAACAGGTTCAGCACGACATAATGAATGCCCGACTGCACGCGCTTCGCGCCTTGGCCATGAAGCAGCAGCGCGTAAGACGAGATCAGCAGGATCTCGAAGAACACGAAAAGGTTGAATAAATCACCAGTCAGAAAGGCACCGTTGATGCCTGCCAGCTGAAACTGAAACAGCGCATGGAAATTCGGCCCGCGCTCGTCATCGCCACGCACGGCGTACAACACCGAGAATCCCGCCAGTATGGCGGTCACTAGCAGCATCAAGGCACTCAACCGGTCCAGCAGCAACATGATGCCGAACGGTGGCTGCCAGCCGCCAAGACGGTACACGGACAGTTGGCCAGCATCGGCCTGCCATAACAGCCCCAAGGCCAGCGGCACCAACAACCAGGTAGCCGTCACCGATAGCAGGCGCTTAAGCAATGCACTCTGGCGGTGAAGCAACAGCAGACTGCATCCGACCAACAAGGGCAGCAGGATCGGCATGATCAACGCATGATTCATTTGCGCGGCTCCCGACCATCAACATGATCGGTACGCAACTCGCCCAGTCCGCGAAGCGCCAGTACCACAACGAACGCGGTCATGGCGAAACCAATGACGATCGCAGTCAGCACCAAGGCCTGCGGCAACGGATCACCGTACTCGGCGCTGGCTCCGATAATTGCCGGAACACCGGTAGAGAGACGGCCCATTGCGAAAATGAACAAATTCACAGCATAGGAAATCAACGTCAGCCCCATGACCACAGGAAATATCCGTGCGCGGAGCAAAAGATACACGCCACTGGTCATCATCACGCCCAACGTGACCGCGAACACGATTTCCATCAAAGCACCTCCTTGCACGACTCGTCCTGACTGACATGACCCATATTGGAAAGAATCAGCAGGGTTGCTCCTACCACGGCCAGATAGACACCAAGATCGAACAGCATCGCGGTGGCCAACTCGAAGTCGCCAATCAAAGGCAGGTGAAAATGGCCGAAAGCCGAGGTCAGGAAAGGCCGACCGAACAGCCAACTACCGAGGCCGGTCAGACCCGCAATGAGCACACCGAGCCCGGCCACGCCGTGATAGCTGAACGGCTGTCGCTGCTGCGCCCAGACCACACCATGCGAGATGTACTGGAGGATCAGAGCAACCGCAGTGATCAGGCCAGCGATGAAGCCGCCCCCTGGTAAATTGTGGCCGCGCAAGAAGATGAATACCGACACCAACAGCGCCATCGGCAACAGCACACGAGATAGCGTGTCCAGCACCATTGGATGCCTATCGGTTGACCAAAGCCTACCGCCGTAGTCGCGGATCGGGTGTGGCAGGCGCAGTCCATGGAGCAGTCCGTAGATGCCAACCGCAGCGATTGCCAGCACGGCAATCTCACCCAGAGTATCGAAACCCCGAAAATCGACCAGAATCACGTTGACCACATTGGTGCCACCGCCCCCGGACACACTGTTCTCGAGAAAGAACGAGGCGATACTGTCATACGGCCGACTCAGTACCGCGTACGCCAACAAGGCGACCATGGTGCCGAATGACGACGCAATAATCAGGTCGCGGAAACTGCGCAGGCTGCTCGACTCGACCGGCGTGCGGTCAGGCATGAAAAACAACGCTAGGATCAGCAGAATGATGGTCACCACCTCGACGGAAATCTGCGTCAGCGCCAGATCAGGTGCGGAATAGCGAGCGAACACCAGCGCTACCATCAACCCAACAACGCTGAGTACCATCAGCGCCATGAGGCGTCTGCGGTGGAAGACCACTGTCATTACCGACGCCAGCCCGAGAAGCAGCATGCCACCGACGGTGATACCGTCCAGAGGCGTCAGCGGCACAGAGCCCCGCAGCGTTTGCAGCGGGGTCAATGCGTAGACTACAACAAGCAACGAGCTGACCAGCATCAACGCCAGATAGCGTTGCAACGACCCGTTCTCCATACGCTCGGTTACCCAGCGCGCCGTGGCAGCAATCCCGCTAACCACCCGAGCGAACACCTGCAGCGAATCGACACGTGGCAGCCCCTCATACCAGCGAAACGCCCATTTACGCATCGAATAGATCAGCAGGCCTCCGCCCAGCGCAACGAAACTCATCGCCAAGGGCAGATTGAAGCCGTGCCAGATCGCCAGGCTGTATTCAGGCACGTCACCGCCCAAGCTGCCGGCTACGGCTGCAGCCAGCAAGGGTGCGACCGTGTAGGCAGGCAAGGTGCCCACCAGCAGACACAGCAAAACCAGGATTTCGACCGGAATCTTCATGTACCGCGCCGGCTCGTGTGGCGGGTATTTAGGTAAGTCGATCGGTTCGCCATTGAAAAACACGTCGTGCACGAAGCGCAGCGAGTAAGCGACCGAAAAGGCACTCGCCAGCGTCGCCAGGGCCGGGATCGTCCAGTAGAAGCTGCCCAACAGATGCTGATCGAGGGTCTCGGCAAAGAACATTTCCTTGCTGAGGAAGCCATTGAGCAGCGGCACCCCAGCCATTGCCAACGACGCCACCATTGCCAGCGCCGCCGTGTGCGGCATGTACTTCAGCATGCCATTGATGCGCCGCATGTCGCGCGTTCCGGTCTCGTGATCAATAATCCCCGCGGCCATGAACAGCGAAGCCTTGAAGGTGGCGTGATTGATGATATGGAAGATCGCCGCCACTGGCCCGAGGCGCGAGTCGAGGCCGAACAGCAGAGTAATCAAACCAAGATGGCTAATGGTTGAATAGGCCAGCAACCCCTTCAGATCATGCTGGAACAGCGCCATTACCGCGCCGATCAGCAACGTCGCCAAGCCTGTCAGGCTGACCAGATAGAACCACCATTCCGAGTCCGACAGTGCTGGATACAGCCGCGCCAGCAGGAACACACCGGCCTTGACCATCGTCGCAGAGTGCAGAAAAGCCGATACCGGGGTGGGCGCCGCCATCGCCTGTGGCAACCAGAAGTGAAACGGAAACTGCGCCGACTTGGTAAACACGCCAAGCAGAATCAGAATCAGGGTCAACGGGTACAAAGCACTGGCGCGAATCAGATCACCCGACGCTAGAACGGTGCTTAGCTCGTAACTACCAACGATATGCCCGATCAGCAAGATACCCGCCAGCAGAGCCAGCCCGCCGCCGCCGGTCACCGCGAGCGCCATCCGGGCACCTTGGCGAGCATCGGAACGGTGATTCCAGAAGCCTATCAGCAGGAACGACGAAAGGCTGGTCAACTCCCAAAACATCAGCATTAGGAGAAGGTTTTCGGCCAGCACCACACCGAGCATGGCGCCCATGAACAGCAGAAAGAAGCTGAAAAAGCGTCCCATCGGCTCGCTTTTCGACAGGTAATAGCGCGCATACAGAATAACGAGCAGGCCGATTCCCAGGATCAGCAGCGCGAAGAGAAACCCTAGCCCGTCTAGCCTCAAGCTGAGGTTCAACCCCAAATCAGGAAGCCAGGTTAATGTCTGCACTTCCGTCTCGCCGCCAAATACATCAGCACGCTTGGATAACAGCAATGCCAACGCCAGCAACGGGGCCAGGCCGGCACCGAACGCACAGGCAGATCGGCCGAACCGTTCAAACAGCAACGGCAGGCAGATTCCGAGGAATGGCAAAGCGATGATCAGCGCAAGCGCCATGAGTAAAACCCCTTGAGCCGTGCATGCGCACGGCAGTTATATCCCTTGGTCGACCCATTCTCGCCCCGAAGGGGCATGGCGGTGAGCGCCGATTATCCATACCGATCGCAGCAACGTCATGGATTCAAGTATTTCGAAAAACAAAAGGCGCAGCCTGAACACCGTACCAGCCGGCCTTCAGCCTGCGCCCTGTCTCCTAGGCAATGCGCAAACAACCCACGTGCTCCCGCTCATCGAATCTCACTGACGTCGCGACAACCTGCTGATAGGCCCTGCCGAACCCAGCGCAATCAGGGTGCGATACGGCTAGTGCCATTAACCGTCATGATGCGTACACGCTGACCGACGCGAAAAACCTGGTTAGGCTCGACTTCCTGCACATAGGCGCGCATGTTGCCGTCATCCTCACGTACCGTGATTTCAACGCCTTGAGCACGGGTGATGCCCTCTTCCGCTGCCGAACCGAGCATACCGCCCGCCAGCGCGCCGATTACTGCCGCAACGGCACTGCCGCGGCCTCCGCCCACCCCGCTGCCGGCAATACCACCGACGACTGCGCCTGCACCGGTACCGATCGGGGTTTTGGTGCCTTCGAGCTTGACCGGGCGCAATGACTCGATCGTGCCATAACGTACCGTCTGGACAGTTCGCGCCTCGTCGCGGGAATAGCTATCCCCGGTAAGGTTGGAAGTACAACCGCCGACGGCAAGCGCCACGGCCGTGAACGAAGCAACAAAAATGGAGTTGCGCATTGGTACTCTCCTGGGAAACGAGATTGGCCCCGACCGCATGGTCAGTCGTATGCGGCGATGAAGCACTTGGCAACCGCCTCGATCTGACTCAGCATTCATTCAACTAGGACCGTACTTTACCCGAGGCGATCCCGCCCCGCATGTAGAGCGCTCGCTCAAGCTGTTGCCAGAGACTACCCATGGACTACTTCATCATCACCATCGTCACGCTGGCCGGGCTGGTTTTCCATGCCTGGCTGTTCATCCGCTTCAGGCGCTGGGCGGACCGGGACCTGGCGTTGTCGTTGGCAGGAGACGATCCGCAGAAGCGAGCGTGGCTGTTGCAACGCCTTTCAGTGGCGAAAGATGCGCGGGTCAAACGGAAGGACTTGCAAGCCTGGCTGGAAAGCGAGTTGGCGCGCTACAACGAGACCTGACAAAAAAGAGGCCGGAGCCGGCCTCTCATCAAACTGTGTCAGCGAGTCAGGGCGCCAGACGTTCCCGCTGCCAGTTACTGGCGAGGCGTCGATAATTCAGCCGGTCATGCAGACGGCTGGAACGCCCCTGCCAGAACTCCATCCGTTCCGGCAGCAAACGGTAGCCGCCCCAATGAGGGGGGCAATGCGGGGCCTTGTCCAGAAAGCGCTGCTCTGTCTCGGCAAGGAGCCGTTCCAGTTCGGCGCGATCGCGGATCACGTGGCTTTGTGGTGAAGCCCAGGCACCGAGGCGGCTGCCCAGCGGTCGCACCTGATAATAGGCGTCCGACTCGGCAGCACTGACTTTCTCCACCCGCCCCTCGATACGTACCTGACGCTCAAGGCTTGGCCAGAAGAAGGTCATCGCAGCGAAGGGGCATGCTTCCAGCTGCTCGGCCTTTGCGCTGTCGTAGTTGCTGAAAAAGGTGAAGCCGCGTTCGTCCAGCGCTTTAAGCAGGAGCACTCGGCAATGCGGGCGACCCTCGGCGTCTACAGTAGCCAAGGTCATCGCATTTGGCTCCACGGGAAGCTGCTCGGTCTCCACCGCCTCCTGGAACCACTGACGAAATAGCCCGAAAGGCTCTTCCGGCGCGTTCGATTCACTGAGTCCGTCACGCGTGTAATCGCGGCGCATATCGGCCAAGGATTGGGTCATCGCTGTGTTTCCTGGAAAACAGTTGAAGCCAAAGCTTACCGGCTCTGTGCTTCGCCCCGCTTGATTCAACGCAAAAGTGGGCCGAACACCTGGACTGTCAGGCGACCCCCTTTATTTGGTTTTGCTGACTTCCGCCGCAGCAACCTGAGTCGGTTTGCCTGGCGCGTCGCTGTACTTGGCAATCAGCGCGAGCAAGGTGGGCTGCGGAGCCAAGACCATCTCGACACGCCGGTTCAAGGCGCGTCCTTCTTCCTTCTCATTGGAGGCCCGCGGCATATCCGAACCGAGCCCGCGAATACGCAGCCGGTCGTGCTTCAAACCACTGAGCCGAAAAATCGCGGCAACGGCACCCGCACGCTGACGGCTGATGTCACGGTTGACCTCGATTGGCCCGGTGCTGTCAGCATGGCCAAGCACGACCACAGCAGTCTTCGCGTCGCCTTCCACCAGTTTCGCCACTCGACTGAGGGGACCAAGCGTCACCGGCAACAGCATGCCTGGGCGGTCGGGATTGAAGGAGCCATCGACTGGGGCCGTAACCACCAACACCCCTTCGCGGCGCTCAAGTTCGAAGTGACTGTCTTTCAACGCATCGCGAAGCCGCGGCTCGTACCCATCCAACCAGGCCGCATCAATCACGGGACTCGGCGCAGCAACCACCTCGACCGGCTTTTCATCGTTGGAGCTGCAGCCGGCGATGACCATACAGAGTATCAGGGAGGTGCTTTTCAGCAGGTTCATGAGCCAATTTCCGTGAAAGTGAGTTGCGAAAACAAACCGCGCGTGTTTAGCACGCAGCTTAAGCAAGGATTTGTCTCAAATTGTGGACGCAGGTCCTTGTTCTGCAAAGTCTCGACCGGCCAACCAGACGAGTGGTTCAACCTACGCATGCCTTAACTACACGAGCGAGCGTCTGCGCTCGAGGGTCCATCAGAACATAAGGACCTAGCGTATTGGTGACATAGCCAAAGGCTACATCACGTTGGGGATCGGCAAAACCGATACAACCGCCAGCGCCAGGGTGACCAAAAGCCCCCGGCCCCATGCCGAAGGTAGCGTTCTCAACGTCCGGTTGGTCCAGCCAGCAGCCCAGCGCAAAACGAGTACGGGTGAGCAGCGTGCGATCCTCTCCAACGCAGTGCTCGCGGGTCATCTCGTCCAACAGCTGGTAATCGAGCAGCTCCCCTCGCAACAGGCCATCATAGAAGCCCGCCAATGACCGTGCATTGCCGTGCCCGTTGGCGGCCGGCTGAGCCATTCGACGCCACTCCGGCTTGTTTGCACTGTTCATAATCGATGGAGGGTTGGTAAAGGCTCGAGCGGTGAGTGATTGTGGGTCACTCATCAAGGCTTTGATTACCCGTTGGGCTGCCGCATCGCCAAGATTGTTTTTCTGACGGGTCAGATAGCCGACCCGGTCGAACTCGCTATCGGCCAGGCCGATATGAAAATCCAGGTCTAGAGGACGAGCAGTGCGCGCGACTATGGCTTCGCCCGGCTCACGCCCGTCGCCGCGGCGGATCAATTCGCCAACCAGCCAACCATAGGTAATCGCGGCATATCCATGACCCTCACCAGGCGTCCACCAGGGCGTTTCGGCCACGAGTGCTGCAGTCATCGCTTCCCAGTCGTACAACGCCTCGGGCGGTAATGGCTGGCGAATAGCCGGCAGCCCAGCCTGATGGCTGAGCAGCTGCCGTAGGGTAATGTCCTGTTTGCCATTGGCGGCGAATTCCGGCCAAACACGGGCGACCGGCTCATCCAACTGCAGCTTGCCCTCCCCTACTAGCTGTAACGCAGCCACCGCAGCGAATGTCTTGGTGCAGGAAAACAGATTGACCAGGGTGTCGCTCTGCCAGGCCTGTTCACCAGCATTGTCCGCAACACCGGCCCAGAGGTCGACAACCGTTTCGCCACCGACCTTCACGCAGACTGCCGCGCCACGCTGCTGGGTCTGCTCGAACAGCTGGCTGAACGCGTCTCTGACCGCCTCGAAACGGAGGTCGAAATATCCCTGGATCTGCACGCTTGCGCCCTCTAGGTTGGTATGACTGGCGAGTAGTGTTTCAGCCACATCGCCTCAAAGGAACAGCCCCGTCGAGAATGATTGTCCTATCAGTCTTTTGAATGACGGCCCATGATGGCCGCCGAGGCGGTCAGCCAATCTCTCGCCGGAACGGCGGCAGCGCGTTAAGAATGGCTTTCCCGTAGCGCTGCGTGACGACCCGTCGATCAAGCAACGTGATGGTGCCGCGGTCCTCTTCGGTACGCAGCAACCTGCCGCAGGCCTGAACCAGGCGCAACGAGGCATCTGGCACGGCAATTTCCATGAATGGATTACCGCCTCGTGCCTCGATCCACTCGGCCAGCGCCGCCTCAACCGGGTCATCAGGTACCGCGAAGGGGATCTTGGCGATGACCACATGCTCGCAATAAGCACCAGGGAGATCGACACCTTCCGCGAAGCTGGCGAGCCCGAACAGCACGCTCTTCTCCCCATCATCCACGCGCGCCTTGTGCTTGTTGAGTGTCTCCTGCTTGGACAGATTGCCCTGAATGAGCACCCGTCTGCGCCAGTCACGCTCCAGCCCGTCGAATACGTCCTGCATCTGTTTGCGTGAGGAGAAAAGCACCAGCGTGCCGCGCGAAGCCTCCACCAGCTCCGGCAGATCCCGCACGATGGCTGCTGTATGCGCAGCTGCATCACGCGGGTCAGCTTTAAGATCGGGCACCCTCAGCACCCCGGCGTCTGCATGATGAAACGGGCTCGGCACCACCGCGGTGACGGCACAGCGTGGCAGCCCGGCACGCATGCGATAGCGATCAAAACTGTTCAATGCAGTGAGCGTCGCCGAGGTCACCAGCGCACCGTAGCAGACGTTCCACAGATTGCGGCGCAACGTTTCAGCCGCGAGGATCGGGCTGGCGTTGACCTCGATATCGAACAGCGCGCCGCCTTCGGCCAGCGTCAGCCAGCGCGCCATCGGCGGACTGTCCTCCGGATCGTCGACGGTGAAGGCCGTCCATAGCTCCCAGTTGCCCTGTGCGCGAGTTAGCAGACTGCCGAATAGCGGGTACCACTCTTCGGCCTGATGGCTGGCGATGCCAACACCCGCCTCGCCATCCATCGCCTCCTTGAGCAATTCAGTAAGACGTGTGAACAGATCGTTGAGCTTGGCGAAACCCTTTTTCAGCTCGATACCCAGCTCGATCAGATGCTCCGGAACCACGCCGCCGACAAAACGGTGTCGTGGCCTCTCACGCCCCTCCATGTCCTCGCCGGGTCGAAAGTCAGCCAGCTGTTCACAGGCACTGAACATGAACTGCTGTTGGCTGCGCAAATCCCGGGCGATCTCCGGCACGGCTTCGATCAGCCGGCCGAGATCGCCCGGCAACGGATGCTGGGCGAGTAGCTTGGTCAGGTTTTTTTCGACCTGAGCAAGCCACTCGGCAGTGGAACGCAGGCGGGTAAAGTGAGCGAAATGCCCGATCGCCTTGTCTGGCAGATGATGGCCTTCGTCAAAAACGTAGAGCGTTTCGCGCGGGTCGGGCAACACCGCCCCGCCGCCCAACGCCAGGTCGGCAAGCACCATGTCATGATTGGTGACGATGACATCGACCTTGGTCATGCCTTCCCGTGCTTTATAGAAAGCGCATTGCTGGAAGTTCGGGCAGTGGCGGCCGGTGCATTGACTGTGATCGGTCGTCAGGCGCGCCCAGTCGGGGTCGGCCAGCTCTTCCGGCCAGCTGTCGCGATCACCATCCCAACGATTACCCGCGAGCTTCTCGATCATGCTGCCGAATAGCTTCTCGCTGCGCTCATCAACATCGATGCGAAAGCCTTCTTCCTCGAACAACTGAGCGGTAGCGCTCTGTGCCTGTCCTTCCTGCAGCAGCGCGTCTAGCTTGGACAGGCAAAGATAACGACCACGCCCCTTGGCCAAAGCAAAGGAGAAGCTCAAGCCGCTGTTGCGCATCAGGTCCGGCAAATCTTTGTGCACGATCTGTTCTTGTAAGGCGACCGTAGCCGTCGCGATCACCAGACGCTTGCCTGCCGCTTTGGCCGTCGGAATCGCAGCCAAGCTGTAAGCGACCGTCTTGCCGGTGCCGGTGCCGGCCTCGACCGCAACGATTGCTGGCTCCCCATCTCGCCGCCCTTCGTCGTCGGCTTTGATTGCGCCCAGGACTTTCGCCACCTCGGCAATCATCAGCCGCTGACCATAGCGGGGCTTGAGACCTTTGGCGTCGAGGAATTGAGTATAGGCGCCCTGGATCTGGGACTTGAGTTCGGTGCTGAGCATGGGCGCGGAGGCTGTATATATTTTCAGTAGTTCGGAAGGGTCGCTATGATAACGCGCGTTTCCTCAACCGCCACCGGAGAATTCCCATGACAGCATTCGCTGCGCCCTATTCACTTCACGTACTGGCTGCACTGATATGGGTCGGGGGCATGTTTTTCGCCTGGATGGTGCTTCGTCCTGCTGCTGTTTCCGAGTTGCAGGCGCCGGAACGGCTGAAGCTGTGGGCCGAAGTATTCCGCCGCTTCTTTCAGTGGGTGTGGGTTTCGGTACTGGTTCTGCCGATCAGTGGTATCGGCATGTGGCACATCCGCTTTGACGGGCTAGAGGCTGCCCCCCGCTACGTCCACATCATGACTGGAGTGTTCTTGGTGATGCTTGCGCTGTTTCTGCGCATACAACTGCTGCAGCTGCCTGAACTCAAGCGCGCTATCGCCGAGCAGAACTGGCCGGAAGGTGGCGCTGCACTGGGCAGAATCCGCAAGCTGGTCGGTATCAACCTACTGTTGGGCCTGGCTGTGGTGGCGCTGGCAAGCGCACGGCCGCTGTTCTAACACCAGCGTCCGTTATCAAAAACACCGGGCATCCAGACCAGGTGGAAGCTGCGGTCATAGGTCAGGCTGCAAAAGCAGCCTGACCTTAGATCGCTACAAATCACACGGCCAGGCACACCCGGTAACTATGCATCGCTCGCGTTATGGACGCGCTTCGACCGAAGCCTCAACACGACGGTTGATGGCACGCCCCAACTCAGTCGAGTTGTCAGCGATCGGACGCGATTCACCATAGCCAATAGCCTCTAGACGGCTGGCCTCGACACCGTAGCGGTTGACCAGCGCATCGCGAACGGACTGGGCACGCTTCATGGACAGACGCTGGTTATAGGCATCAGTACCGATGGCATCAGTGTGGCCCTCTACAGTCGTCGAGGTCTGATCGTACTGCTTCATGAAGTCAGCAAGCACTTCGATGTCATCGTAGGCGTCCTGACGGATAGTCGCTTTATCGAAGTCGAATTTTACGTCCAGCTCCACCCGTACGGCTTCCAGCACTGGCTCGGGCTCCGGCTCTGTCACTGGGGCAGGTTCAACTGTCTCTACAACGGCGACAGTCTCCTGCTCGGTTCCATTAGCCCAGCAGTAGGCTGCAGCCATGCCGCCGCCAATCAAAGCGCCATAACCTGTATAGGTACTACTTTCTATCGCACCCAGCGCGGCACCGGTTACGCCGCCAACAGCCGCACAACTGGGCCAATCCTGCTTCTGCACCCCTGCGCAGCCGGCCAGGAAGGTGGTCATCACAATCACGGGTACTGCTGTCCGTAAGCTACTCATCGTTAAAGCCTCCTAATGTGGGATCGGCCAGAGCGTTATGCGCAAGAGCATAAGCAGCTCCAGTTATATCGAGACTAGGACGGCAGGCGCCTGCGCGCTAGTCTTTATACTTTGGCAGACTGAGCGGACTGCAATTTTTGCGTTCCGCCACGCCTGATAACGAGGAATCCCGGTTTGACAGCATCCCGCTCATCGCAGACGCCACAGCAAGCTCTGGCCGCCCTGTTAGAGCAACAACGCCCGGCGCGACTGCTTTATGTCGGCCGCAGCGAATTGCCCGCCATCGAAGCATTCAGCCGCAGTCACGACAACAGTCAGATTGACCGCACACCAACCGGCCCTCTTCCTGCAGACCTCGCCGACCGCCGCTACGATCTGGCATTGGTCGCCGACTGCCTGGAACATCTTTCGAAGCGAGACGGCCTGCAGCTGCTCGGTGGTATTCGCAATCTCAATACCAACCGCATGGCAGTTTTGGTCGATCTGAACGCGTGCGACTGGCAGGCAACTGACTTCTTCTCCCTGGCACTACAAGTCAGCGCACGTTTCGAACGAGACGGCCAAACGGTGACCCTCTTCACCTACGACCTACTTGATTACAAGCAGGTTCCAGATTGGCTCAACGCGAAGTTCTGGGCCAATCCGCAAATGTTCGGCAAATATTGGTGGTAACCAACGATGACTGATGATCAACGGGCAGCTGCAAATTGCCCCTGTGGCAGCGGCGATCCTTACGGCAAATGTTGCGGTCGGTATCATCAAGGTCTGTCGGCACCTAGCGCGGAACGATTGATGCGTTCGCGATACAGCGCCTATGTTGTCGGGGCCATCGATTACCTTCGGTCAACTACCCTGCCGGCGCAACAGCAAGCCTTGGACCTCCAGGCGATGAGGGAGTGGAGCGCCAACAGCACTTGGCTGGGCCTCGAGGTCGAAGAAAGTCAGGTGTTCGGCGGCCAGCCGGAACATGCGCTGGTCAGCTTCACAGCCCGCTGGCACGACGGGGCAGGCGAACATGCTCAACATGAGCGTTCGGCTTTTGTTCAGCACGACGGATGCTGGTATTTCATCGACTCCACCACACCGCTGAAGGCCGGCCGCAACGACCCCTGCCCTTGCGGCAGCGGTCAGAAGTTCAAGAAGTGCTGTGCCACCTACATCTGAACACGCAGAAAAAAACCGGCTGACGCAATGCGTAGCCGGTCCATTGCATCTTAACGACCGATCACTTCTCGACGAATGCTCGCTCGATCAGGTAGTGGCCCGGGTCACCCATACGAGGCGACGCCTTGAGGCCGAAGCTGTCCAGCACTTCGCTGGTTTCAGCCAACATGCTCGGGCTGCCACAGATCATCGCGCGGTCATCTTCAGGGTTGATCGGAGGTAGCCCTATATCCGCAAACAACTTGCCGCTGCGCATCAGGTCAGTTAGACGGCCCTGATTCTCGAACGGCTCGCGAGTGACGGTGGGGTAGTAGATCAGCTTTTCTTTCAATGCTTCGCCAAAGAATTCGTTTTGTGGCAAATGCTCGGTGATGAATTCACGATAGGCGACTTCATTAACGTAACGAACGCCGTGCACCAGGATGACCTTCTCGAAGCGCTCATAGGTTTCCGGATCCTGGATCACGCTCAAAAAGGGCGCCAGACCAGTCCCGGTGCTCAACAGGTAGAGATGCTTGGCAGGCAACAGGTCGTTCAACACCAGCGTTCCGGTCGGCTTGCGACTGACCATCAGTGAGTCGCCTTCCTTGAGGTGCTGCAGTCGAGACGTCAGCGGACCATCTGGAACCTTGATGCTGAAGAACTCGAGATGTTCTTCATAGTTGGGGCTGGCAATGCTGTAAGCGCGCATTAGGGGTCGCCCTTCCACTTCGAGACCAATCATCACGAACTGGCCGTTTTCAAAGCGCAGACCCGGATTGCGGGTGGTTTTGAAACTGAACAGCGTGTCGTTCCAGTGATGCACACTGAGGACTCGCTCAACGTTCAGGTTGCTCATGTAGTGCTCCCCTTCTAGCGCGCGATGGCGCGTCAATATTTGCCACTAGTTTACTGGCCCGACTAATATCCGCTAAACGAATATTAACGATATATGTTATCGGTTATATAGATATGCATTTCACGCTCCGTCAGCTTCAAGTATTCGTCGCATTCGCGCGGCACGAAAGTGTCTCGCGTGCGGCCGAAAGTCTCGCCCTATCCCAGTCCGCGACCAGCACTTCGCTGGCTGAACTGGAACGTCAATCGGGGTGCCAGCTGTTCGACCGTGCGGGTAAACGATTGTGGCTGAATGCATTAGGCCACCAGCTCTTACCGCAGGCAGTAGGCTTGCTCGATCAGGCTAAAGCCATCGAGGATCTACTGGCTGGCAAGACCGGCTTCGGCTCGCTCAGCGTGGGCGCCACCCTGACGATCGGCAACTACCTCGCCACCCTGCTGATCGGCAGTTTCATGCAACGTCACCCTGAGTGCCGCGTGAAGCTGCACGTTCAGAACACCGCTCATATTGTCCAACAGGTTGCGCAACATGAACTTGATTTAGGTCTGATCGAAGGCGACTGTCAGCACCCGGAGATTGAGGTACTGCCTTGGGTCGAGGATGAACTGGTGGTGTTTTGTGCACCCCAGCACGCGCTGGCTGAGCACACTGCAGTAAGTCTGGAACAGCTCTCGCGGGAAGCCTGGATTCTCCGCGAACAGGGCTCCGGTACGCGCCTGACATTCGACCATGCCATGCGCCATCATCCAGCCAAGCTGAACATTCGGCTTGAGCTGGAGCATACCGAGGCGATCAAACGAGCCGTTGAATCTGGGCTCGGGATTGGCTGCATTTCCAGGCTGGCGCTACGCGATGCATTCCGCCGTGGCAGCCTGGTCGCTCTGGAAACACCCGAACTGGATCTTGCCCGGCAGTTCTATTTCATCTGGCACTCGTTGAAATACCAGACCGCTGCGATGCGCGAATTCATCGAGCAATGCCGCGCGCTGACAGCCGGCATCCGTCGAAGTGATGAGATCGTACTGCCGGCGATTGCGTAAGGTGGAGAATCGAGATTAGCGAGGCATCGGCAGGCCGAAACGGTTGTCAGCTGCTGGGAATTGAGCCCATCTGCTGCAAGAGCAGAGCTGCCTGGGTCCGGGTGCGAACGCCCAGCTTGCGGAAGATTGCGGTCACATGCGCCTTGATGGTCGCTTCGGAAACGCTGAGCTCATAGGCGATCTGTTTGTTTAACAAACCGTCGCACACCATGGTCAGCACGCGAAACTGCTGGGGCGTGAGGCTCGCGAGCCCTTCGCTAGCCGCCTTGGCTTCGGCGCTGACATGCGCCACATCATCAATGTTGCTAGGCCACCAGACATCACCGTCAAGCACGACCCGCACAGCCTGCTGGATCGTCTCGAGTGAACTGGACTTGGGGATGAAACCACTGGCGCCAAACTCGCGCGAACGAGCTACAACCGCAGCGTCTTCCTGCGCGGAGATCATTACCACAGGCAGCTGGGGATACTGCCCTCGCAGCAACACGAGCCCGGAGAATCCATAAGCGCCCGGCATGTTCAAATCCAGCAAGACCAGATCCCAGTCCGAGGTACGGGTCAGTTGGGCTTCGAGTTCGGCAATGCTAGCCGCCTCGGAAAGCCGAACGTCATCGCCCAGGCCAAGCGTTAGCGCTTGCTGCAGCGCACTGCGAAACAGGGGGTGATCATCGGCGATAAGGATTTCGTAAGCAGCCATGGCGGACCTATAGTTTTTATTGGCGCTACACCAACCTGAGCCGGTTGCTGACAATCAGGACGGCAAGAACCCGCAATATGCTCGAGGGTGACCGCGGTGATGATATCGCGCCACCACGGGAAATTCGATCATCGTTCCGCATTTAATCAGCTACCCGCCACGCTGGACGGCGAAGCAGTGGCCAAGCGCATCGGTTTAATGCAAAGTTTGCGATTTTCCCGCACGAGTCCAAACATGCGCAAACAAGCCCTTCGCGCCGATTTTCTAATGCTCATCACGGCCATGATCTGGGGGAGCGGATTTGTCGCACAGCGGGTCGGCATGGATAACATCGGGCCGTTCCTGTTCACTGGGTTGCGCTTCGCATTGGGCGCAATCGTGTTGCTTCCCTTGTTATTGCACCAGGGTCGAGGCGCCGCTCGCCACGAACCGTTCTTGCAGCGTGGTTTGCTGCTGGGTGGCCTCAGCATGGGACTCGCGCTGACTATAGGCATCAACCTGCAACAGGTTGGCCTGCTTTTCACGAGCGTGACCAACTCCGGTTTCATTACCGGGCTGTACGTTATCGTCGTGCCTCTGCTAGGGCTGGTAATAGGCCAGAAAACCGGTACTGGGACCTGGCTGGGGGCGGTGCTCGCGGTGGTTGGCATGGCTTTGCTCAGCATCGACGAGAACTTCCAGATCGCTTCCGGCGACTGGATACAGCTGGCCGGCGCCTTCGTCTGGGGCGTTCATGTATTGCTGGTGAGCTTTTTCGTTGGTCGCCACGATGCCATCCGCCTGGCCTTTCTGCAGTTCGTGACTTGTGCGGTCGTCAGCCTTGTTTTGGCGGCAATCTTCGAGCAAGCCAGCCTGGACAGCATCTGGCTTGCCGCACCCGCGCTGATCTACGGCGGAATGTTTGCAGTCGGCGTGGGCTATACCTTGCAAGTCGTGGCACAGAAACATGCAATTGCCTCGCACGCGGCCATCATCCTCTCGCTCGAAGCGGTGTTCGCCGCGCTTGCTGGCGCCTTGCTGCTTGATGAAAGCCTCAGCCCGCGGGGCTATTTCGGCTGTGCGTTGATGTTCGTCGGCATGCTCGCCGCACAACTCTGGCCGCGCAAGGACCTACCGGTGGTGGCGGCCAGCGAGATTCCACAGGTGGCGCGGCACTGAGTGCCCCATCCTGTTCAGCGCTGGCCCATGGCGGCCAGCGCTTTATGGGTTTCATCATCAGGGTCTGGCGTACGGTGGTGCTTGGCGCCCAGATAATGGTCGGTGAATGCATCGAGCCAAGTATCCAGCGCCGCCGCGCCCTTCTCATCTCCCGCTAAGCCAAGGCACAACGCAGCAACTTCTGCGGTGCATAGATGTTCACTGCGCGTCGAACGGCGCAGGCGGTAGCGTGACAGCACCTCGGCTTGCAGGCTCAGCACCGGCAGATGATTCAGGTAGGGGCTTTTGCGAAACATCTTGCGCGCCTCGGTCCAGGTCGCATCAAGCAGAATGAACAGCGGACGCTTTCCTGGCGCGGCCTTCACCTCCGAGACCACCCGATCAGGTGACGCATACTCGCCCGGAAAGACCACCACCGGCTGATATCGGGTATCGGCGAGCAGTTCCAGCAAACCAGGCTCCACAGCGGTCCGCTGCCACGTGAAGGCGTAGGTGTCGGCCACGATATCTGCAATCAGCCAGCCGGTATTGCTCGGCTTCAGCGGCTCGATATCGTGCATGATCAGGCACACCGCGCTGTTTGTCGTTACGGCTGGCAGCCAGTCGCACAAACAATGACTAGCGGCCACACGGCAGCGAGCACACCGGGGCGTACGCGAACCACGTGCGATGAACGGCTTGGCGCTACGCGCCAGGCGCGCGTCGCGAAGACGGACTACGGCATGAGACATGGAGATTCGATCGATCAGGGCGGAGCGGCAGTTTACCAGCCCGCCCCGAAACCATGGCAGATCTGAACCGTGGGGGCCGGTACCGGTCGAACGACGGCAGTCATCAGGAGATCACCATGCGCCGTCTGACCCCACTATTAACGCTCTGCCTCGCCCTGCCCTTCGCCAATGCCGCGTATGCACAGGACCCAGCACTGGGCCAGTTACTTGAAAAAGTCGCCCGCGAAAGCAGTGTAGGCACGCCGCGCGCGATCAACTCCGACCTGCTCGACGAGGGATACAGCGTAGAGGGAAATGAACTGGTCAACCATCTGAGTGTTCAGCCACGCCATGCCGCTCAGATGCGAGACAACCCCAAGCAGGTCCGCACCCAGCTGGCAGCCAGTGTGTGCAACAACGAGGGACTGCGTCAGCTGATGAGTCAGGGCGCGGTATTGCGCTTTGAGTTCAACGAATACCAGAGCAAGAAGCCGATCACCACCGAGCGCTATCGCTCCAGCGATTGCTAAGGCAACCCGCGCGCCGTGGGCAGCACCAGTGCTGCCCGCGACGGGTCCTGGCTAACGCAGCACGCGCGGATCGCCCTTGCCAGCCACCGCGGCGGCCTCATCCGGCTTAAGCAACGCAGTTCGCGGTACGTCGAGCAACCGTGCGCAGGCGGCCAGCACATTCGCCCAGGACGCCCGGTTGGCGAATTGCATGCCACCCTCGTCCAGGGTGCCACCGCGATTGCGATAGCCCAGCACTGAATTGCGCCGCACGTCCGGCAGGATTGGCCAGAGATGACCACGCGCTACCTCAGGGCGCATGTGGGTCAGCAATACCCGCATCTCGATCTGTTCAGGAAACAGACGTTCGGTCACCCCGTCCGCTGCGAGCGCCTCGATTTCCCAACGATCACGCGGCGCGCGGAAGCGCCCCGGCTCCTGAAGATAAACCAGACGATAGCTGACACCCGCCTCTTTGAGCCTCTCGGTGGCCCGCTGCATTTCGGTCAACTGGTAGCTGCCGTTCGCAATCAGAAGGAGGGGATTAGTGCCCTTCTGCTCGTCGACGATGATCGCGCCATCACGCGCAAGCTGCTCGGCCTGGACCTGATTGAAAATGGCAGGCCGCTCACGCTTAGGCATGACCAAGCAAGCCAGCGCACCGCGGGCCTGATAGATGGAAGGCAGCAGCGCCAAGGCACTGTTGTGGTCCGCAGGAAACAGAACCCTCGCCATATCGCTCATCTCGCCCAGCAAGGCCTCGCAGAAGGTGGTGTCCTGGTGCGACTGCTGATTTTTGCCGTTTTCCCAGGTGTGCGATGTGGCGATGATCGGCCAGCCAAGCCAACCAGCGGGCCGTCCCGCTTCCTTCTGCTGCCGGGCGAAAATCAGGCCTTGGCGTACCGCACCGAGCATCTTGACGCAGAAGGCCTCATAACTGGCAACCAGGTTCAGCCCACCCTGGTTGGCGAGACAGGCGGAAACCACGGCCTCTTCGTTCAGTGCCGTGATGATCTTGCCGTCCACCGCCTCGAACTCCCCTTCAGTATCGACCACACGGTGTTTCAACGCTTTGAGTACCCCACCCAGGCGATTGCTAGCGAGTTCATCGGGGTTACCTACACGAGGGCGCAACGACGGATTGGCGCGGGTGAGTTCGACAAAAAAATCATCTACCGCTGCCATTGGTGAACAAGCGTGATCGTGGTATCTGAGGGACGGCATGGTCGGCGCAGCGGGCCGCCTCATCGCCAGAACACTGTCGCGCTCGGCGGGGCGCGCGTGACGGGACTGTGCAACCAGATGGCGAGCGTGCTCAAGCTCATCCCAAGGCACGAAAAGCGGGGCGACATGTGTATTGAACAACTCGCGCGAGGCGTCATCGACGTGCGGGTTACCCGGCAGCGGCAGGTTATGCGCCGCATTGCTGCCGGCGCCATAGAAGCCGAACCCTTTGATCGTCTCGGCAACGCCGTAGGGGATCGGCAGCGGATAGCGCAGCAGGCCGCGAGCCTTTTCCTCGACCCGCCGGGCCAGGCGCTGCTCCATCTCCCATAATGCGCAGACGAAGGCTGCCGGGTCACGACCATCGAAGGGAATCGGGTCGAAGCCACAACGGCTCAGGTGCTGGCGAAACCCTTCAAGCCCCTCGTGGGTGCCAAGCTGGGTTCGTTGTTCGATTCGCCGACCGTTGGCGATCATAATCGGCAGCGCCACGCCACAATCCTCAGCACGCCACCAACGTGGCATCCAGTCGCTGCCGCGCTGCTCCTCTGCCGCACCATCAGAAAGGAAGGCGACAAGCGTCTCGCCAGGCAGTGGCATATGGGCATATTGCAGCTCGGCGAAACCAAGGTACCCGCCTTCGGCAATACCGCCGCCGGTGTGCGCGTTGACATGGCTGCCCAGAGGCGCCGATGGGCTGCCATCCGCCGCCTGATGGTAGCCATAGAAATCCTCGAGCAGTCGGTTGAGGCCTGCTTCGCCATCGCCATAAGCTTCCTTTTGCTCGGGATGCATATTGTCGGTAAGCAGATTCAGCGCTTCGATCGCTGCGACGCAATGGCCCTGCCCCATCAACCATGCACGCGTACGGCCTGTCAGAGCGTTCAGTCCAAGATAACCGGCGTAGGCAGGCACCATGTTCAGCGAGCCGCCGGTATGCCCTTCTGGCGCAGCCTTGAAGTCCTCGGCGCAGAGTGGCGCACCGTCGAGCCGAACGCGACGCGCATAGGTCATGTGCACGACCAGCCAGAGTCCTGCCGAGCCGATTCGGTCGATGGCCTGCAATAACCGATAGACACTTGCCAGATCCGGCTGCATCTTCGCCTGTACCAGTTGATGAGCCAGACGAAACACCGCAGCCTGCGTTTCCAAGGCATGCTCGAAAGGTCCATACCCGGTTCGCCAAGAACCGAACTCGGGCTGGATCTCCGCATGATGATCCAGCTCGACAAGACTGGGCAGTAGCTGATTCATGGAGCACTCCGTTGATGGGCGTTGGCGATAGTCTAGTCAGCGTCCGAGGCGCTCTCTCTGATATGCATCAAGATGAGCCGCCGGCATAGCGGGCATGCTTGGCGCAACCGCACAAACAGGAGCTTCTCATGGCTTTGCTCAGCTTTCTCGGCGCCATCCAACAGGTCACCGGATCTTGCTACCTGATCGAAACTCATGGAGGCGTTCGCGTGCTTCTCGACTGCGGCATGCGCCAAGGGCGGCGCGAAGAGGAAGCAGGCAACCGAGCGGGTTTCAGCTTCGATCCTCAAACCCTGGATGCCGTGGTGCTGTCGCACGCGCACATCGATCATAGCGGCTTGCTACCGAAGCTAGTGGCAGCAGGATTCAAAGGGCCAATCCATGTCACCGAAGCGACCGGCAAGCTGGTCGAGCTGATGCTGCTCGACTCTGCGAATATTCAGGAAAAGGACGCCGAGTGGGAAAACCGGTGGCGGGCGCGTTTGGGCAAGCCAGCCATCAAGCCCCTCTACACCCGGGTCGACACCGAACGCATGCTGGCGCAACGTCAGCCTCATGCCTATGGCGAAGCCTTCGAAGCAGCACCCGGGGTTTCTGTGAGCTTCTTCGATGCGGGGCACATTCTTGGGTCAGCCATCGTTCAGGTCGACGTTGAAGATTTCGGCTCCACCCGCCGCCTGGTGTTTTCCGGTGATCTTGGCAATGCCTGTTCACCACTGATGCACGCACCTACGCCATTGACCGAAGCCGACGTGGTGCTGATGGAATCTACCTATGGCGATCGCGACCACCGTGATCACCAGGCCACCATTGAGGAGCTGGCCGAGATCCTTCAGCAGGCCCACCGCGACGGTGGAAACGTACTCATGCCGTCTTTCGCGGTCGGCCGCACGCAAGACTTGATCTATTACCTCGGCCTCCTCTACCACCAAGGCCGCGTACCTCAGCAAGTGGTCTTTCTGGACAGCCCGATGGCCATCGGAGCGAACGCGATTTACACACTGTTCCAAGAGCAACTGGAGATACAGCCCGGCATACCTGGCGACGACAACCGGCAGCGTATCGAAACATGGCTGCCGATATTCAGGGCGACGCCGACAGCCGAAGAGTCAATGGCCATCAACCGTTTCAAAAGTGGCGCGATCATCATCGCGGGCAGCGGCATGTGTAATGGCGGGCGCATTCTTCATCACTTCAAGCACAACCTCTGGCGTGAAGAATGCCACTTGATCATTCCAGGCTTCCAAGCGAGCGGCACGCTCGGTCGCGCCATCGTCGATGGAGCCAAGACCGTCAAGCTGATGCACCAGCGCATAGCGGTGAAAGCTCAGGTTCATACCTTGGGCGGTTTCTCAGCGCATGCCGGACAATCACAGTTGATTGAATGGGCGAGCCAATTCAAGACGCGTCCGGAGCTCTATCTCGTGCATGGGGAGCTAGACAAGATGCGTGCCTTACAGGAGGCACTGCGTGATCGTCTTGACTGGCAAGCCAACATTCCGGAACCAGGCGACCGCATCGCCCTCTGATGACCGGACACAGCCGCAGCTCAACCCTGCGGCTCACGCAAAGAACTGCACGTATGATGATGGGCTTTCGCTCACTGAGCGTAGGGACCAGCATTTGCGCCTTCGCGCGAGGCTACTGTTAGGCATAGAACCATTGGCCCCAGTAGCCGCATGCCAGGCGTCACCTGGACCAAATTTTGGCGGTCATTTGCATACATGCGCACATGGGAGGCGCCGCCCTCGCGCATGGCGGCAGCAGCGCCGAAGCTTTCTCAAGGAGATCTCGTATGCCTTTCGAATCGGACGATTACCTGTCGCGGCATTTCAAAACCAGTGGCGCCGAACTGTCGAAGAAAATCGATGAACTGGTTGCCTTGGTAGTCCCATCCAGCAGCCAGAACCTGCCGCTGTATCGGGAAATGCTGGTCACCGTCATGCGCATGGCACAAGCCGATCGAAGCCGTTGGGATGCAAAGATTCTGCTTCAGACCATGCGCGAAATGGAGCATGCCTTCAGCCGCCTCGACCAGTTCAAGCGTCGCCGCAAGGTGACTGTTTTCGGCTCTGCACGCACCCCCATCGAGCACCCGCTGTACGCACTTGCCCGGGAGCTCGGCGAGACGCTTGCACGCTACGAGTTGATGGTTATTACCGGCGCCGGTGGCGGCATCATGGCGGCTGCCCACGAAGGCGCAGGCATGGATAACAGCCTCGGCCTAAACATCACACTGCCCTTTGAGCAGCATGCCAACCCGACGGTAGATGGCACCGACCACCTGCTGTCCTTCCACTTCTTCTTCGTGCGCAAGCTGTTCTTTATCAAGGAGGCGGATGCGTTGGTACTGTGTCCCGGTGGTTTCGGCACACTGGACGAGACCCTGGAAGTGCTTACCCTGGTTCAGACGGGTAAGAGCCCGCTGGTGCCAATCGTCCTGCTGGATGAACCCGGCGGCACGTTCTGGAAAGATGCGCTGGACTTTATGCGTCGCCAGCTTGAGGGCAATCGTTACATTCTGCCGACCGACATGCGATTAATGCGCCTCGTGGACAATGCCGAAGACGCTGCCGCAGAGATTGATCACTTCTACAGCAACTTCCACTCGAGCCGATGGTTGCAGGATCGCTTCGTCATGCGCATGAATCATGTGCTGAACGATGCCGCGGTGTCCTACATGAACGAACATTTCGCCGACCTCTGTCTCAATGGTCGCTTCGAGCAGCAAGCGTGCTGTGAAATGGAGCTGGACGAGCCGGAACTGCAGCCTTTACCCAGGCTGAGCTTTGTTTTCAACGGCCGGGATCACGGCCGGCTACGGGAACTGACCGACTTCATCAATGCGAGGGAACACTGGGCTTCGCCATTGGGTGCCGAAGATTGAAGCGGTGCGAAAACAAGATTTGCAAACGGACGAGGCCGAATAGCGGAGAAACGCTATTGAGCCCGGATCAGTCGAGCGAAGCGCCTCGCAGGAGGCGCCCGATCAAGTCCAGCGGATAGCCACGGTAGCTGAGAAATCGGCCCTGACGAGCCCTTTCCCGCTGATCGCCCGGCAACTCACCGAACTTTCGCAACCACACTTCATGCAGTTGCGCATTCCAATCGAAGCCACTGTCGCGTAATGCCTGCTCGATATCCTCTCGAGCCAGCCCTCGCTGGGTCAGCTCTTCACGTATGCGCAATGGACCGTACCCGGCGTTGGCTCGCATGCGCACGAAACTCTCCAGATAACGAGCTTCGCTAAGCAATCCCTCATCGGCCAACATTTCCAGCGCAGGCTCGATGAGTTCAGCTGGCGCACCGCGTAAGCGCAATTTGCGACTCAGCTCGATGCGCCCATGCTCGCGCCGGGCCAGTAGATCCATGGCTGCCCGCCGCACAGCGGCGGGGCTGTCGAGCACGACCGGCATACCGATTAGGCGTCGGCTTCGACCAGATTTTCGCCGACCGGATTGGCCTTGGTATCAGGCGCAACCACTAGCAACTTGTCGCGAATCTGCTGTTCGATCTCGCGACCGATCTCCACGTTCTCTTCAAGGAACTTGGCCGCATTAGCCTTGCCTTGACCGATCTTGTTGCCCTTGTAGGCATACCAGGCGCCGGACTTCTCGACCAGACCTTGCTGCACGCCAAGGTCAATGACCTCGCCATTGCGGTAGATGCCCTTGCCATAAAGGATCTGGAACTCAGCCTGACGGAACGGTGGCGCCACCTTGTTCTTGACCACCTTGACGCGGGTTTCGCTACCAACCACTTCGTCCCCTTCTTTCACCGCGCCAGTACGACGGATGTCGAGACGGACCGAAGCGTAGAACTTCAGCGCGTTACCGCCGGTGGTGGTTTCCGGACTACCGAACATCACGCCGATCTTCATGCGGATCTGGTTGATGAAGATCACCAGGCAATTGGCGTTCTTGATGTTACCGGTGATCTTGCGCAGCGCCTGAGACATCAGACGTGCTTGCAGGCCGACATGGGTATCGCCCATCTCGCCTTCGATTTCGGCCTTGGGCACCAGCGCGGCCACGGAGTCGACGATGATTACGTCGACAGCGTTGGAGCGCACCAGCATGTCGGTGATTTCCAGCGCTTGCTCACCGGTATCCGGCTGGGAAACCAGCAGATCATCGACATTGACGCCGAGCTTGCCTGCGTAATCTGGATCAAGCGCGTGCTCGGCGTCGACGAATGCGCAGGTAGCGCCCATCTTCTGGGCTTCAGCGATAACCGACAGGGTCAGCGTGGTTTTACCCGAAGATTCCGGGCCGTAGATTTCAACGATTCGTCCTCTAGGCAATCCGCCAATGCCAAGCGCGATGTCCAGGCCCAGCGAACCGGTGGAAATAGAGGGAATAGCCTGGCGATCATGGTCGCCCATGCGCATGACCGCGCCTTTACCGAACTGCTTTTCGATCTGGCCCAAGGCAGCAGCCAAGGCGCGCTTCTTGTTCTCGTCCATTACAATCCTCACTTGATCAAGAGGGCCAGAGGCCACAACAACTGTATAAGTAGACAGTATTAGAGCATAGGCAAAAACGAGCGCCTAGCCCTCAATCGGATTTTCTCCTGTCGCCAGGCGGATCAATCCGACGAGCGCCGCCTTCACACTCTGTTCACGAACGGCCTGCCGGTCGCCGTCGAACTGAAAACGTCTTGAGTACCGTTCATCGTCGCAGGCCCAGGCCAGCCACACCGTACCGACCGGCTTTTCTGGCGAACCGCCGCCCGGCCCCGCTACGCCGCTGACAGCCACAGCGTAGCGCGCCCCGCTGGCAGCCTGGGCCCCGCGGGTCATCGCTTCGACGACTTCACGGCTCACTGCACCCACTTCGGAAAATAGATGTTCCGGCACGTGCAGCTGAGAGGATTTCTGACGGTTGGAATAGGTGACGAAGCCAGCCTCGAACCAGGCCGAGCTGCCGGCAACGCGGGTAATGGCCTCGGCAATGCCTCCCCCTGTGCAAGACTCGGCTGTGGTCACTTGCGCCGACTGTTGCTGGAGCGCATGGCCCAGCTGGGCCGCGAGTTCGGTCAAGGTGGACATGAAAGCTCCTGATGCCGATATCAAAGGCTACCTTAGCAGCGCACGTTCTGACGGTCAGCCATGCGATGCCAAACGCGCTCCGCTGTAAGGACTCACCGGACAGTCCAGTGGCGCTGCATTTCGAGAAACAGAAACGAGGCGGTCCAGGTGATCAATACCAATCCCGTCAGTGCCTCGATGCCGGTCAGGAATCGAATGGCGCCGACGGGATGGATGTCGCCAAAGCCAACGGTCGTAAATGTCGTGAAAGAGAAATAGGCACAGTCCAGCAGGCTGCCGCTGAATTCCCCAGCCAGCGTCCCCCAGCCGGGCGAGTGATGCATGAGATAGTAGGCAAAGGCAAACACCCAGACCTCTACCGCATGTGCCGTCAACGCACCGAACACGCCAAACACGATTCCGACACGATGATGGAAATGTGGACTCGGCCTGCTTGCAGACAGGCGCGACAGAAACTCGTAGTGAACCGCCACGACAACCGCGACGACAATTACGTTGACCAGCGTAACGAGGAGCAGATTCGTCGATGCATTCGACGCCTGTTCTAGTGCAGACATAGCAATCCCAAAACATTCAAACCGATGCGTGGCATCTCAGGTATCAGCTCGGAAGGTTGCCCCATCGCACCTGGTACGGGCCATGATAACCTTCCCGGTTTATTTCATCCTGCCCACAGCGCCAGTAACGGCCGTTACCTAAACGGGACCCAGCCGCGTCTGCTCTGTTACCTGCACATCGCACCAAGTCGAGCTATATGTCACAAGACCTGTCCCATCACACGCCCATGATGCAGCAGTACTGGAAGCTCAAACGCGAGCATCCTGACCAGCTGATGTTCTACCGCATGGGCGACTTTTACGAGCTGTTCTACGACGATGCCAAGAAAGCGGCCAAGCTGCTGGACATCACCCTGACCGCGCGCGGTCAGTCTGGTGGTAACGCGATACCCATGGCGGGCATCCCATTTCACTCCGCCGAGGGCTATCTCAGCCGCCTGGTGAAGCTTGGCGAGTCTGTAGTGATCTGCGAACAGATCGGCGACCCAGCGACCAGCAAGGGCCCGGTGGAGCGACAGGTGGTGCGAATCATCACCCCCGGCACGGTGAGCGATGAAGCCCTGCTCGACGAGCACCGGGATAATCTCCTGGCGGCGGTGGTGGGCGACGAGAAGCTGTTCGGCCTGTCGGTACTGGACATTACCAGCGGCCGATTCAGCGTGCAGGAGTTTGGCGGCTGGGAAACGCTACTGGCTGAGGTAGAACGCCTGAACCCGGCTGAACTGATGATCCCGGACGACTGGCCTGCCAATTTGCCAGTCGAGAAGCGCCGCGGCGTACGCCGGCGAGCCCCTTGGGATTTCGACCGCGACAGTGGCTTCAAAGGCCTCTGCCAACAGTTTGGGACTCAGGATCTGAAAGGCTTTGGGTGCGAGCGGTTGACGCTCGCTATCGGCGCCGCCGGCTGCCTCCTGACCTATGCCAAGGAAACCCAGCGTACCGCACTTCACCATCTGCGCAGCCTTCGACACGAGCGTCTCGACGAGACGGTCATCCTTGACGGCGCGACCCGGCGCAATCTGGAACTGGATATTAATCTCGGCGGTGGGCGCGAGAACACCCTGCAATCAGTAGTCGACCGCTGCCAGACCGCCATGGGCAGCCGCCTGCTCAGCCGCTGGCTGAATCGCCCGTTGCGTGATCGAAGCGTGCTCGAGGCCCGCCAGGACTCGATCACATGCCTGCTAGAGCACTATCGCTTCGAACAGATCCAGCCACAGCTGAAAGAGATCGGTGATCTCGAGCGCATCCTCGCGCGAATCGGCTTGCGCAACGCTCGGCCGCGCGATCTGGCGCGCCTGCGTGACGCGCTCGTAGCCCTGCCGCAGCTTCAGGAGGGCATGACGGAACTGGTCGCCCCTCATCTGACCGAGCTGGCGACCACCATCCGGACCTACCCCGAGCTCGCTGCGTTGTTGGCAAAGGCCATTATCGATAACCCGCCGGCGGTGATCCGCGAAGGCGGCGTGTTGAAGACCGGCTATGACGCTGAACTGGACGAACTGCAATCGCTGTCGGAGAACGCCGGCCAGTACCTGATGGATCTGGAAACTCGCGAGAAAGCACGCACCGGACTTGCCAACCTCAAGGTCGGCTACAACCGGGTGCATGGCTATTTCATCGAGCTGCCCAGCAAACAGGCGGAGTCTGCGCCGGCCGACTACATCCGCAGGCAAACGCTAAAGGGCGCCGAGCGTTTCATCACGCCGGAGCTCAAAGAGTTCGAAGACAAGGCGCTGTCTGCCAAGAGCCGGGCACTGGCGCGCGAAAAGCAGCTCTATGAAGAACTGCTGGAGTTTCTCATCGGTCATCTTGCACCCCTGCAGGATAGCGCCGCGGCGCTGGCCGAACTCGACGTACTCAGCAACCTGGCCGAACGCGCTCTGACGCTCGATCTCAACCGCCCGCGTTTCGTCGAGCATCCCTGCCTGCAGATCGAACAAGGCCGCCATCCTGTGGTTGAACAGGTGTTGCAGACACCCTTCGTCGCCAACGACCTCAACCTTGATGACGAAACCCGCATGCTGGTGATCACCGGGCCGAACATGGGCGGTAAGTCGACTTACATGCGCCAAACGGCGTTGATCGTACTGCTGGCGCAAATCGGCAGTTTCGTGCCGGCCAAAGCCTGCGAACTGTCTCTGGTCGATCGCATCTTTACCCGCATCGGCTCGTCGGACGATCTGGCCGGCGGCCGCTCGACCTTCATGGTCGAAATGAGCGAGACGGCTAACATCCTGCATAACGCCAGCGACCGCAGCCTGGTGCTGATGGACGAAGTCGGTCGCGGCACCAGTACTTTCGATGGCTTGTCACTGGCCTGGGCAGCGGCAGAACACCTGGCCAAACTGCGCGCCTATACCCTTTTCGCGACGCATTACTTCGAACTCACCGTACTGCCGGAAAGCCAGCCGGTGGTGGCCAACGTGCACTTGTCGGCCACCGAGCACAACGAACGCATCGTCTTCCTTCACCATGTCCTGCCGGGACCGGCGAGCCAGAGTTATGGCTTGGCCGTGGCACAGTTGGCCGGTGTGCCTGGCGAAGTGATCCAGCGCGCACGCGACCATCTGTCGCGGCTGGAAACCACCAGTCTGCCCCACGAAACGCCCAAGATAACCCCCGGTCAGCCTGCGCCACCTCAGCAGAGCGACCTATTTGCAAGCCTGCCACACCCGGTGGTCGAAGAATTGGGTCGGATCAATCCCGATGATATGAGCCCGCGCCAGGCGCTGGACCTGCTATACAACCTGAAAGCGCGTGTCTAACGGCTGCAAAAAAGCTGCTAGAATCGCGCGCATTTTTTGGATATAGGCGGCATTTGCCTGGTGCCGCCATAGTCCTGCCGAACGGGGGCGTCATTGCAACGCCACCTGACACGCCCGAGGAGATAGCTAGAAATGACCTTCGTCGTCACCGACAACTGCATCAAGTGCAAATACACCGACTGTGTGGAAGTCTGTCCGGTGGACTGCTTCTACGAAGGCCCGAACTTCCTGGTCATTCATCCGGACGAGTGCATTGACTGCGCGCTCTGCGAGCCGGAGTGCCCTGCCCAGGCGATCTTCTCCGAAGATGAAGTGCCAGATGATCAGCAGGAGTACATCCAGCTGAACGCCGACCTGGCGGAAGTCTGGCCGAACATCACAGAGAAAAAGGACTCGCTGCCCGATGCTGAAGAGTGGGACGGCGTAAAGGACAAGCTACAGCACCTGGAGCGCTAAGCACCAGAAACGAAAAAAGCCCGCGCGATGCGGGCTTTTTCATGTCACAGCGGTCAGGCGCGATCAACGCCCTTCTTCACAGTGTCTTTGGCTTCGCCCTTGACTTGCTGAGCGTCGCCTTTGACTTCCTGGCGCTGGCCTTCGCCTTTCATGCGCTCGTTATCAGTAGCCTCGCCCAGACCCTGTTTGGCCTTGCCCGCGGCTTCGTTGAGGTTGCCTTTCATTTTGTCTTCAGTACTGCTCATGGCACATTCCTCTCTGCTTGGGTACGTTCAGTTGACAGAACCGCTCCGCCAATAGTTTCGTTTTCCCGAGGAACGGTTCATCAAGCCATTCAAACATTGCGCGCTTTGGCCAGGCGATCGAACAATGGCCGACCGGCGAGATGCAGAAACAGCGGCGCGCCAGCGATCAAATAGAAGTAGTAGGTCACGAAGCGCCAGATCAGGATGGCCGCCGCGGCCGTGGACTTCCCCACCAACGGCGCAAGCAAGGCCGCGGAGGCCAGTTCGGCACTGCCCGCACCGCCCGGCAGCAGGCTCAGCTGACCGGCCGTCAAGGCCAGCATCTGCAGGATAAAGGTCCAAGCCCAGGCAAGCGGTTTACCCAGGCCCAGCAAGGTCAGGTACAGCACGCTATAGCGCAGCATCCAATGCAACGTGGTCAGAACGAACACTCCCAGCAGGATCGTCCACGGCAACCTGAAACATTCGAGCAAGGCGTTGCGAAAACTCAGCACTTTTCTGGCCCAGCTACGCTGGCGCGTGCCCTTCACACCCAGTCGACCGATCAGCCAGCCGTTGATCAGAAATACCTGGCGATGAAAGCGGCCCAGCAACGCAAGTAGCACCATCAGGCCGATCAGCAGTGCCGCACTGAAGCCAAGCAGGCTGGCGATATAGGTGTTTAACGAATGGGTGACCGCATAGATGAGCACACCCACTAGCGCACAGGCGAAAAACAGCAGGTCGGTAAGCTGCTCGACCGCATAGGTTGCGGTGCCCTTGGCAGGCGGCACACCATGGCGCAGCAGCAGCGCCATCATCGTCAGAGGGCCACCCGCACCGCCGGGCGTGGCACAGATGGCGAATTCCGTGGCGATCACGATGCTCACCGCACGGTGCTGCCCCAGGCGGCGGGGGCCTATGAGCAATCGCAGCCGTAGCGCATTCAGATACCAACCGACGACGATCATGCCCAGCATCGTCAGCAGCAACCCCAGGGGAAAGCCCCGTAACCGCTCGAACAAGTCGCTGCCGCCCAGCAGGATTGGTACCAGAGCAGCCATCAGCAAGGCGCCAGCCAGCAACCACCAACGCCGACTCATGCCGCGGCGCTCGAGGCCAGTACGTGGCGATCAAGCCAATCTATCTTCGTCACCGGTTCGCGCCCGTCCGCCAACAGATGAGTCAACAGATCCAGCCAGTATCGACGCGAGAACTCATGGCGCATGTCCACCGGGTGCAACCCGAGCCGCAACACCGGCGACCGCTGGTACCGCTGGAGCACTCGCTCGCTGAGCAGCCGTGACATACCGCGGCGCCATGCACTTCGAGCACTCCAGACCAGGCCGGGCGCGTCTATGGCTTGGTAGTCGGGCAGCAAGTAAAAGTGGCCCGGGTCGCTGGTATAAGTCAGCCCAGTCGCTGCCAAGGCTTCTCGAGCTCCTGGCCCCAAAAGCCAGGCAGGCGCCACGAAACCGTGCAGGGGCCACTGGTTGCGTTCGAACAGCGCGATGCCATGCCGTAGACGTTTGGCTGACTCTTCGCGGCTCAGCGGGTAGAACTCGCCTTCATGGGTAAAGACGCGACGCATGAACCAGTCACGTGGCGTGCGTGGCGAAGGCGCTTCATCTGCGTGGTAGCAACCGTGCAGGATCAACTCATCGCCACGAGCGAGCCGACCATCCAGCAAACGTCGAAAATCGGCGTGATCCTTGATCCGGTTGCGTCGATGGAAATCCGGCACCACAAGCCATGAGATCGGTATTTGGCCCAGTGCGTCGACCGCTTCGACAAAAGTCCGGTAGTCCGGCCATGTCTCTGGCGCCACGTCATGCAGCACCAGCATCAGGCTGCGCTCAGCCATGCACGGCGACCGGCAATTCCGCCGTGCCCAATACCGCGTGATAGTGCGCCAGTAAGCCGGCGACCACCGCATCCCACGCATGGTGCGCCTCGACATGCTGACGGGCTTGCATCCCGAGCAATCGCGGATCGTCCTCGAACAACTCTCGCACGGTCTGCGCCATCGCTGTAGCGTCCAACGGGCGGCAGAGCCGACCGGTATGGAACGGCACCAGTTCAGGCAATGCGCCGGCGCGTGCCGCGATAACGGGTATCCCACTGGCCATGGCTTCGAGCGCTACCAGGCCGAACGTCTCCTGATTACCGGCGTGCAGCAGGACGTCGCTGCTGGCCATGTAGCGCGCTACCTCCGCGGCAGGACAAAACCGGTCAATCACCGACACGTTGGATGGCACCCGATGAGGCATGCCCGACCCTACCAGCAGCAGATGATAGGGCTTACCCAGCTGCCGCGCGGTTTCGAGCAGTACGTCCAGGTTCTTTTCGCGCGATCCTCGGCCGGCAAAAATCATCAGTCGTGCATCGTCGGCGAGGCCCAGCTCCCGGCGAACTTGCGGGTCACGCAGGCTCGGCCGAAAGGTTTCCAGATCAACGCCCAACGGCTGCACATAGACGTTGTCGACGCCCAGTGAAACCAGCTTTTCCGCCATCACTCGGCTTGGCGCCAGCACTCGGTCGAAGCTGCTGTAAAGCCTCGACACATAGCCGTTCATGTTGGTGCCTAACCATCCACCGATACGGTTGCTCACCAACAGTGGAAGGTCTGAGTGATAAAAGCCGATCACCGGCACGTCGAGCCTGCGGCCAGCATCCAGCGCCGCCCAGGCAGTCATATAGGGATCCCCGACCTCGATCACGTCGGGACGCAGCGAACGCAGCTGATTACGCCACGGCGCGCGTCTTACCGGAAATCGGTAGCCTTTGCCGAAAGGGAGTGCGGGCGCGGGTATCTGATAGATGCCTGCGTTGTGGCTATAGCTCTCACCTGGCACCAGGATGCTATGGCGAACGCCTGCATAGAGCTGCAGACGGCGGTGTTTAGCCTCGAGATAAGTACGCACCCCGCCGCTGGCGGGTGCGTAGAACATGGTCATGTCGGCGATGTGCAAAGTGGAGCGTCTCCGTTAGGTCTCGATGCAGAGCCTTCGGAGCCCGGTTCAGCTAGCTGTCTCAGCCGTCTGTTACGAGGCCACAACCGAGCCATTTGCCCGAAAGATTCTGCAATGAAATCAATGGACCACCGACCTAAGCGGTTGTTCGCAGACGCATCCGCGTTACTTCGGCGCGCTAGCCGTCGACTCGTTTGTCGCCCTCAGCCTTGCCCTCTGCCGAGGCATGTTCGATTACGGCATTCATCTCAGCACCGAAGAGCAGGACTGCCGACGAAATATAGAAGTACAGCAGAAGAACGATGACCGCCCCGATGCTTCCGTAAGTCGCGTCGTAATTACCGAAGTTCTGTACATACAAGCCGAAGGCGATGGAGGCGGCAATCCAAACGATCACAGCAAGCACCGAGCCTGGGGTGATGAAGCGGAACTCCTGCTCGACATCGGGCGTGACGTAATAGATTACCGCCAGCACCAGCATCATCAGCACCACCACGACCGGCCAGCGCAGCCAGGTCCAGAGGGTGACCACGATGTCCTTCAGGCCAACCTGATCGGCCAGCCACTCGATGACTTGTGGGCCGACAATCATCAGTGCCGCGGTAGCCAGCAGAAGCAGCGCCAGGCCGATGGTGTATACCACCGAGAGGAGGATCAGCTTCCAGGTTGGCCGCCCTTCTTCGACGTCGTAGGCCTTGTTCATCGCGTTCATCAACGAGCGCACCCCGATCGAGGCCGACCACAACGCCACGAGAATACCGAAGGAAAGGAAGCCACCTTTTTTCTCCTGCATCTCTTCAATGACAGGGTTGACCAGGCTCAGTGCGTCGGGTGGCAACACCAGCGAAACCTGCTCACGGAGCCAGGTGAAAAATTCTTGCAGATCTAGCAGACCAAGCAGCGAAATCAGAAACAGCAGAAAGGGAAACAACGAGAAGATCGCCCGGTACGCCAATGCCGACGCATAGGTAGTCATGTCGTCATTGCTGAACTCCTTGAAGGTGCGTTTCAGCAGCTCGAAGCCACCTACACCACGCAAATCCAGCATCGCCATTCCCCTTATCGCACGTCGTTAAAAAGCCAAAGCCGTCAAAAATGGGACGGCCCTGCTTTGTAAGAGTTCGCCAAAGAACGCCAGCGCCTGCCGCCCCTCTCCCGACAACCAGGAATTAAGCCAGGCAGTAAGGACGACGGAGGAACTTTCCGCCTCGACAGCGCTCTTGATGGAGTTGCCAATTTAGCGGTCGCTGACTGGGAACGCCTGCATCATCGTCGTTCTGCGAACCGCTCTTGAGTGGACTCGCGTTGAGCGGCAGAGCAACCCGGACGCCAACATGGCTTGTCGCAATTCGTGACAACAGGAGCAGTAAATGAAATCGGCCTACGCCACGGACGCCCCCCAGCCAGGAATGAAAGCCGACCTCGTCAAATACGCCAGGCTCATCGTTACCAAAGGCAGCGGCGCGGGCGCTACGCTCGGCCTGAACATCCTATTGGCGCGCCTGCTGGTGCCAGAGCTTGCCGGGACCGTGTTCTTTTGCGTTGCTCTCGGCATATTCTTGTCATTGCTGGCGCGACTGGGCCTGGACATCGCCTGCCTGAAGAACATCTCTTCCCTGCACGAAGGCCAACAGCGAAGCTACTTCGACCGTGCGCTGATGCTTGCCGCGCTGATGAACATTCCCGCGTTCCTGATCGGCCTGGCAGTGGTGTATTTCTCCAAGACCACACAAGCCTATTTCGCGCATGCGGTGGTTCTTTTCGCGGTTACCGCGCTCGGCCTGTCGCTGCTGAGCATCGCCAGCGAAACCTTGAAGGCCAAGCACAAGACCAGCGAAGGCCTGTTCTGGCAAACGGCCTTCCAGCCTGCGCTAACCCTTCTGCTGGTGGCTATCACGGGTAGCGATCTGACAACCGTTGTGGCCTGCTTTGTGTTCAGCTTCGCACTGGCGATCCTCGGTTCAGTCTGGCGCGCCCGGGGCAGCCTGCCCCGCTCAGGATCGGAAGCTGCGTTGGGCTGGCGGGAGATGCTCATCCTCTGTGTGCCGCTGATGCTGATTGCGGTGATGAACAGCATCATCGAGCTGTCCGACACGCTATTGCTCGGCGTGCTGCGCTCGGCCAGCGAAGTCAGCATCTATTACATCGCCGCCAAGATCGCAGCGCTCTCGACCACGCTGCTGTTCATCATCAACGGCACCATCGCCCCGGACATCTCCAAACGCTGGGCGCAGAACGACCGCGCTGGTGCGTTCGCTATTGTCCGCAAGTATTCGCGCTTCATGCTGGCGCTGGCGCTGATGATCCTGCTCGCCATCGGCCTGCTACGCGAATACATCCTTGCCGTGTTCGGCCCCGAGTACCGCGAGCAAGGCGTCTATCCATTGCTGGTCCTTGCCATCGGTTATTTCTTTGTCCTGGCCGCAGGCCCGCTCGGAATCTTCATGACCATGACTGGCAATCACCGTCGTTACTTGCACAACAACATCGCGGCCTGCGTGATCAACGTCGCGCTAAACCTGATCCTCATCCCGCGCTACGGCGTCAATGGCGCCTGCTTTGCCACAGCCGTAGCGCTGGCGATCAAAAACACCCTGCTCTACGTGCAGTTTAAGAACATCGAAAGGAGTCCGACGCCATGACTGACCGGGTAAACGTAATCGCTTACGGAGCCTATGACCGGCACAACTATGGCGACCTGCTCTTTGCAATCGTCCTCAAACGTTACCTGGAAGCGGATGGTCGCTTTTCTGTGATAGTCGCCGCGACCAAGAAGTCCAATCTTTCACGATACGGGGCGCTTCCCACCGTTCCGCTGAAAAAAGCGCTGGACGCTACCCGTCAGCAGCCAAAAACGATGCTCATTGTGGCCGGCGGCGAGTGCCTTACGGCGCAGTGGGAAAGCATCATCGGCTACCTCGCACCGCAGGCGATCTATTACCCGATCAAGGCGAGCCCCTATCTGATCGGCCATAAGGCGTTCATCCGCCTGAGCCGTATGTTCACTTCGATTCCGTCGGACATTCCGCTCGTCCTTGGCGAACGCGACCTGCCCGGCTACAAGGTGATGTACAACAGCGTCGGTGGAAACGAGATCAGCCGCAAGAAGCCGCTGATCCATGACGCCATCAAGCGCAACCTCAAAGACTGCACCTATGTGTCGGTACGTGACCGGGAAACCTCGGCTGAGCTGGACAAGCTCGGAGTCGAACACAACCTGGTGCCGGATAGCGCGATCCTGATATCCGATATCTTCCCGCAGCAGGTCGACCCCGCCGAGCCCGGTCATATCGTCTTCCATATCTCCGATCACCACGCCAAGCGCCGCATCGAGGCGATCGCTCAGCAACTGACCGAACTCAACGTCAATACCGGTCTTAAGATCGCGCTGCTCACCATCGGCAAGGCACCTGGGCACTCGGATGACGAACCGCTCGACAAGCTGCATAGCCTGCTCGGTGACGAGCGCGCCTACCGTGTAGACAGTGGCAACATCGAAGACATCATTCGCTGCATCGCCACCAGCAAGCTCTACTGCGGTACCAGCCTGCACGGCGCGATCACCGCGCTTGCCTACGCCGTTCCGCAAATAGCATTGCTCCCGCAGCGCGTGATCAAGCTCTCGAGCTTTCTTGAAACTTGGGTTCCCAAGCAGTCGTGCGGCTTTGCAGAAGTCCCGCAGATCAGCCAGATCGGCACCAACCTGGTCAACGTGTTCGGCGACAGCCAGCGCGCCGAGCTGCGCGCGGTGGTCGAAGCCATGAAAGGCCGCGTGCGGGCTAACCTCGACCATATGGTCGAGCTCTACGACGCGGCCCCTGCGCGCGGCGAGAAAACCCGCAACGAGCAGCACAAGCCGGAAGCCATAGCCGCGAACTGAATCAGCAGCCGCGCTGTACCACGAAAAAGCCCGCAACTATGCGGGCTTTTTTGTCCATCAGGCTTCGCTCGGCCGTCGAACTAGCGAACCGGTGTCATTGCATTGGCTCGAGCCGTGTGGAGCTTCCGGTAGCTGTCAATGAGCCGCTGGTGGCGATCTAGCCCTTCCAGTTTGGTGCTGGTAGGCGTCAAGCCGAAGAAGCGCACGCTACCGTCCAACGATCCGGTCACCGCATCCATCCGAGCATCGCCAAACATTCGGCGGAAGTTGACCTCGTAATCATCAAGTTGCAGTTCCTCGTCCAGCTCCACCTCCAATACGACATTTAACGCCTGGTAGAACAAGCCGCGCTCGACGGTGTTGTCGTTGAACTGCAGAAAGGCCTCAACAAGCTCTTTGGCTTCTTCGAATCGCTGCAAGGCGAGATAGATCAACAGCTTCAACTCAAGAATGGTGAGCTGACCCCAGGCGGTGTTGTCATCGAACTCAATCCCGATCAATGTCGTGATGTCGGTGTAGTCATCCAGTTCGCTTTCTTCCAGACGCTCGACAAGTGCTTGCAAACCGGCATCGTCCAGGCTGTGCAGATTCAGGATATCCGCACGGAACAGTAGCGCTTTGTTGGTGTTATCCCAGATCAGATCCTCCACCGGGTAGATCTCGGAATAGCCGGGCACGAGGATGCGGCAAGCCGTTGCACCCAGATCCTCGTAGATCGCCATATAGGCTTCCTTCCCCATCTCTTCGAGGATGCCGAACAAGGTCGCGGCCTCCTGGGCATTGGCGTCGTCGCCATCGGCCGTGAAATCCCATTCAACGAAATCGAAGTCTGCTTTGGAGCTGAAGAAGCGCCACGACACCACACCGCTCGAATCGATGAAATGTTCCACGAAGTTGTTCGGCTCCGTCACTGCGTTGCTTTCGAAGGTCGGCTGAGGCAAATCGTTGAGCCCTTCGAAACTGCGTCCTTGCAGCAACTCCGTGAGGCTGCGCTCCAGGGCAACTTCGAAGCTGGGATGAGCGCCGAATGAGGCAAACACGCCACCGGTACGAGGATTCATCAAGGTAACGCACATCACCGGGAACTGCCCGCCCAGCGAGGCATCTTTGACCAACACCGGGAAGCCTTGCTCTTCCAGCCCCTTGATGCCCGCTACGATGCCGGGGAATTTTGCCAATACGTTCTGAGGAACATCCGGCAGCGCAATTTCTCCTTCGAGGATTTCCCGTTTAACGGCGCGCTCGAAAATTTCTGACAGGCATTGCACCTGAGCTTCGGCCAGTGTGTTGCCGGCACTCATGCCATTGCTGAGAAACAGGTTTTCGATCAGGTTGGATGGGAAATACACCACCTCCCCATCCGACTGCCGGATATAAGGCAAAGCGCAGATGCCGCGCTTTACATTGCCAGAGTTGGTGTCGTACAAATGCGAGCCGCGCAAGTCTCCGTCGGGGTTATATATTTCCAGGCAATACTCATCGAGTATTTCCGCCGGCAACGCATCCTTACGGCCAGGCTTGAACCAACGCTCGTTCGGATAATGAACGAACGCGGCATTGGCAATATCTTCTCCCCAGAACTGATCGTTGTAGAAGAAATTACAATTGATCCGCTCGATAAATTCGCCTAGCGCCGACGCTAAAGCACTTTCCTTAGTGGCGCCTTTCCCATTGGTAAAACACATCGGCGAATGCGCATCGCGAATATGCAGCGACCAGACGTTCGGCACGATATTGCGCCACGAGGCGATTTCGATCTTCATGCCAAGATCGGCCAGGAGTCCGGACATATTGGCGATCGTCTGCTCCAAAGGCAGATCCTTACCCGCTATATACGTGCGCGCCTCTGATCCCGTGCCGGGCAGCAGCAAGGCCTGCGCATCGGCGTCCAGGTTCTCGACCTCTTCAATGACGAACTCCGGCCCGGTTTGCACCACCTTCTTGACGGTGCAGCGCTCGATTGAACGCAAGATGCCCTGGCGGTCCTTATCGGAAATATCCGCAGGCAACTCGACCTGAATTTTGAATATCTGGTTGTAGCGATTTTCCGGATCGACAATGTTGTTCTGCGATAGACGGATATTTTCGGTAGGAATACTGCGAGTCTGGCAATACAACTTTACGAAGTACGCAGCACATAGCGCCGACGAAGCCAGGAAATAGTCGAAAGGCCCCGGTGCCGAACCATCGCCCTTGTAACGAATTGGTTGATCGGCGACCACCGTGAAATCATCAAACTTGGCTTCGAGCCTGAGGTTGTCGAGAAAATTAACCTTGATTTCCATGCGGGATTACCAGAACGATACATTTGATCGCTATTATCCGGCTTCCAGGCTAGATGTCTTTTTCTTTTCCGAAAAAGCAGTTCGCAATCAGGCGCTCCTTCCGGCGGCCCAAACGTCGCTGCGATGCATCGCGACGCTGCCTAACCGCCGGAAAATGAAAAGGCCCGCATCGCTGCGAGCCTTTGATTTCATTGGTGCCGGTGGCGGTGGCGGTGGCGCAGCGCGGCGAGGCTCCAGCGCTCGACCACCTGCACACCGACCTCGGCCTTGGCTTTATCGCGCCGCTTACGGGCCCGCGCCGACAGCACCGCCACGCCATAGTGCTCGGCCGGGCCGCGGTAGCTGGGGTTGATGTCCGGCTCGTAGCGATGGGCCTTGCTCACCGCGTTGCGCAAGTTGTCCGGCACCACGATCTGCGGCACGCCGCCGAGGAAGGCGAAGCAGCGGGCGTGGGAGCCCAGCCAGTCCGGCAACTGCTGCGACCACGTAGCCTCGGCGGGTGTAGCTGGAGGCACCGAGCACCGCGACGAACACCTGGGGCTGGCGTACTTCGCCGCTGTGCCGGTCGATCACTGGCACCGTCTGTCCGGCGTAATCGACGAACAGCTTCTCGACGGCCAGCAGGAACAACATAATCCTATACACGCGTAATTATCTGTATAAGATGCGCACAACAAAATCCGCTACATCTCCATATAGCCACCGCAGCATTACCGCCTTCCAAAAGGCCATGTATCCGCTATGGGTTGGTACGTTGAGATAAATGGCTGAAACCGCCCCACCGCTTGCTCGGCCGTATCACTACCAGAGAACCTCGTACCATGAAAAACCTGAGCTTAACCTTCAAGACGATGCTTGCGCCGCTGCTGATTCTGGGTTTGCTCATCCTGCTCGGCATGGTGGCTTTCACCCGCCTGATGAGTGTCGAGAGCAATGTGCAAGACATCACCCAGAACCTCGCCCCCGATGCCGGTACGGCTGGGGACATAATGGGCCTGGTCTATCTCAAGCGCCTGCAGGTCAAGGACTACATCAAGACATCCAGCGAGCAAGCCGTCGGCGAGTTCGACACAGCCGAAGCCGAGTTGCAGAAGCTGCTGGCCAAGGCGCGCAGCGAAATCTCCGACCCTCAGCGGGTCGCCCTGCTGGAGGCGATCGAGCGGGCCAATGGTGAATACAACCGGGCCTTCCATGAGGTTGTGGTGAGGAACATGAATCGACGCAATGAACTGGTGACCAGCGTGTTGCACGTCATGGGCCCGATCATTGAGCAGAATATGTCGCAGGTGATGAACAACGCCGATGCCGACAGCGATTTCACGGCCAGCCGCCACGCCGGCACCGTGTTGCGCCATCTGTTGTTGGGGCGGTTGTATGTGTTGCGCTTCCTTAACGATAACGATAAGCCGTCCCACATGCGTGCGCTGGCGGAGTTGGAGCAGGCCAAGGCAACCTTGCAGACGCTGCTCGGCGAGTCGCAGGACCCGACGCGACGCAGCTTGAGCGAAGCGGCCATACAGGCGCTCGGCGACTATGCTCAGGCGTTCGAGCAGGTAGTAGTGGTTATCAACGCGCGCAACGCCGCGGTGAACGACATCCTCGACAAACAGGGGCCGCTGATGGCGCAGAGCAGCATAGAGCTGCGCGAAAGCGTGTTCGCCTCGCTGCGTGAGCAGGGCCAGGCAGTCGAAGCGGATGTTCAGCAAACCGAGCAAAGCATCATCATCACTGCGCTGATTGCCACCATCGTTGGACTGGCCGTGGCCTATGTGGTGATGCGTGGCATCGTCGTGCCGATCCAGCAGACCAACGCCATGCTCAAGGACATCGCCGAAGGCGAGGGCGATCTGACCAGGCGCATCACGGTGACCAGCCGCGACGAAATCGGCCAATTGGGTAGCAACTTCAATGCGTTTGTCAGCAAGCTGCAGAACGTCATCGGCAATATTGCCGGGGCTACCGCGCAATTGGCTACCGCCGCCGAACAGTTGTCGGCGGTAACGGTACAGACCAGTGCGGGGGTGTCCAACCAACAACATGAAACCGCGCAAATGGCTTCGGCGATCACTGAAATGACCGCCACTTCCCAAGAGGTGGCGACCAACACCAGTCATGCCTTTGGCGCCGCATCTGAGGCCGATAAACAGGCCAAAGCCGGCGACCGGGTGGTCAGCGCCACGATCACGGCGATCAATGATCTGGCCCGCGAGGTGGAGGAGTCCGCCGCGATTATCGGAAAACTGCGGGGCGACAGCGAAAACATCGGCGCGGTGTTAGATGTGATCAAGAGCATCGCCGAACAGACCAACCTGCTGGCGCTCAACGCGGCGATCGAGGCTGCACGTGCCGGCGAGCAGGGCCGCGGCTTTGCCGTGGTGGCCGACGAGGTCCGCACGCTGGCGCGGCGCACTCAGCAGTCGACCACCGAGATTGAAGGCCTTGTAGTCACGCTGCAAGGCGGCGCCGAGCGGGCGGTGGCGGCGATGAAACTAAGCCGCGAGCGGACCCTGGCCACAGTTGGCCAGGCGCGGGAGGCTGGAGAGTCGCTGGCCTCGATCACCCGCGCAGTGGACACTATCTTACAGATAAACACGCAGATCGCTTCGGCGGCGGAGGAGCAGACAGCGGTGTCTTTGGAAATTCAGTGCAGCGTGATCAATATCCAACAGGTGTCCGAGCAGACCTCGGCCGGTGCCGTGCAGACGGCCACAGCCAGCACCGAACTGGCCCGCCTGGGCGAACAACTGCGGGGGTTGGTCGGTCAGTTTCGGGTCTAGGAGCCTGTCGGACTTGACCGTTAGTTGCGAGGAAAGTCCGGTTTGAGTCGATTTTTCTGATCTTTCGAGGCGAATAGCGCGCTATTTAACTAGAAAGAGCGGCGGAAATGGGTAAGTCCGGCTTTCCGCAGTAGGACAGCGTTAAGTCCGGCAGGCTCCTAGGCACCGATAGTGGCGCGCGGCCTGGGTGGGAAAGGGGACGTATTTGTTTATCGGACACCGGCCGCTTCTGGTGGTAGGTGACCTTCCGTGCTCAGCTCGTCACGCGAAAGCTAGCCTTTCTCCTACCGGGGGGGCACGCGGTAAAGTGGCGCTACAACGAAGTCTCATCCGTTCCATAGAAAGGTGCCCATGTCCAAGCTCGCAGAATTCAAAGCTTTAGAAGCCCAACTCGCAGCACACCTCAAGCAGCTTGATGCTCTTAAAAATGACGGAGAGCTCAAGCGCGAAATCGAGTTCGAGGAAAAGCTACGTAATCTGATGGTCGACTATGGAGTGAGCCTGCGGGACATCATATCTCTATTGGACCCGCAAGCGGATGGCACTACTGCCATTCCGGCTACTCGTGGTCCGCGCCGGCAGCGCCAACTCAAGATATACAAGCACCCCGATACCGGCGAGGTGGTAGAGACCAAAGGCGGCAACCATAAGATTCTGAAAGCCTGGAAAGAGAAACACGGCGCAGACGTTGTTGAGGGTTGGGTCAAGTAGCCCCTGCGACGAACGAGAAGCCAGGTACTACCTGGCTTCTCAATTTTCGTGATCCGCTCTTTCCACTTGACGATGCTCCTCGGATCGGCAGCAACCGGCCATTAGCGGTCATCGAGCGTCTACAAAAGCAGGAATGACTCAAACAACAGCAGCGACGGTCGAAAATAAACCGTCGCTAACCGAATCGCAGCAGGCCGAACTAAGTAATACTTTGAGGAGGCTCAGCAGTTCGCTTATAAGACCCTGAAAGCAACTTTGGCATCTCCATAGTTGATCAATGACCGACGACCAAGCTGTTGTTCCCACTTGTTTGTGTCAGCGGACTTTTGCGATCTAAATAACCGCTCCAGGTCGTCAGCGCGTAGGCCACCAGCACCACCAGCGCACCAATCCAGGCTGTGTGGATCAGCCCCAGGTTCTCCACGATCAGCCCTCCACCCCATGCACCACCTGCAATGCCGAGATTGAATGCGGCGATGTTCAGGCCCGACGCTACGTCGACGGCGTGGGGGGTGTGATGCTCTGCCTGGCGCACTATATACACCTGCAGCCCCGGGACATTACCGAAGGCCACCGCACCCCAGATCAGTACAGTAAGCAGTGCCAACCACGGATTATGGGCGGTGAAGGTGAGCATAAACAGCACGGCCGCGAGCAGCAAAAAGATGATTTTTAGTGCGCTGATAGGTCCGCGTTTATCCGCAAGCTTGCCGCCCCAAATATTGCCGAACGCCACGGACACGCCATATACCAGCAACACTAAACTGACGCTCGCAGCGCTGAAGCCGGCGATCTCTTGCAGGATCGGCGCTAGAAAAGTGAACGCGGTGAATGAGCCGCCGTAACCGATGGCCGTCATCGCATACACCAGCAGCAGGCGTGGTTGCTTGAGTACTTGCAGTTGCTGCAGTACGGAGGCTGGTTTGTTGTGCTGAATGTTCTTCGGTACATACAGCAGGCTGCCGATAAAGGCGATCACGCCCAGCGCGGATACCGCGAGGAATGTTTCGCGCCAGCCGAAGTGCTGGCCGATAAAGGTGCCGAGCGGCACACCGGTTACCAGCGCTACGGTCAGGCCGGTGAACATGATGGCAATCGCGCTGGCGGCTTTCTCCTTAGGAACCAGACTGGTGGCGATGGTCGAGCCGATGGAGAAGAACACACCATGGGCCAAACCAGTGATGACCCGCGCGATTATCAAAGATTCATAACTTGGTGCTTGCCAGGCCAGCAGATTTCCTGCGGTGAACAACACCATCAGGCCTAGCAGCAAGGCTTTACGCGGCACCTTGCCGGTCATTGCGGTAAGCAGTGGCGCGCCGATGGCTACGCCGAGGGCATACAGGCTGATCAACAGACCCGCAGAGGGCAAGCTGACACCGAGATCGGCGGCGATGGTAGGAAGCAGGCCAACGATAACAAACTCGGTGGTACCAATGGCAAAAGCGCTCAGGGTTAGCGCCAGTAGAGCGATGGGCATTGTATTACTCCGGTGAAGATTCTTTTTAAAGCTATGTAGTGAGGCTTTGAACAGAACCTGTTGACTGTGTGGCGTACAGTTTCACCGGATAATTCGTGCTATAAAATAGGGTTGTAAGCATAAGATATTTGACTGTAGTGCACGAATGAAGACGACACTCGATGAAATGCTGGCCTTCGTCAACGTGGTGGACAGCGGCTCTATCAGCGCTGCGGCCGAACAACTGACTCAGACGCCTTCCGGTGTCAGCCGGGCGCTCAGTCGTTTGGAAGAAAAGCTCGATGTCACCCTGTTACGCCGCACAACGCGCCGCCTAGAACTGACCGAGGAGGGTCAGGCCTTTCTCGTTCAGGCGCGCAGAATTGTCGATGCGGTGGAAGACGCCGAAGAGCAGATGAAAATTCGCCGACAGAAACCCGCAGGCCGTCTAAGGATCAACGCTGCCTCGCCGTTCATGCTGCATACGGTGGTGCCTCTGGTATCGGGCTTTCGTGCTCAATACCCGCAGATCCAGCTGGAATTACACAGTAGCGAGCAGATCATCGACCTGCTTGAGCAGCGTACCGATATCGCCATTCGCATCGGTACGCTGCGTGACTCAACCCTGCATGCGCGGCCATTGTGCACAAGTCGTCTTCGCATCCTCGCTAGCCCGACCTATCTCAGGGCCCAAGGTACGCCACAAAGCGTCGAGGAACTGAGCAGCCATAGTCTGCTCGGCTTTACTCAACCCGACAGCCTCAACCAATGGCCACTGCGCCACGCTCTTGGGGACTCGCTAAGCATCAGTCCGAGTGTCAGCGCTTCTAGTGGGGAGACCCTGCGTCAACTCTCCTTGGCCGGCGGGGGCATTGTCTGCCTCGCCGACTTCATGACTGATGCAGACAGAGCCCGTGGTGATTTGGTGCAATTACTACTGCGCGATACAGTCGAGGTGCGCCAACCGGTGCATGCAGTTTACTACCGCAACACCGCGCTGGCTTCACGCATCACCTGCTTTCTCGACTATCTGAGCAGGCACATAGCCGAGCAGGTACAACCTAGTTGACCAGTCTTCGGTAACAGCCAAGCGCAGAGAAAGGGTTCGATTTATCTTCAGCGGACTGAACTTTGTAACTCATTGAGCAGGCTCAACAGTTCGTTTGTAAGTCGCATCTAGAGGGGTGAAACCTTAAATAGCTCCATTCTCATAGCCTCTTCTGAGTGGCTGCTTTTGGCCGAGAGCAGCCCGTAACGACTGATAGCTTCGAGGCCCAAAGCAGCCGTGGGTGTGATGTGCTGCATGCCCTGCCCCCAGCTTTAGTACCGCTGCCTATTTAGTTGACCCTGGGGTTGATATCAATATTTCGTGTTGCGTTTGGTGCTGGCTCCCTCGCCAATGCGCAGCGAACTCGGCTGGGGTGTGATTACAGAAGCACCGTGCGGTCAGTGTTCGTTGTAGTCCCCTCGCCAGGCCACGCTGCGGAGTCTCGCCTCGGCAAGTGAGCAGAACCAGTGCGGACACTGCCAATGAGTGGAAACGTAACCCTGGCGTAACCCCGACCCATAAATGAAAAAGGCCCGCATCGCTGCGAGCCTTTGATTTCATTGGTGCCGGTGAGAGGAGTCGAACCCCCGACCTTCGCATTACGAAAGATCAGCACCTGTCATCATAAAGGCTGGAAGCCAGCAACTACGGAGGTTTTAGGGGTGCCGTTTCTTGGCTAGTACCCACTGCGCGGCAATTTCGCCACCTTTTGGGACACCTCTTAGGCAGGACGCTTTCGGTGCATTACGCAACCGGCGAGGTTATAGAGCGCGGCGATGCGGTGGACCATCGAGCATGGCAGGATGCCAGACACCTTCATCACTACGAGCCTCGCTTTAGATAGCACCAGCCGTGTATTTACTACACAACAATAGATCTGCACTTTGTTTGCGGATTTAATATATCCATCAAAGCCTCATTATCCACAGTTCTATCTAGGCCAATCTTAAAAGTACATTCTGGAGAGTAAAAAACGTCTAGATGGTTGAGTGGATGAAGCTCTGGGTCTGCGTTGGCGGGATCATTGTCATACCGCAAATAACCATCTTCCATCATCAGAAACGCCTTTAGAACCTTCCAAACTGCCTCTTGATATGTCTGTGCGCCTGCATTAGGAGCCACCGAATGCTCAGTTAGAACACTCTCCATGAGGCTATACACATCATTATCCATGTGCATAAAATTCTCATAAACTATAGCTGAAACACGCGAAAGAACATAATTATCTATCTCGATCCCGAGCATATAGAACTGATTTGGTAAATCCCTAGTCGCAGCCCTTTTAACCGTAAATGGAAATTGCACTGAAAATATCTTCCCAGTGCTCACTACAAACATTCGTTGTGTTTTACCAACGGCAATAACTAGATCAGGATCGCGATTAACCTCTGGAGTAAAACAAAGCTCCGCCATGATTTCCGCCAGCCTTACAACCATTTCGGCCTTTCCTCGGCACGGAGAAAACACGCGATCCTTTAAAAACCTAGACATTTTATACTTATAAAAATCCACCTTTACACCCTACCAACAAAAGGCAGATTAGTTGTTAAGAACGCAGTCAGGTCCTCTCGAAACTCCTCAATATCAGAAGATGCATATCTTTCTTCGTATTGTAAGCTAGTAGCTATGGACCATAGCTTTTGTCGTTGATGAGAATCTAGCACGCTAAGTCCGTCTAGAATCTCATTAAAAGTGTCCATATACGATAGTCTTCGTGCATTCCTCTGAATTCTAGTTCTAATACGCTCTTTTTCTTCCGCGCTCGGCTCAATAGTGACGATAACATCTCGCTCCCTGATATTATCGATGCCACGTTGAATTTGACGAAGCACCTCATGATTCCTAGCTTCATTAACTACAAAATAGCTTTTTAGGAATGAACGCGTGAGAACCATATAAAGCGAGTTACGAAGATTTAAACTAGTATTATTTATGTCAGCAACACAAATAACAAAAGGAAACTCCAAGCCCTTAACATGATTTTTGTTACTTATAAAAAGCGAGCCCTTTACCTTCTCCTTCGTCTCGTATGCTTTATTGAGAGACCAACCCCAAAGCTCATAAATTTCTCGCTGCAACATATCAGAGTAGGCCGCCACTGATTTATTATTTTTTAAAATAACAACACCAATATCGTCCGGCGTAACTGTCGGGTTCTCAGCATTTATTTCCCGCAGTGCGCTTATTATATTTTCAACGGGCCCAGTCTGATGCTCCGGCATTATTACCAAGCTTTCTTTATTATCTATATCCTCAAATCTTCGTAATGGCTTTCTGCTTAAAGTATACTCATGAACTCCATGCGCATTGATTGGACGCTTTGTGAATACATAGCCACAATCTTTCCACTCTTCATCTTCGAGCCATTGAAGCTTTGTATTTTCGAACAACCCCATACCAATACCATGTGCGGCCATTAGCGTTCTAGGGTCTGTCCTGTAGCACTTACTTAACAAATAGTCGGAACCGAATGTTTGGGCTCGCGCACTATCAAAAATACTTTGAAAAATATCCCCAGCAATATATAGATGCTTGGCTGTAGCAATTTCACATAACTTGAAAAAGTTTTCACCAAAATCCTGGCTTTCATCAATTAATATATAGTCAAAAAGCGCCGGTATTTTTTCCAGATCTGTATATTTCTTCTGTAGATGCGCCAAAGCCAGCTCTGCCGCACCGTCGATACTCGAGACTTGCTGGAAGTTATAGAATGGAATGCCATATGAAACGCATATGTATGCGTAAAGCCCAGTATTAGGCAGCCCAGACGATCCCCAGGCATGAGTACACCAAAGCCGTTTCTCCCATTGAATCTGTTCATCAACTTTCATAAAGTTAAAGAACTCGGGCACGCGATTCCTCAAGGTACTAGCAAGAATTTTACTGTGACAAGTAAAGTAAATTTTGCTTTTTGAATTTTTAACGTACAGCTCTTTTAGTTTATGTAAAAGCAGCTCAGTCTTACCTGTGCCGGAAAGACCTTGGATACGGATAACTTTCCTCTCAGGCTTGCTATAAATAAAGCGCGTTTGATCTCTATCAAAAAGCATAATTTTTTGCTTGACCTTGTCCAGGTTGCTCTCTGGAATGTCAGCCTTTACTTTTTCAATATCGTTAATACTACCGGTCAGCAAAGAAATAAGCAGATCACATTTTTTAATCTCCGCAGGATCATGTAAGGCAGCTTCTTCAATTACCTGCCGATAAAGACCCTCTTCGTCAAAATGACAATCCACATTCACCGTACTTATCAAGTCCGACCAAGATGAGCTTCTTCCAATGATTTTGTTGTACTTAAATCTTTTAGAATAAGCGATTAGGTCCTCTATGATCTCTGATCGGACATTCTCCGCAAGCTCTTCATCTTGGGAGTAATCAAAAATTAATATCTTCCGCTTTGAGGAAAGATAGATGAGGTAGTCGCTATGGGAGTATTCCTCACCTTCGTTAGATAGCGGCCTTTGAAGAATATAGGTTTGCCGCTCATGCTCGTCAGCAATGCGACAGAATATATTCAACGCAGATGAGAATTTTTCTGCATGCTCTACTTGGGAGAAAAAGTGGCTTGACTCCATTGCTATCATTCACCTTTTGATATTGATGTAGAGCTGCATCCCTGAAGGACTTGCTATCTAATTACTTGGCGAACCATCGCCGGGCCGCTTCCGCTGTTATTTGCTGCCCGCGTTTTGTTCTGCCAACTTTAGGTCCGCTTCGGCGTAGGCCGGGCTGATCTGGCCCGACTCAGGCGCGATCTTTCCGCTTACCAGCCAAAGGGCATATTCAGGCGTGATCGCCAAGATGCCCTCGATGTCATCCTCGTTGACCCGTCGCTTGCCTCCCCTCAAGGCATACCACTTCTCGCGATCGATCCCGGTCAGCTCCTCGAGCTTCTTGGCCGTCAACGCCTTGGCATCCCAGATGGCTATAAGCCTGTCTCTTATCATTCTTAATTCGTCTAATAAATTGGCAAATAGTGCTACTAACTATCTACCAGTGCCGATATATTCGCATCATGTGATTAGCAATAGATACTAATCACTAAACACCCATTAACCACAGTTTATGAGCATTTCAGAGGCAGGGATAGGCGATGAGTACACAGCATCTGGACCAACCACCTTTCGACGTGAGCTTCGATCTGGACGGCAGACGAGTGATCTACCTCGATTGCCGTAACGCGCTCACCTGCAGCAAGGAAACATACGCTGCCATGAACGGCGTTTCGGTAGACACCGTGATTGCCTGGATGCAGAGCGGAACCATTCCCAGCGTGAAGATGGGCCGCCCTCGCCTCGTCAACCTCGCCCAAATCCGCGCTGATCTGGCAAAGGGCAAAACCATCTTCGCCCAGGGGGACTACACCGATGAGTAAGCCGAACGCAGACCAAACCGGCAGCAATGTTGTGCCCCTGGGCGCGGCCATCAGCAACCTGTGCAGCATCGTTACCTTCGCCTCGGCCAGCGGCATTCCGGTTGAGGAAGTCACTGAGTGGGTAGAGAACGGCACGCTACCCAGCGTCACCTTCTCGGACTTCCGCATGGTGAACGTGGGCAAGCTGCGGGCGGACCTGCTGAGCGGCAAGGAGAGCTTCGCCGCGGGGGATTACAGCCATGACTAGCCAGCACGCCGTTGTGGATGCCTCCACTGCCCAGGACTATATCGGCCAGACCGTTCTGGTTGAGCTGCACTGGGATGATGAGCCGGAATCCTACTGGTACTGCCTGCATATCGTCGGTGTGGCGCTGCCGATGGAAGGCGTTCACGACCAAGCTTATTTCCTGACCTTCGATCTCAACGCGCAGGAGCGCCATCCCAACGAAGTGTTCTTCTCGGACATTCGCACGATCAGGGTGATGCGGCACCGCGACCGGCATGGTTCCGGCAACGTACTGGGCCGTATCGCCCTTCCTAACTCTGCAAGGTCAAGGGCCGCGCTCCCGGCTCGTCGGAACAGCTTCACCGTTCCGGCGAACGGAAGCACGGGCGCAGCGCACCCTTGACCCTGCACGACCATGAACAGCCTATCGCTGGGAGTGTGGGGTAGCTTTTTCACCCCACGCTCCCGAGCCCTCGGCGGCAAGAGCGGGATGACAAGGGCAGCGCCCTTGGTGTGCTTTGCTTTCGCCCGCCTCCCTCGCGCCTTCGCCGCGCTGCTGGCCGAGCGCCCCCGTCTGTTGTTTCTACTACTGATCGGCCTCATTCCCTGGAGCGCCTGGGTCGCCGCGTTGCCGCCCAACGGCCAACCCGCTCTGCTCGCCCCTCCCTATGAACGCGCCTGCCCTAGTGATCCGTTCGATTATTTCTCTGACCCAACCAACTGGATTGAGAAACCTTGGTGCGCGCTGGCCGAGCACTCTCACACGCGCGGAGGCACGAGGCGCGTGAGCGTGCGCAGCCAGCGCGCGCCGCCGCGCTGACGTCCCTGTAACACGTCAGATAACCAGTTGTGGGTTCAGTGGCAAAAGCTCAATAAAGGTAAAACCGATGCAAGTTAAAGATTTCATCCGCGTTGACCGAACCACCGGCGAGGAAAGCAGCACCGGCCGGCTGTTCTTGGACATTGGCTATACGGGCTTCAAGGACCTGTCAGGCGTTCGCCTGCTGCGCTGCGGCGTCGATACGGTTCGACAGCTGTACCGCGGGTTGATCCGACCGGAGATCATGGCGCTGTTCGAGAAGCCGGGCGCAATGGTCGAGTTTGCCGGGCAGATTTGGCATGCCGGGCGTGTGGGCCGGGACTCGGGCTATCAGTACAAGCTGCAGAACGCCGACCTGGGCTTCATCCTGCTCATCAAGAACTTCAACGCCAAGCTGGAGCAAATTGGCCCTCATCTGAAAATTGAGGTATCACCGCACGCCATCGACGCGCTGTCACCAGAACGTCTGCAAGAGCGGATGGACTACTACGCTGCCGCCGTGATGACTCATCGGGAACGCAATCAGTGTGCCGTCCACCTTGCCCTGGATCTGCAAGGCTGGACGCCTCCGGCAGATCTGGTCGCCCGCCTCCATTGCCGGGCCAGGACGCACCGCGATATCTCGGGCATCAACCAGATTGAGTGGGCCACCAAGTCGAGCGTCTACGGGCGGGGTGAAACCTCAATGTTCGGTTCTGCCGGTGGTGTGCAGCTCTGCATCTACAACAAGACCGAGCAGGCCCGCGCGACCGACAAGCTCGACTTCTGGGAAAGCGTCTGGCGGCGTCGGGATTCGTTCGATGCGGGCGACCCGGACAACTACGATCTATCCCAGGATGTGTGGCGGGTCGAGCTGCGTTATCACCATTCGGTCATCCAGCAGTTCGCCAGCGGCTCGATTGACGTGAAGACCGGCAAAGCCATCGAGACGGATTCCTTCGATACCTTCTCCGCTCACCTTGACGGTCTGTGGCGCTACGGTCTGCGCCAGTTCAAGTTGATTGCCCGCCCTGGTTACTACGAGCCGATCTGGACACTGATGCGCGATGACGTACGGGTTGATGTGGCGGTGGATTCGCTGATCGATGACACCGAATACAAACGCTACTACAAGACCTCTCGAGGCTTCTCGGGCAAGAACGTGGAGCTGTTCCTGGGAAACTTCGTAAGCCTGCTGGCAAGGGAGCGGGTGGGCGCTAAGAAGGCATTCGAGACCCTACAGCAATGGGATTGCTGGCCGGTCATCCGCGATCACTACGCCGCCAAGGAGATGAGCGAGCGGGATCTGTACAAGCATATCAGGGCATTGCTTGAGGAACGCCATGTTCGCTGGGGGCGTGCCGTTTGATCACCAAGGGACCGAACGGCTGGGACGTCGATTTCTGGCTGGATAGAACCGCTGGCATCCGCAAACGCAAACGCGCCTTTCGCACCCGAAGCGAAGCCGAACGTTGGGTAGCAGATCTGCGCCGAGACTATAGCCGTCGTGGCCGTGATCCAGGTGAGCGCTTAGCCGATCTGGTGCAAGTCTGGTACGAGCTGCACGGGATACAGCTCAAGGATCAGCGACGCTACGGTCGCACCCTGGCGATTGTCGAAGCCCTGGGTAACCCGATTGCCTCATCGCTGACCGCGCTGGAATTCAGCCGTTACCGGGCCGAACGGCTCAAAAGCTGTACCCCGGCAACCGTCAACCATGAACACCGCTACCTGAAAGCTGTGTTCAACGAGTTGATCCGCCTGGGCGTCTGGCACGAGGCCAACCCGCTCGCCAACCTGCGGCAACTGCGTATCGACGAAACCGAGCTGACCTTTCTCACCCTGGACGAATGCCGACTGGTGCTGAATGAATGCGCCCGCTCGACCAACAGCCATACCCTGCCCGTCGCGAAACTCTGCTTGGCTACCGGCGCCCGCTGGGACGAGGCTGAATCGATCACCCGCAATCAGCTCGCCAATGGACAGGTGCGATTCTCTCGGACGAAGAATGGTCGCGTCCGCTCGATCCCGGTGCCTGATGATTTGGTGAAGCTGATGCTGGAACGTGGCTACCCCGGATCGGGACGGCTATTCAGCTCCTGTCGATCGGCGTTCCGTAAAGCCTATGAACGCACCGGCCTGCACACCCCTGGCCAGCTTACTCACATCCTGCGGCACACCTTCGCCAGCCACTACATGATGCAGGGCGGCAACATCCTCACGCTGCAACGAATCCTGGGCCATGGGGATATCAAGATGACGATGCGCTACTCGCACTTAGCGCCCGATCACTTCGCAACCGCCCTCACTCATTCGCCGCTGGCGTTGCTTAGCCAGGAAGAGCCACAAGACGCTGCGAATTAGCATCCGCTATAATGAACGGCACACCGCGAACGAGGTTTGAGCTATGTCCGATCTGACATTGGAAGACAAGAAGGCTTACTACGCCAAGGTCCGCCAATCGAACTATGCAGCCAGCCTGCGCCTGGAAGGCTTCGATACCACGCCAGCTGACGCTAAACGGAAACTCCCAACTCGCGAAGCCGCCCTGAGAGCCTTGCGCGCTCGGCAGGCCTGATGCTCGATAAGTACGGTGTTGGTCAGGATCCTCTCTGCTATGCAGGCACCACGGTTCTACGCAACCGCCTGGACCTGACCGATGACCAGGCGCTTCACGATGCCGAGCGCACCCTCTCCGAAATCGCCGCAACGTCGATTGATTTTGATCTACCGCCCTACGATCTTCCCTATCTACAGCGTATACATCGCACCCTATTCGTCGATGTCTACGAATGGGCTGGAGAGCTTCGCACCGTCGATATATCCAAAGGCGGTACTCACTTCTGCAACGTAACTCGAATCGAGGCTGAGTCTGCGAAGCTTTTCAGGCGATTGGCTGCAGCTAACTGGTACGAGGGAATGACACGGCAGCAGCTTGTTTGTGCCGTCGCCGAACTCTATGGCGATCTGAACATGATCCATCCGTTCCGTGAGGGAAACGGCCGGGCGCAGCGGATCCTGTTCGACCACATCATCATCAATGCCGGCTACGAAATAAGCTGGTGGGAAGTCGAAGAGCACGAGTGGATCCAGGCCAACATTGATGCGGTGGTCTGCGACTATCAGCTCATGACCAGGATCTTTCATCGCTGTATCGGCCAGGCCATCGGCTAGCGAGACAAGAACGGGACACTTGTGAGACACCAGCCCAAACGAAAAAGGGCTAGCCGAAGCTAACCCTTTGATTTCATTGGTGCCGGTGAGAGGAGTCGAACCCCCGACCTTCGCATTACGAATGCGCTGCTCTACCTACTGAGCTACACCGGCGCCGAGCGGCGCATTATCGAATTTCGCCGGTGCGGACTCAAGCCCGCACCGGCGAAACAGACGCTGTCACCGAACTCAGTCGACTCAGCGTTTGCGCTGCGTTAGATACCGGCTGACGTCGTACCGGTAGTACCGGTCGAGCCGGAGTTCGAGCGATTGCTATCGCTGCTGTTGCTGACATCCTGCTTGACGCGATTCGCCACTTCTTCACCTTTGGCGGAAGCTTTTTGATAGCCCTCTTCCGCTTTGTGGCGAAGCTGATCGGTCATGCGATCGCTGGCCTCACCGAGCATTTCGTCTTCACGACGGGATGGTGGGACCGACGCAGCAATCAAAGCGCCCAATGCGATACCGATCGCACCAAGAGCCAAGGGCTGTTCCTGCAACAGCTGGTTGAATCCGCCACGTGCCCGGTCTGCACCACCGCGAAGCCGCGCAGATGCCTGACGACTGGAGTCGCTTGCTCGAGTGCGCGCACTGCCCAACGACTCGGAAACGCTCTGACCCATATGGCTGGCCTTTTCTTTCATGCTGGCACCTTGCTGCTTGATGCCAGCGGTTTTGGCGGACAGCTTGTCACCCATCGACGGGCCATTCGAACCAGTGTTGTAACCCGCTGTGGTGACGTTGGAATGAGGCTGGCGATTCTGCCCAGCCATCATCCAGATCAGGCCGATCGAGGTGAGCACGGTCGGCACCGGATTGGCCTTTACCGTATTGCTCAGGTTACTGAAGAACTCGCCACCGCCGCCTTTGACGTAGCCCAGCGCGGTATCAATCAACTCACCGGGAGACAGCTTGTTCTCAAGTGCATGAACAATGTTGCCGATCTCGGTACGGGTCTGATCGATCTCTCGCTCTAGCTCGTCCGGATCCTTTTGCGCTTCGGCATCAATCTGATTACGTGTGCTCATGATGTGTGCCCCTTCACAGCTTCTTTATCCTTGTTGACCGAATGAATGGTGCGCTCCGGCTTGAACGAAGAAGCCTGAAACTTCTTCTTGCCGGACGACACCATGATCAACCCGATAACCACTACGACAGCGCCAACGATCAGCGCGGCGAGCCAAGGCTCGACCACGTTGCTCAGCCCGTATACGGCCGACATCAACAGAACGATGAAACCGCCGAGAAGCACTGCACCGCCGGTAGCGACGCTGCCGGCACCCGCTTTGGTCGCGCGGATCGACTCGGTCATTTCAGCCTTCGCCAGCGCCAGCTCCTTGGTGATCAAGGACGGCACTTCGTGCGTTAGCTGACGAAGCAGGCCACCTACAGAGGTGTCGCTTTCGGCGCGGTGGCCAGGCTCCACAGTCGTATTGGCTGTGGAGGTCGTGGTCGTTGTCTTACGTGCTTCGCTCATGGGAAAAGTCCTCCGTCGGTACCCTTGCCGTCGCGGCTGGTAGTGGAACCAGTGCTGCTGGAGCCAGCGTTTGAACCAACACCCAAGCCATTGCTGGTATTGGCGCCAGTGCGGGTGCCCGTCCCAGTGGAGCCTGTGTCAAGGCCTGTTCCGACGCCGGTAGCTGAGCCGGTTCCTACAGAGGTTCCGGTGGTCGGTCTGGAAGTGCTGGTTGCAGACGAAACGCCTGCATTGCTGACACTACCGATAGAGCCCGGCTCGCCTGTGCTGAGACGATCGTTTAGCTCATCCTGATCGGAGCTGTGATGGCTGCTGGAGCCACTGGCTGCATGGCTGCTCTGATGGCCATAATCTTCTTGCGAAGCGCGCTTGCTCGAAGCACGGGCAAAACGGGTGAGGCCGAAGCCCAAAGCCACACTCCCGGTGAGGAACAGAGCGGGGTTGTTTCGGGCAAGACGATTCACGTCTTGGAACAGCTCGTCCACGCTCTTGCCACGCAGGCTGTCGGAGAACTGCACCATGCTCTGCGCCATATCGGAGACGTAGTTGGACAGCCCGAGGCGGTCTTGCCCTTCTAGCTCTTGAGCAGCAGCTTTAGCACTTTGGGCGACTTTCTCAATTTCATCAGCTGCGGTTTCCCGATAGCCTTCCAATTGAGATTTGCCCTGGGTTTTCACCTGATCGGCCGCTTGACGAGCTTTCGCCTTCGCATCTTCAGCGGCATGTCCGGCAGTGCTGGAGCCAGTAGTGGAGCTTTGGCTTGTATCAGAGGTATGGCTTCCACTCGACCCCATGTTCGAGCTCGTCGAACTGGTGGCGTTAGAGCCAGTGGAGCTGGTTGTGGAATTGGGGCCGGTCTTAGGTTGGCCACCGTAACCAGTAATTTCTTCGTCGGGTGTAGTCATTTGATTCACCTTTTATATGGCTTGGCCGGAAGACCACGGTCCGTAGGGACACAGCAGGAGCGGTGAGCCGCGAACTGTGTATTTTCGGTGCGCACATATATGGTGACCGGGGGTAGATTTTTGAGTTCCATTCTTTTGGGACCATGAGAAGTGCCCTTCGCAAGCTTATGAAAACTAAACACGAAATTAACTTCGGGTACTTCACCAAGTGGCACTTCGCCAACCATTTCGCTCTATCCCGCATGGATACTGTGTTAAAGCGAAGCGGCGACTAACAAGCGAAACGACAACATATGCAATCCTTGTATGTATCGCTGATTGCCAAACTCATCTCGCGAGAGTTTGAGAGCGGAACCGCAGCCGACGAACTGCACCGTTATTCGCCCGAGAAGAATTACCCAGACAATAAAAAACGGGCCCGAAGGCCCGTTCTTTAATATCAGTCGCTGTTACAGCGGACCGATGGTGGAGCATGTCTTCTTGGCAGCGGCATGCTTTTGCAGCGGAGCCAGCTGAGGACGATGCTTACCGCTCGACACGTCCAGCGCCATGATGTTCTCACCCCAGCGAGGACCGGCAGCCCAGTAGGTGCTCGGGATGCAGTTCGCGTTCAGGTAAGCCAGCAGGTTGTCAGTCGCGACCACAGCAGATGGAGAGAAGTCCGGAATGCCGTGCTCACCAAGGAACCCGCGCAGCTTGTTCGCCTTCAGCCACTCGACCCAAGGCTTCACCCGCTCGACACCCAGCATCGGTGCGAAGGTTTCAGCGCGCTTGGTGTAGGTACCCGAGTAATCGAAGTCCAGGTACTGATGCGCTTCGTACACCAAGTTGTTCTTCGGATCACGCATCCACGGATCGTTGATCAGCGAGGTGTTGTACTTCTGCCAGTGGAAAGCGCTGGAGTAACGGTCACCGGCGATCATGATCCACTTGGACGGATCGATCTTGCGGATCGCCTGCCCAGCAGCCTGAGCCGTCTGCGGCCAAAGGTTGTTACCAGTGTTGTAAGGCTCGTTCATCAGACCGTAGCCATACAGCGCAGGATGCTTGGACACCGCTACCGCAATCTTGCGCCAGGTCTCGGCGAACTGGGCACGCGGCACTTCCGGCGAGTTAATGACCTTGCCGTAGTAGCGATAGTAGTTGTGCATATCAAGGACGACCTTGATGCCGTACTTCTGTGCGTAATCCAAGGACTGCTTGATGCGGCCCAGTTCAGCTGCGTCCAGTTCGGTACCCAGCTTGGGCTGGATACGCTCCCAAAGGAAGCCCAGGCGAATCAGCTTGAAGCCGAGCCCGGCGTGACGCTTGTAGTAGGACTCGTCCGCGTAGGTATAGCCCTTATTGTAGATACCCGGAACAGTGCCCGGATCGAACACACCCGAACCGAAGTTGACACCCACAAGATTAATACCACTGCCATCACTGACTACCGGAGCCGGAGCAGGTGCTGGTGTCGGGGCTGGTGCTGGTGCTGGGGTCGGCGCCGGAGCAGGCGCAACGGCCGCTGGCGGCGTAGCGGTGCCGGTGCTGCCGGATACAACGCTGATGGTCTTGGGATAGCCGACAGCGCTGGCGGACAGGGCGGTCCCTTTGAGCATGACAGAGAGATGCGCGCCTACGTCATAGACCGCAGCGACCGTACGAACCTGGCCATCGGCCAACTTGACCGATGAACCGACCACGAACGCGGCCTTGTTTGCACCGGTGTCAGGGATCGAGAAGCCGGCAGACTTGCGATAGATGCCATTCTGCCAATCGGTATTGGTGAAGCTGTTCATCGAAGCGGTGTAGGTGCTGCTAGGTGCGCTGGGAGCGGTTACAACCGGAGCCGGGGCAGCTGGCGCGCTAGGGGCTGCAGTCGCAACCACTGTGCTGACGGTGCGCGGGGCGCCGACTTTACCGCCATCCAACAGACCACCATGTACATAGATGCTTAGATTGCTTCCAACCTTGAAGACCTTAGAGATCTTGCGCACCTGGCCGTCAGCGAACTTGATCTGAACGCCCGGCTTGAATGCCGCAATGGAAGCCGAAGTGGCCGGTACGGACAACGCGGCGGTGCGGCGCCAAACGCCGTTAAGGAAATCGTTACTGGTGAACTTGTTGATCGAAGACGTGAAAGCGGTCGAGGAAGACGTACTTGCTGTGACGGCAGCAGCCACTTCGCCTGTAAAGGTAACAGCACTGAATACTGCAGCGAGCGCGATAGAACGAACGAGTGCCTTAGGGGCGCCCATAAATACATTGGTAGACATCTAGTCTCTCCGAAACTTAATACTTCTAAAGGCCGGAGCCTTTAAAAAAGTGGCGGGAGTTGTAATTAAGTCGTACAGGCGCTTGGGGCAGATGCATCACTTGCGCAACCGGACGAACCGCGTTGCAACGACACCGGATCACCAGTAGTGGAACCCGGCAATCCGTTGCGTGGCGTCTTTATAATAGGTTTCCAAAACTATTCAAAATCTATTTGACGGGTTTTGATCGCCAATCCTACGTCACAATTTTGACCGGCCATTAATCCGCTATTAGTTCGTGGCTTAGTGCCACTACTGTAAATAGGGTTTAATCCGCTTTAGCCCGTTGCGCTTTCACCTACTACAGCGTCATTTTTTTGAATTTGCAGGCCGATCGCTAAGTAAAGGCCTATTAATTTACCCGACAAACGGTAGGCGTAAGGAAGCCTGATTTCCGGTCGCTGATAGAAGAGGAAGCAGCGCTTCCCTTCCTGAAAGAAGGCGTGGCTATGGCGAAATCGACGATGGAGAAACGATCTATGGCGCAAGAACGATTCGAAAAGGGTGACCACGTACGCTGGAACTCTGAAGCCGGGCATGTGACGGGGCGCATCGTCAAAGTGCATACCCGAGATACCGACTATAAAGGGCACAAGCGACACGCCAGCCCCGAAGACCCTCAATACGAGATCGAAAGCGACAAGACCGATCACGTCGCAATGCACAAGGGCGGCGCGCTGAGCCGGATTAAATGAGCCCGGTTCAGCCCCAGCAGATCTGGACCGTCGGCCATTCCACCCGAACAACCGAGACCTTCATCGCCTTGCTGGAGCACTACGGCATCCGGGCCATCGCCGATGTGCGGCGTTTTCCGGGTTCAAGGCGGTTACCGCAGTTCATGTCGGCAAACCTCGAAGCCTCACTCGCCGAGCATGGGATCGCCTATGAGTGGATCGAAGCGCTGGGGGGCCGGCGGCGGGCCACGCCGGGGCCGAGCGCGAGTGCATGGCGCAATAGCTCTTTTCGTGGCTACGCCGAACACCTGCACACCGACGAGTTCGCCTGCGGGATACAACAGCTGTTGCGCTTGGCAGCCGAGAAACCCACCGCGATCATGTGTGCCGAAGTGCTCTGGTGGCGATGCCACCGCTCCATGGTGTCGGATGTTCTGAAGTTGCGCGGGGTCGAAGTGCTGCATATCCAGGACGAACAACGTCTGACACTGCACCCCTATACCTCGCCAGCAAGACTCAACCACGGTGAGTTGGTTTATGACGTGGGCATAGGGCAGCCGCTTAAGACATCCGGGCCAGGCATTAGCTAGCGCCTATGCCATTGCAAGAGCAAGCAGGACGTGGCGTGGCTACAGATGCTCCGACCGTATCTATCAGCTCCCCATGCGAAAAGACCTTCGGCGCTGATCAGAAGGCGTCGATACCGTCGGTGCGACAAAACTGCCTACCCGCCGCAGAAACTTTTTCAGGGGAGCAGCTTCTTATTGCCGGATGCACTTCAAGCATCACGCGGCATGACCCACTCTAAGAATGGTGCTCCGTAGGGACCACGCGTGCCGCCCAGGCGACTCGCCCACAGGGAAGGGAGTTCAAGTGCATAGCGTCCTTATGGGCAAACTGCTTGCAGCCCGGCAACAACTGGGCGGAAACGCCTCCGCCAAGGTATTCAAGGGCATGGCGACTCTGGCCGTCGGCAACGGCTTGGCCCGGGTTGTTGGCCTCGGATCCATCCCGCTCCTCACTCGCATCTACAGCCCCGAGCATTTCGCTGTCCTGTCGGTCTTTACCGCGCTGCTGCTGATTCTTACCCCCATGATGACGCTGCGCTACGAACTCGCGGTTCCGCTGCCCAGCAGGGACGGTACTGCGATGACGCTGATGGTCCTGTCCGCGGTCTTCGTTGCCGCGACAACCGTAATTGTGGGCATTCTGTTGTGGCTTGCTGGCCCCGCTTTGCTGACCTTGGTCTCGATGGAAGCGCTGATGCCGTATCGCTGGATGCTAGGGGTCGCACTGACGAGCGCGGGTCTCTATGAGGTGCTATTGATCTGGGCCGTACGCCGACGCGCCTATCCGGCCATCGCACGGACCCAGCTGCAGCAGAGCGCTGTGGGTTCGATTGCCAAGGTGGCGCTGGGACTGCTGGGTTTGAAGCCGGTCGGGCTGCTGGCTGGTCAGGTGTTGGGGGCTGGCGCGGGGACAGTCAGGCTAATACGGCTGTTCGAAGCGGATATGAAGCGCTACTGGCGCCAGGTCACCCTGTTACGAGCCTGGCGGCTAATGCGGCACTATCGAAGCTTTCCGACCTACCGCCTGCCTTCACAGTTGCTGCAGATCGTCTCCAGCCAGGCGCCTTTGCTGCTGACCGCGGCGCTCTACGACCCGCGAACGACGGGTCAACTCGGGCTGGCCATGATGACGCTGGCTCTGCCGATGAATCTGCTCGGGCATTCGACCAGCAAGGCCTACTACGCTGAAATCGCCACGATTGGACGTAAGCGCCCCGCGGAAATACGCACGCTGACCTATTCGGTGATCAAGCGGTTGCTGGCCCTCGCGCTCGCGCCGACGCTAGTACTGCTGCTCTTCGGCGAGCGAATATTTGCGTTGGCGTTTGGCACCGAATGGACGATGGCGGGCGAGATGGCGTCGTTATTGGCGATTTATCTGTTGTTCCAATTCATGCATGCGCCCGCTTCGCATCTGCTTTCGGTCTTCCAGGGGCAGCGGCTGCTGTTGGCATTGAACATACAACGGGCCGTGCTCACCCTCGCCTGCTTCGCCAGCGGTCACCTGCTTGAGTTGCCGATTACTTCGGTTTTGCTGGTTTACGCCATCACGCTCTCGGCGCATTACCTGTTCAGCTTGCTGATGTCGTTACGTGTGATTCCACGATAGCCGTCATCACCGCCTTTCTGCCGCAACCTTCCATGGCCATACGACAGACAGCGGGGATTGCTCAGGGCTCGCGCTTGAGCGCGTTCCAGTCGCCTACACGGCGAGCACTGGAGAGTGCGTTACGCGACAGGTAATAGAAGAAGACGGGTATACCGATGGCATAACGCTTGAACAGCCGGCGCGGCTCGATGAGCATGCGGAACGCCCACTCCAACCCCAGGCGGCGAAAAACAATTGGGGCACGGGGAAAACGCTGCGCCGAAAAGTCCAGAATGGCGCCGCCGCAAATCAACAGCGCACGGGTATCCATGGCCTTCTGCAGGTGCAGCGCAACGCGCTCCTGCTTGGGCATCCCCATGGCCAGCACGATGATTGGATAGCGACCAGGTACGTGGTGCTTCTGGTAGAACGCCAGATAATCCTCAGGCTCCTTGAAGCCATCGATGGCATGGAAATGCCTGTTTCCGAACAGATTGCGCGCACCCTCGCTGAGCCAGGGTTCACGGGTGCCCATGGCAAACAGCTCGTAGCGGTCTTTGGACTCGCCTACCAGATCCTCGATCAGCTCAGGAATGAAGTCTGACCCGTTGAGGTTGGCCTTCGGATCCCGCCCATTGAATGAGCAGGCCATCTTGATGCCAATCCCGTCGCGCAAGAGGTAGTTGACCTGCAGAAAGCTATCCAACACCGCCGGCTGACGCTGCGCAATGTTGTAGCCGTGCTGATTGAGAAAGCCAAGAATCGTCGGTGAGTCACGCTTTTTCAGTTCAGAGATGAAAGGACCTGTATCGGCTTCTTCCAATAGTTTCAGCTTCCCTATCAAAGGATCCATCCTTTTGGTGAGGGGATTTTTCATAAATAGATTCTCTGTCTGTAACCCGTGAAAAAAGTTGTTGGCGTCCGACAGCAGTCTTGGTGGTCGTGCGCCGCCAGGCGGAAAGATTCGCCTGTCAAAAATGAACAATGCCTGCCGTCACCGGACAAACGAAGCAACCGCAGCCGCGGTATCGTCCCAAAGAGCAGAATGAGGTAGAGAGATGTTAAGGACACGCAGCGCTTCGGACCGGTCAAAAGGAATACTCCTCGGACTCACGCTTGCCCTCTCGAGTGCCGTCAGCTACGCAGAAAATATCGATCTGATTGGATTGAATATTGGCGGAGCCGCATTTTCCGGTAATGTCATCCCCGGAAAATATAAAACAAATTATTTCTTCCCTGCGCCCGGCTACCTTGCCGAATGGAAAGCCAAGGGTATCGAGACCATCCGCTTCCCCATTATGTGGGAGCGCCTGCAACCAGCGTTGAACGCCGAACTTGACGAGGACTATGCGGAACTGATCGACCAGACTCTGCAACAGGCCGCTGAATACGACATGCGCGTCATCCTCGATATTCATAACTATGCCCGTTATCGCAAGCAGATAATCGGCACCGAGGCCGTGCCGATATCGGCGTATGCCGATCTGCTCGAACGTGTGGCCAAGCGTTGGAAAGATGAAAAAGGTCTTTATGCCTACGACATCATGAACGAGCCACATGGCGCCGATGAATACTGGCCGGCCGCCGCTCAGGCCGGTATCGACGCCATCAGAAAACATGACCAGAAGCGGCCCCTGCTTATCGAGGGCAACTTCTGGTCTAGCAGTTATCGTTGGCCGAAATTCAATGATCCGTTGTTGCAACTGAAAGACCCCTCCGACAAGTTGATATTTTCAGCTCATCTGTACATCGATAAACACGGCAGCGGACATTACAAGGAGCCGCTGGCGAAAAACTTCGACACCATGCTAGGCGTCAAGCGAGTCAAACCCTTTATCGACTGGCTGATCGAACACGACAAACAAGGCCATATCGGCGAGTTCGGCATTCCCGCCGATGAACCTCGCTACCTCGAAGCCATGGATAACTTGCTGGCTTATCTGCAGGAGCACTGCATCCCGATCACCTACTGGGCGGCGGGCTCTTCCTGGGGCAAATACAAACTATCCGTCGAACCCACCAAGGACGGCCGAGACCGCCCTCAGTGGGATGTACTCAGCAAATACGTCGGTCAGGGCGAATGCACGCGCATCGGACCTAAACACTGACTGTATTCACGCGGACGGCAGGTTGGTTGCACCCTGGATACACAACCAACCTCGCCTTCAACTCTTCGATGATGGCGCTACGGGCGCCCACCTGCTCAATATCGACTTGGCCTTCCCAATCAGTTTCGCTTTGAGACTGTGAGTTTTCCGCAGCGTATTGGCCTTGAGGTTATAGACCTGCCCAGGCACGTACATCTCATTGGTCTCGATGCAGTAGACCGGCTTGCGGCTGAGCTTCATGATCTCGACGGCCTGCCTAACTTCGCTTTCGACGAACAGCCGTGTCAGCGGTTGATTGGCATATACCTCCGCCTTGAACTTGTGATGGATGTTCAAACGCCGACGTTCTTCGGCGGTGGGCAGATCCAGCATGTGCAGCGTTCCGTACTGCACGCCGTTGCGTTCCAGCCATTCTTCCGTTTCGGCGCGATACTTCTCCAGCCGGCTGGTCACCAAGTGCGCGACCTTGACCGAGGGAATGAATAAAGGGCGCGTGCAGCTGAGAAATTCCCGGTAGTTCGGCCCGTCATCGTTCTCTTCGTTGGTCGGGTCGACACAGAGCACACCGTCGATATCCAGGCACGCTTGCGCCAGGTAAGGATGGTGCATGACGTTCCATTCGAAGACCCGAGGCTGTTCGACGAGCTCGAGATGAAAGTCGACATGGTGCCGATTATGTTTCTCGGCAAATACCGCCATGGTCACCACCTGGCCGTCATAGCTCGCACGAACCTGTTCTTCCGCGGCACGCATCGACTTGGCCGAGGAAATACTGTCGTCGACCAGCAGAATCTTTTTCGCCTCCATTGGTTTGACCAGTTCAGCGTGCTTGTAGGTGCGGGTGCTGCCCTTCTTCAGGTCGTCGTTGCGCAGGAATGAGTAGAGATCCGTCAACGGAAGATTCTGTTTCAGCGCAATGATGCTGGCGACCAACATCCCACTTCTTGGTATGCCGACAACCAGATCGACATCGTTGGGAATTTTGCCGGCACATTCTGTACTCAGCCGCGACAGATCATTCAGGCTTCGGTAATTCATCGAACTCTCTCCTGCACCCTGTTCTTTTGACAGTCCATTTTTCTTAGGTCGGTTACCTGTTGCTCAGCGCCCCAACGAGGCGCGCAATTGCTTGGAGTGCGTATGCACGTAATGCAGCGCATAGAGCGCTAACGCATTGGGTTTGGAAAACTTCAGAAAGCGCTGCCTGATATCCATGTCTTCACGAATCGCCTCGAAGCGTCGTTTATGTGAAACACCGGTTGTATCGAAAATGCACAGCGGGAAAGGCAACTGAAGAACTTCAGCCTGTAGGTCCAGTCCTTGGAGAAATTCGAGCAGCAAGCAGTAATCGGCCGACAACTTGTAATCCAACCGGAACGTGAACCGCTGCAGCCGCTCGTTCTCGAAGTACATCGTTTGATGGCTAGCCGGCAAACCAAGCGGTGCGCGATCAATGGACCGAGCGGCGGTACGCTTCAACTCGCCGCTAGCTTCTTTGCGATAAAAATCGCCGTAAATGAATTTTGGTTCGACGGTGGCTGTCGTTAATTCTTCATTGATCCGCTCAAGTACATTCGGGTCAGCAAAGGAATCGCCACTGTTTAGAAACAGGGTATAGCCGGGGGTCTCAACAGCTCTTTGGCGACCTTTTTCCATTGCATCGTAGATGCCTTTGTCCGGCTCTATTGTGATTTCTGCCTGACTGTCATCCAGGCTTCGCAGCCACTCGCCACTACCATCTTTTGACGCACCGTCAATCACGATCCAGCGAAAGTTCCGGTAAGTCTGGCTGGCCAGGCTCCGATAGGTTTCCTTCAGGCCATCAAAATTATTCCAGTTTATAGTTACGATACTGAAATTGACCATAATTCACCTGTTCTAGATTTGCATTGAGAGGAGCATCCGCCATCTGTAACTTGGCGTAATAGAGGAAGAACGCAGCCGCCATTCCATACACGTCGCCCGAGAACGTCAGCGCGTTGGACAGCGTAATATTCAGCATGCTCACCACGAACGAAAGCTGTAATGCGGCAAGAAGATTGCCCTTGTCCGAACACTGGCGCATGACCCAGATAAAGCCGCCATAGAACATCAGGACTACGACTGGCGTTAGGAAACCGTAGCGGTGATAGACGCCGAATATTCCGACATCGGCCAGATAGAAGTGCGAGTTATAGATCCTTGAGAACCCGCCATTCCATTGCAGGGACAGCGCGCCCATACCGAAATAATTGTTGGCGCTAATGGCGTCGAGAATCACCGAAACAGTCGTGTCACGCACCCCAGGTCCGGATGTCGCATCGAACAGCAAGGCGTCGAAGCGTGCGAACTGCTCATGATAAAACTCCGGAACCAGCAGGTACGACACCACCAGAACCATCACACCCAGCGCACTCAGCTTCATTAACGAGTCGATACGCTTGCGGAAAATCCATACCCCGGCCAGCGCCCAGACCAGCATGGTCTGGCGTGTTTGCATGACCAACCAAAGGTAGGCGACGAAATAGAGAAGAATGGCCAGCCGCCCAAGAGTGACGCGGTCCTTCATGCTGTACATCACCATGAACACGGCAACGGTCACGAACGGCGAGCCGATACGAAAGCGGTTCGGGCGCAGCAGGTCTTCATATTGCGTCCAGTCATCGACGGTGAACGAGGCAACCTGGTTTTGGGGGATGATCCCGAAGTAGTAGGCAAAGCCCAACGTCGCGCAAAACAGTGCGACATACAGAAAGTACTTCGCCAGCTCTTCCTGGGTGGGAGATGCCTTGACCAACAAGAACAGCGTCGGGAAGAACACCAGGTACTGGAAGAAACGACGTTCTTCCAGCAAGCCATACGCCAGCGGCTGACCGAAGTTCAGGTTGGCGAGTACCGCCGAGATCACCGGTAACAGGCAGCCCATGAAAATGATCCACAGGCTCGTCTTGGACTGATAGACCCATTTCCACGCCACGAACAGACAGGCCGTTGCCGCCACCACAAGCAGCAGGAACAGCTCTTGGAAGTACGCGATCCCGGCCCGTTTGTCATCCGTCAGGAAGAAGCAGGTCGAGTTCAGCAGTAACAGGATGAACAACAGATTCTTGTACGCCAGAACTTTCCTTAACAAGCGCTCTCTCCAGTATCCGATTGACGTGGCGAAACATAGAACCGAGCAGCCCATCCTGATGACTGGGATGTGGCGGCCCACTGCGGCGAGGAAAACGTGCGCCATGGATGGACAACAGCAGCGGAAGAAAGGTCCGCTGCCGCAAGATGCATCCCTGGCGGCTACTCTTTTCGGTCAGTGACGCGCCTGGTGCTGGTTTTCGACGAACCAGCGATAGGCGTCGCGCAGACCGTCTTCCAGGCTGATGCTCGACTGCCAGCCCAGTGCCTTGAGGCGCGAGACATCCATCAGCTTGCGCGGCGTGCCATCCGGCTTGCTGCTGTCGAACTTCAACTCACCCTGGTATTCAGTGACCCGCGCAATGGTTTCCGCCAGTTCGCGAATGCTGCAGTCCACGCCAGTACCGACGTTGATGTGCGAAAGCATCGGCTGGGTGTGGGCCTGGTACGTTTCGTCGTCCAGTTCCATCACGTGCACGCTGGCGGCGGCCATGTCGTCGACGTGGAGAAATTCACGCTGAGGCTTGCCACTGCCCCAGATCACCACTTCGTTGTCGCCACGCTGGGTCGCTTCGTGAAAACGCTTGAGCAGCGCTGGCACCACGTGGCTGTTTTCCGGATGGAAGTTGTCGTTGGGACCGTAGAGATTGGTCGGCATGACGCTGCGATAGTCCCGCCCATACTGGCGGTTGTAGCTTTCACAGAGCTTGATGCCGGCGATTTTCGCAACCGCGTAAGGCTCATTCGTCGGTTCCAGCACGCCGGTCACCAGCGCCTCTTCTTTCATCGGCTGCTCGGCATGCTTTGGATAGATGCAGGACGAGCCGAGGAACAACAGCTTGTTCACATCGTTGACGTGCGCCGCGTGGATGATGTTCGCCTCGACCATCAGGTTCTGGTAGATGAACTCGGCCGGATAGGTGTTGTTGGCATGGATACCGCCGACCTTGGCCGAGGCCATGTACACCTGATCGATTTTGTTTTCAGCAAAGAAGGCATTGACCGCCGCCTGATCGACCAGATCCAGCTCTTCACGACCGCGCGTGATGAGGTTGGTGTATCCCAGCGCTTGCAAGCGGCGGACGATCGCAGAACCCACCATGCCACGATGTCCCGCAACGAAAATACGTGCGTCACGATTCATATTCAGTTCTCCACACTCACTGGAATTTCGAAACCGTGCTCTTTGAGCAGGGCATGGCGCTGGGCGACCTTGAGGTCCTCACGAACCATTTCGGCGCACATTTCCTGCACGCTGATCTCAGGCGTCCAGCCCAGCTTGTTCTTGGCATTGCTCGGATCGCCGAGCAGGGTTTCCACTTCCGCGGGACGGAAGTAGCGCGGATCGATACGGACAACGACGTCACCGACCTTCAGTGCCGGCGCCTTGTCCCCTTCGATACCGGCAACGATGGCGCGTTCTTCGATGCCGCTCCCCTCGAAGCGCAACTCAACGCCCAGCTCGGCAGCCGACCACTTGATGAACTCACGCACCGAGTACTGCACACCAGTAGCGATGACGAAGTCTTCGGCCTGATCCTGCTGCAGCATCATCCACTGCATGCGCACGTAGTCTTTGGCATGTCCCCAATCGCGTAGCGCATCGAGGTTGCCCATGTGCAAGCACGTCTCGAGCCCCTGGGCGATGTTCGCCAGGCCCCGGGTGATCTTGCGCGTCACGAAGGTCTCGCCACGGCGTGGCGACTCGTGGTTGAAGAGAATCCCGTTGCAGGCGTACATACCGTAGGCTTCGCGGTAGTTCACGGTGATCCAGTAGGCATAGAGCTTGGCCACCGCATAAGGAGAACGCGGGTAGAACGGCGTGGTTTCCTTCTGCGGGATCTCCTGGACCAGGCCATAGAGTTCGGAAGTCGAGGCCTGGTAGAAGCGTGTCTTCTTTTCCAGGCCCAGCAGACGAATAGCTTCAAGGATGCGCAAGGCGCCCATACCATCGACATCGGCAGTGTATTCAGGCGACTCGAAGCTGACCGCGACGTGGGATTGAGCGCCGAGGTTGTAGACCTCGTCCGGCTGGACCTCCTGGATGATGCGGGTCAGGTTCGACGAATCGGTCAGGTCGCCGTAGTGCAGCACGAAGTTCTGGTCTTCAACGTGACGGTCCTGATAGATGTGGTCGACCCGCTGCGTATTGAACGACGACGCACGGCGTTTGATGCCGTGTACCTCGTAGCCCTTTTCCAGCAGAAACTCAGCGAGATAGGAACCGTCCTGGCCAGTAATTCCGGTGATCAGCGCGCGTTTCTTTTCCATTTCAGAGTACCTGTAGGTTCCAGATGACGAGAGGGGTATTGAGTTGATGCTGGGCAGACAGCGCAGAGGCGACCAAGCGCTCTGCCTCGCCTTGCAGCTGATTGAGTCGATAGTTGGCCGTTGACGTTAACGGGGCGTTACCGCCCTGCCCGGCGCGGACGAACGGACCGTTCATGCGAGCATTTCCTGGTACAGCGCCTGGTATTGGCGGGCAATTACAGGACTGTCGAAGGTGCTGGTGATCTTGTCCCGCGCATTGAGCACGAGCTGCTGATAGTCCGCCTCGCCGGTGACCCACTCGACTCCCTCGGCTAAACCCTGGGCATCGAAGGGCGCGGCCTTATAGCCATCTTGCTTGTGGGTCACGATGTCTTTGGGACCGGTGGCGTCGAAGCACACCACGGGCGTACCGCAGCCCATGGCTTCGGCCAAGGTTTTGCCGAACGCTTCCATCAGGCTCGGAGCGATGAACACATCCGCCGCCGAATACAGCAGGCGCAGCGAGATGCTGTCGTGCAGGTAGCCGAACGAGGTGTAGTCGAAGCCCAAGGCGTCGGCGATGGACTGGTCCAACTTGCCAAAAAAACACAGGTGGTACTTGGCTGGATCCAGGTGCGTAAGCATCTCCAGATACTTGCCGAAGCCTTTGTAGGTGTCTTTGGCGCTGGTGCAGCCGGTGAGGATGATCTTTTTCTCGGTGGTCAGTCCCAGCAATTGCCGGGCAAGGGCCTTGTCCAGCGGGAAGAATTCGCTGGCATCCACATTGTTGTGGATGGTGCGAACGTCGAAGTCGCGGAACAGCAGGCTCTGCCTGGCCTGTTCGGACACCCAGTCGCTGATGCCAATCATCTTCATCGATTCGGGCAGGTACTTGCGCTTGCGGTTGAGTACGAAGCGCGACAGGTCTCTGTCGGATTGGCTACCCAGCTGATCGCAACTGCCGCAACCCGTGGTGAATTTTTCGCAGCCCATGGCGTAATGGCAGCCGCCGGTCATTGGCCACATGTCACGCATGGTCCAGACAATCGGCTTACGCAGTTTGGCGAGATGCTTCATGTCGACGAAGCCACCATTGACCCAGTGCAAATGCACTACGTCGGCCTCGCGACACTCGGCGCTGTCAGTGAAATCGGCGCCCATGACGCCTGCGCTGAACATGCCCGACTGGCGCTTGCGATAGACGCTGGCGAACGCTTGATCGGCCTGGCTTCTGGCGATGCTGATGATTTTGTCTTTTTTGCTGCGGCTGACGGATACCACAGAGGTGTCGCCGTGGGTTTCCTGACTATTGGTGTAGACGAGGGAATCCACACCCAGCGATCGCAATCCCTGATGCAGCCAGTACGCACCACGCGCGGCGCCACCGGTCAATTCGCCAGCGACCAAATGTATTACTTTCATATCAATCGAAACTCTCTTCTGGATGCTGCGCGTTCTGCTGAGCCGCATACCACCTGCGCGACGCAATCAACACGATCACCATCAGCGACGAATAGATGACGATGCTGGCAACGGCGAAGGCCTGAACGGTGGCCAGCGCGGTGCCGATCAACAGCGCACCGCCAAACAGCGAGAGCACACGCAAGCTGGTGCTGAAGATCTCGAACAGCAGGAAACGGGCTTGCAGCGACAGTGCCGGAACCGCGACCACGCAAGGGCGCGAGACGAAGATCACGTACTCGGCCAGGGCCAGCCAGCGGGCGTATTCGCCGGCCACATGCCACTGTTCACCGAATACCAGTGCAAACAGCCATGGGCCGAACACGGCCACCAGGGAAAACGGCACCAAGCCGACCAGCCCCAGTGCGGCGGTCGCCTTCAGCAGCATCGCCGCGACCGGCTCGCGGTCATGGATGGCGCGGCTGATGCGTGGGTAATAGACGTCGGCCACTGATTTGCCAATCAAGTTGGTCGGCATCGTCAGCGCCTGCTTGCACAGGGCGAAGAAACCGGCAGCCGCCGGACCGAAGTAGGCGGCGAGCACCAACGTCGGCAAATGCTGCGACACGGCATTGATCAACATCACCGGCGCGCGAAACCGGGGGAAATCGCTGTGCCTGCGAGCCAGTTCGAGCATGCCGGGGCCGCCCTGCTCGACTTCATCTGCATGATTGTCCGTATGAGGCTTGGCCCGCAGCATCGCCAGCCCCAACATCGCTGCGTGCAGCGCTTGTTGCAGAGCAGTGGTGCAGACCAGCACCAGCGCAGACGACTGCACCAGACCAGCCACGGTCCGCATCGAATTGAACAGCAACGAGTGCCCCACCGCCACGCTCGCCGTGATACGGAACCGCTGGGTGCGAAAAAGCCACTGCTGACAGATCTCGAGCGCAGCGCCACAGAACATCACGAACGGGATGAGCATCAGGTACGGCTGGATGATCTCGATCTCGAGTGTCCGAGCAAGCTGATCGCCAAAGAACTGCAACGCCAGCGCAACCACCGTCGCCAGCGACAAAGCTATCGCCAGCGCCAATCGCACCAACCCCCGCGCATCGCCATCGCGCTTGGGCAGCACGATCGCGATGGGATAGGTAAGCGCAGCGACCGGGATCAACATCATCGTGACGCTGAGAAAGGTGCCGAGAACCCCGTACGCTTCCGGACCGTAAATGCGCGTGATCACCGGCATGAAGGCCAGGGTGATCGCCTGCGCACCGGCAGTGCCGGTCACCACGGTCAAGATATTGCGCAGCAGCTTGCTGCGCATGCTCGTGTGCAGCAGTGCGGCCAGACGTTCTCTCACCGGAGACGAACCGCGCCGCATGCTGGACTGATCGATGGCGCTCACTCGCAGCCCCTCGCTCAGGCGTGAACCGGCTGACGGCCAATGCCGTAATAGCTGAAGCCTTCACGCTTGACCTGCTCGCGGTCGTACTGGTTACGCCCGTCGATGATCAGCGGCGTCTTCAACAGCTTCTTGAGCGCACGGAAATCGGGGCGGCGGAACGGCTTCCATTCGGTGACCAGGCACAGCGCGTCAGCATCGATGGCCGCTTCGTATTGGCCTTCGACGATCTGCAAAAGGCCGTCGGTGAACCAGCTCTCGGGGAATTCGCGACGGGCCGTTTCGCGGGCGACCGGGTCGAACGCGCGGACCTTGGCGCCGGCATTGATCAGGCTGTTGATCAGTACGACGCTTGGCGCCTCGCGCATGTCGTCGGTACCAGGTTTGAACGCCAGTCCCCAGACCGCGATGGTGCGGCCGCTCAGGTCGCCTTTGAAGTGGCTGGACAGCTTGTTGAACAGCGAATGTTTCTGCTGGTCGTTGCGCGATTCAACCGCCTGCAGCAGCTTGGGCTCGAAGTCGTTCTGATGGGCAATGTTGATCAGCGCCTTGACGTCTTTCGGGAAGCAGGAGCCGCCATAGCCGCAGCCGGCATAAATAAAGTGGTAGCCGATGCGCTCATCCGAGCCGATGCCCAGGCGCACGTTCTCGACGTCCACGTCGAGACGCTCGCACAGGCTGGCGATCTCGTTCATGAAGGAGATCTTGGTGGCGAGCATTGCGTTAGCGGCGTATTTGGTCATCTCCGCGTCGCGAATCCCCATGAACATGGTGCGCGGACGATTGCGGATAAAGGGTGCATAGAGCGCGCTCATAACCTGGCGAGCGTGCTCGTTGTCAGCACCGATAACGATGCGGTCCGGGTGCATGAAGTCATTGACCGCGGCACCTTCCTTGAGGAACTCAGGATTCGAGACGACTGAAAATTCGATCTCGACGCCACGCGCCTCAAGCCGCTCGGTGATCGCTGCACGCACCAGGTCCGCCGTGCCCACCGGGACGGTCGATTTGTTCACCACGATCGCCGGGCCAGTCAACATGTCACCAATCTGCTTGGCGACTTCCAGCACGTAGCGCAAATCGGCGGAACCATCCTCGCCCGGCGGAGTGCCTACCGCAATGAAGAACACCTCGGATTGCTCGACCGCCTCGGACAGCGAGGTGGTGAAATGCAAACGGCCAGACTGATGGTTTTCGGTGACGATCTCTTCGAGGCCCGGCTCGTAGATCGGCAGAATGCCCTGCTTCAGGTTATCGATCTTGGTCTTGTCGACGTCGACGCAGTAGACCGTGTTACCCATCTCCGCGATACAGGCTCCGGTAACCAACCCGACGTAGCCGCTTCCAACGACGGTGATATTCATAGCAGGATCCTCGATTCAGACATTGATACAGGCGTGCCTCGGCGCGACCCTTTTTGGTGGCCGTTGGCGCAATTTTCTTGCTTGGGCAGACAGTCAATCCGGGGCGGGCCAATTGCATGGCTGGACACGCCCCGGTAAAGGATTAAACGAGCCGGATCACACCGTTTGTGGCTCGCTGTATCCGTAATGGTCGTAGTAGCCACGGAACTGACCGTTCTTCTTGGCTTTCTCGATATCGACGTGGTTGAGCACCACGCCAGTGACCGGCGCGTTGCTGTTCTGCAGCTGGCTCACGCCTTTCTGCACGTGAGGTATCAGCGTGCTGTCGGACTTGACGACGTAGATCACCGCGTCGGCGAGCGTCGACAGAACCGCGGCATCGCTGACCGCCTGGCTCGGCGGCGAATCGATGATGATGCGGTCGTAACGGCCTTTGACCACTTCAAGCAGTTTGGCGAAGCGCGGCGAAGACAGCAGTTCCAGCGGATTGGATGGCACCGCACCGGCGGCGATCATGTCCACATTGCCGACCGTATGGATGCAATCTTCGAGCTTGGCATTGCCACCGATCAGGTTGACCAGGCCAGGCGTGCCCGGCTTGAAATCGAACGCTTTGTCGAGGGTTGCGCGGCGCAGGTCGGCGTCGATCAGCAGGACACGATGCAACTGCCCCATGGCAAACGCGAGGTTGGCAGAGACCGAACTCTTACCTTCCCCCGGCGCGGTCGAGGTGATGACCAGGACCTGACGAGGCTGGCTGGCCTCGGTCAACAGCAAGTTGGTCCGGATGGTCCGTACCGCTTCGCAGAAACGCTTGTCGCCGCTACGCTCGAACAGATGGCTGACTTCCTTACGCAACTTGCGCGGCACCTGCGGGACGATACCCATGACAGGCAGACCCAGCTTGGACTCGACCTCTTCGGAGCTCTTGAAGGTGTTGTCGAGAATTTCGCGGATGATCGCCTGAGCAATACCCAGCACCAGCGCCAGGAACAACGCCACCACCAGAATTAGCTTCTTGTTCGGCGCGCTGGGTTCGGTTGGCGGGATGGCCGCATCGACCACGCGAGCATTGGTCGAACTCAGATCGGAGGTCGCGGTGGTTTCCTGCAGGCGAGTCATGAAGGTGTCGTAGAGCGCTCGGTCGCTTTCGACCTCACGCTGAAGATCACGCACTTTGAACTCTTTGCGGGAGATGTCCTGGATTCGGTCCTTGTTCTCGTCGAAAGACGCCTTCAACGAGCTTTCGTTGGCGACGGCCAACTGATAGTTGCGCTCGATGCTGGCGACGACTTGCTCGACCTGCTGCTTCAAGCTGGCAGTAGCGGCGTTCAAATCCGACCGAGCCGAAACCATCGCCGGGTGACGATTGCCGTAGCGACGCGAAAGATCTTCGACGCGCGAACGGGCATGGGCCTGGTCAGCCTTGAACTGCTGGATCAACGGATGACCCAGAACAGCCGGTACGCTGGCCAGACGCTCCCAGCCTTGGCTGCGCATGGACTGGACCTGGCGGTACTGGCTTTCGGCCTCGGCACGCTGGCGACGTGCATCGATCATACGATCACCGGTGAGCGACAGCTCGTTGGCGCTGATGGTGCCGACGCCATTGAGGTCGACCAGCCCTTCCGCGTCGAGATATGCCTGCAGGCGATCTTCCGAGGCTTGCAAGTTCTCACGCAGGGAAACCAGGCGCTCATTCATCCAGCTGGCCGCCGTCATCGACATGTCGACCTTGGCTTCCAGCTGCGCTTCGATATAGGCCTGCGCCAACTGGTTAGTGGCCTGTGCCGCAGTCAGGTTGTCGGCCATGGACACTGCGAGGTAGACCAGCTGGCTTTTGCCTTCAACCCAGACCGAAGTGCGCTCCATGAACTTCTGCGTGGCGTAATCCATGACCTCCGCTTCAGTGATCGGCTCGGGTTCTTCGCCCGTCAGCGTATCGATGAGACCACCAATATCAACCAGCGGGCCCGGCTGCTGACGCAGATCGAACTCGGGGTGCTCGGTCAGATTCAGGTCGCGCACGACACGCTCGGCAACGCCCCGGCTTTGCATCAGGCTGAGCTGCGTCTGCAGATACTCGCTGAGCTCGACGGGGGTATCGGCTGCCGGCTGGAACGACAGAACTGGTGTCCCCTTGGACTCGATGAGCACTGTAGCGACAGCCTTGTAGATCGGCGTCATGCGCGACAGCAGGAACAGCGTTAATACCGCAACGACCGCAACGAGCAGGACGATTCCCCACTTGCGCGACCAGATTGCATGCCAGATCTTTTTCAGATCTATGAAGTCGCTATCAGCCGCAGGCCCAGCGGGGCGCTGCCATGGTCGATCCGGGCGAACTGGGCTGTTCATCAGAAGAATCCTTCATCGATGTTGATCGTGTCGCCAGGGCGAACCAGGGTATTCATGGTGGCTTTCTCCTCCTCGCGGCTGCCTTGCGAGCCGCGCACGATAGTCATGCGTTTGGTCGAGGCACGCTCGGTCAGACCGCCCGCCAACGCGATGGCGCGGTCGAGTGTCAGGCCGGGCTGGAATGGATAACCGCCTGGAAGCTTTACCTCACCCGCGATGTAGAACTCGCGATAGTTGGCAACCGATACCGACACCCGGGGGTCAACCAGATAGCCATCCTTCAGCTTCTCGACCAGTAGATTGCGAACTTCGCCCGGTGTTTTGCCATTGGCATCTACCTCGCCGATGAAGGGGAAGGTGAACGTGCCGGCGTCGGTCAGACGTAGCTCTTCGAAGGTCAGGTCCGGTTCGCCATGCACATTGATGCGAATGACATCGCCCGAGCCCAACTGGTATTGCGCAGCGGCGGCGCCGGCGCTGAACGCCAGCATCAGCAGCAGTGAAAAGAGTTTGAACATGTTCGGGATGCGCATCGGCGGCTCCTCCTTAGGCACGGGTTAACGTCCTACCTGGGCTCAGAGGCTCAGGTCGAAACTCAGCAGGTAAACGTTACGGTCGTAGGTTTCCGAGCTCAGGCTGGAGTCGTTTTCCGTCCTGAGGTAGGAAAGGGTCACGTCGACCCAGCGATCCGGAGACCAGGTAACACCGGCGCCATAGCCCGTGCGTTCGTCGTCCCGGTTAATCCCTTCGTACTCGCGATCCGAGAAGCGGTAGAGCAGCTCGCTCGAGATCCGCGACGTCCACTCGTGATCCCAAGAGGCGATAGTGGTCCAGTCGTTGATGGTGCTGGCCCCGTTATCGCCTTCGTCGAAGGCGCGGCGAGAATTAATGGTGAACGCCGAATAGCTACGCGGCTTGTAGGTGACACCGACTTCCCACATGGGGCTGGTGAAGTCTTCACGCTGATCGCTGTCGAAGTCCTTGCGCTCGGCACCCAGCTTGAACGTGCCGGAGGTCTTCGAGGTCGCGTCCCAGGTAGCACCGCCAAGCAATGCCACGTTGGTGCTGTCGCGCAACGCGCTTGAGAGCTTGTAGTCGTGGTCGGTATGGCGAACTTCAACCAGCGAGCGGGTCTTGGAACCCAGCCGATGGAACCAGATGGAGTTGAACATCAGGCTGTCACGTTCTTCCGACGCATTGATGTTGCCGCTGTTGTGGTAACGACGCTGCTCGTAGTGCGTGCCGAACTCCAGCTGGTTGCGAGCAGTGCGGGCACCGAAACGATAAGCTGCCTGGGCAACGGCAGTGCTGTACTTGTCGTTCTCGGTGTTGACCTCCGTGTCGGCGGTCTCTTCCACACGGTGATAGGCAAGTCCCCAGGTCAGGCGATGCCGGGAGGTGAATTCCATGGCGCTTCTGAGCCGCAAATGGTGGTCGGTGTTGCTGGCTTCGGAATCCGAATGGAAGATGTCGCTGTTGAGCGAGTATTCGAGTTCGTATTCGCTGTTGCGATTACCTGTCCCCAGCACGAACGTTGGATTAATGCCGGTGACCCAGGACGCCTGTTCGTTGTCCGACAGGCCGCGATAGTTGTCGTCATAACTTTCTCGCACCACCAGCGTCGGGGTGAATTCGAACCCACCCAGCTGAATGTAACGGGGCTCTCGCTCGCTCTGCGCCCAACTCTGGGTAGCTGCAAGGCACAGCAGCGTTAAGCATGGAAGCGTGATCTTCCTCATATGGAATCCCTTCTCGGAGATAAATTGTTGTACATACCCGCCCTCTGGCCGCGTCGCCTGGCTGCTGTGAGGAGGCATAGACACGCAACAGACCGCAAATATCCCCGACAGTTGCACATTCGATCAGCGGGCCTCTTTTTCGATCGTCAACCGTTTTTCTCTAGCAGCAGCCCGATACATCCATTTCAAACACGCTACCGCCCCAGGCACGGCGCCTGTAACGGAACATCCGGTGACCACTCGCCCACAAGCAAGCCGCGCTCAGCAGTCGATCACTGGATCGAGCGATGGCGAAACGTAACGTTGGCTTAGGTCTTGTTATTAGCGCGGCATCGTCGTGCGTGCGGCGCGGGTCAGCGCTGATGGGCCCAGACGAACAAACAGGCACCCAGAGCAGAACAGATGGTTAAGCTCTGAACCTGCAAGACAAACACATCCCTGTCAGCATCCAGAGCGGCCTTCCCGCTAGACTCCGAGACGCCTAGAAACATCAGGGTCCCACTCTGGACCCGGCGTGAGGGCAGCGAGTTCCGTGTCGTGAGCCTGAATAAGACCAGCCGAGGATCAGCGGTCGGCAGCTGCCGCTTGATGGGATGAGACAGGATTGCAACGACCTCGATCAGATGGACGAGACGCTACAACCCTTCTCGCCAGGGGCAGCGAGCCGATGCGTCGACCCGCCATCCGGCGTCGAATAGACATACTGCTAACTGCAGCGATGCCAAGGGCGGGCGACGGGATCGCCCGGCCTGCTCAGGCGAGCTCGATACGATCAGGATGGATAACGATGCGCCCCTGCTTGTACAGGCCGCCGATGGCTTTCTTGAAGTTGCCCTTGCTGACCCCGAACAGGCGTGCGATTTCGTCTGCGGCGGTCTTGTCGCTGACGGGCAGGCTGCCCTGGTTTTCCTGCAGCTTCTGCAGAATCAGCGCCTGCAATGCATCAGCCGCCTCGCTGCCCACCGGCTGAAGGCTCAGGCTGATCTTGCCGTCCGCGCGAACTTCCTTGATGTAGCCCTTCTCGCGGATGCCGCCACGCAGGAACTTGAAGGCCTCGTTCTTGTGGATCAGGCCCCAGTGTTTGCCGTTGATGATCGCCTTGTGCCCGAGGTCGGTGGGCTCCACCACCAACAGGTCAACGGCTTCGCCAACCTTGTAGCGCGCGGGCGTCTTGTCCAGGTAACGGTCCAACCGTGCGGTGGCGGTGATGCGACGGGTGTGCTTGTCGAGGTAGACGTGAACGACACAATAATCGCCCTCGTTGAGCGGCCGCTTTTCTTCAGAGTGAGGCAGCAGCAGATCCTTGGGCAGCCCCCAGTCGAGAAACAGCCCGATCCGGTTGATCTCGGCGACTTTGAGACTTGCGAATTCGCCGACTTGCACCTTGGGTTTCTCGGTGGTCGCGATGAGCTTGTCTTCACTGTCGAGGTAAATGAAGACGTTCAGCCAGTCATCGACCTCCGTCGGCGTGTTTTTCGGAATGTAGCGGTTGGGCAGCAGGATTTCGCCATCCGGACCGCCATCCAGATAAAGGCCGAAACCGGTGTGCTTGACGATTTGCAGGCTGTTGAAGCGCCCGATTGCGGCCATGTAGCGATTCCTCTGGGACGAAGGCGGCGATTCTAGCAGGCCACCCGCTTGCCGCGTGCGCACCGCTGCGGCGCGCACGCGGCAACGCCGTTATCGCGGCAGTGCGTAGGCAATGACCGAATCCCCGGCCTTGGTGCCGAGCGACCCGTGACCGCCGGCAACGACCACGACCATCTGGCGCCCCGAACGGCTCTGATAGGTCATTGGCGTCGCCTGGCCGCCCGCTGGCAACCGTGCCCGCCAAAGCTGCTTGCCGGTGGTAACGTCATAGGCGCGCACGTAGTAATCCAGCGTACTGGAGAGGAACGCCACCCCGCCCGCAGTGATGACCGGCCCGCCCAGGCTCGGCACACCCATTTCGAATGGCAGCGGCACCGGTGCCCGGTCACGCACCGTACCGTTCTTGCGCAGCCAATGGGTTTTACCCGTGCGCAGGTCGGCGCCCGCTACGTAACCCCATGGCGGCGCAGTGCAAGGCAGACCAATCGGCGACACGAACGGCTTCAGGTCCACCGCAAACGGCGCGCCGAAGTTTTCGTTCAGGTGCGGTTCGCTGTCGGAGACGTAAGCCTTCTCGTCGTTCTCGCGCGGAATCAACGTTGAGGTGAAAGCCAGATAGGACGGAGCGCTGAACACCATCTGCCGGACCGGATCGACAGCTACCCCACCCCAGTTGAACACTCCAAAATTGCCAGGGTAGACCAGCGAACCCTGGGTCGAAGGCGGCGTGTAACGCCCTTCGTAACGCAACGAATTGAACTGGATGTGACACATCATCTGATCAATGAAGGTCGCGCCCCACAAATCGGAATCCTGCAGCTTCGGCGGCTCGTACGACAGTGCCGACACAGGTTGGGTAGCTGCGGCATAATCGCCCTTCGCGGCACCTTGCGGAGCGGGCACCTCGCGCACCGGCAACACTGGCTCGCCCGTGCGGCGATCCAGTACATAGATGTCGCCCTGTTTGGTCGGCTGAACGAGTGCGGGGACCATGCCCGACTCGGTCTGGATGTCGACAAGACTTGGCTGCGCCGGCACATCCATGTCCCAGAGATCATGGTGCACCGTCTGAAACACCCAGCGCAGCTGCCCTGTTTCCAGATCCAGCGCGACGATGGAAGACGAGAAGCGCTCACTGTTCTCGCTGCGGTTGCCGCCCCACTGATCCGGCACCTGATTGCCCATCGGCACGAACACCAGCCCCAGCTCCTCGTCAGCGCTGGAGATGCTCCAGCTGTTCGGCGTGCTCTCGCTGTAGGTTTCGCCCGGCGCGATGGGTGCGGTCTGCTCCGGATTGCCCGGGTCCCAGTTCCACTTCAGTTCGCCAGTGATTGCGTCATACGCCCGGATGACGCCAGATGGCTCGGTGGTCGAGACGTTGTCGTTGACCGCCCCGCCGACAATGACCAGATCATTAGCCACAACCGGTGGCGAGGTGGAATAGTAGAAGCCTTCCGTGACGTTCGGCATGTTTTTCCACAAATTCACCGCGCCGTTTTCGCCAAATGATTCGCAGACCTTGCCGGTCTCCGGGTCCAATGCGATCAGTCGCGCATCCGCTGTGGGCATGAACAGGCGCTGCTGACAGGCCTGTCCCTCCACGGGGGTCTCGCTGGTGTGATAGGACAGACCGCGACACGTCAGATGCTGCCGATTGGTCGAATCCGGAACCTCCGGATCGAAGCGCCAGCGCTCTTCCCCGGTCTCGGCATCCAACGCGATCACGAAGTTGTGCGGCGTGCAGATGAAGAGGCTGTCATCGATCTTCAGCGGCGTGACTTCGTAGGTAGTCTCGTTGGGATCGCTTGGACGTCGCATATCGCCGGTGTGGTAATGCCAGACCTTTTCCAGCCGCTCGACGTTGCTTGGCGTAATTTGCGCGAGCGGTGAGTAGCGCATGCCGTGCTGGGTGCGACCGTACGCATGCCAATCGCTGGCCGGCACGTTATCAGCGGTATTCACCTCGGCCGCTGGGGCAGCAGCCAAAGGCGGCGGCAGCATGCCTTTGATGTCACTGCTGTCGGAGGTCAACGCGTGCAGAGCCGTCGCGCCCCATAGCGCCACGGCGATCATCAGCGGGATTGCGCTACCGCCCCAGGCGCGCGCACCGAAGTGTTGCCAACCCAGTCGCTGGGCAATCCAGGGCGTCAGGAACCACAGCCCAAGCGGGCCAATAATGCTGGCGCGCGGTGCCAGTTGCCACCAGTCGAAGCCGACCTCGTAAATTGCCCAGCCCAGCGCGCCAAGCATTACCAGCGCGTAGACCCAAAGCGCCGCACGGCGCCGAGCTAACAGCAAAGCGCCCGTGAGCAGAAAGCCGACTGCGAGGATTGCGAAATACCAAGTACCGCCGAGCGCGATAACTTTCCAACCCCCGACAGCAAGCGCCAGGCCCAGGATGATGCACAGGATTGCACTAATGACGACCGCCACTCTCCGCTCCTTTTCCATTTTGTCCGGGGCTGGAGATGACGAAACAAATAACTTTGCCGCGAGCGTCCCCTGCCTGTATTCGTGCCGGGGCAGACGATCGCTTCGCCAGACCCGATATTGAGTGGACCGGCAGTGGGCGAGAATGCTCCCCCGTTTAGGTGAAAAATCGCAGACGCGTTCCATTGACGGCCTACGCCTGCTACCGCACCCGCTGCCCATCTTTTGAGTCCCAGGCAACGGCAATGGCAACGAGCCGGGTGAACAGGCGCAAAGCAGGAACGCACGCAGTATTCAAGGCCGGCGAAAAATCGAACAAAAATTAGCCAGATCTGTATAATGTCCGGTTCGACTGACCAAAGGAACCAGATGACGATGGCCTCCAAGACCACCACCGCCAAGCGCAAACCCGAACCCGCCAGTGAAACCAGCGAGTCGCTAGCCAACCAGATGGCAGCCTTTCTCAAGGCCGGCGGCGAAGTTCAAAAGATCCCTAACGGGGTCAGCGGCCAGACCCAAGGCCCTTCGCGCCAGATCACCATCAGCAAGAAGTAATCTCCGCAACACCTAACCTAGTAAGCGAGTCCCCACTGCTTTTAGCCGTTTGCAGTGGCTCGCCAGGTTTCTCCTTCCGAAGCACCCGAGCCTGCCATGACCGACCCGATACGCTTGTCCAAACGCCTCGCCGAGCAGATCGGCTGTTCCCGGCGCGAGGCCGAACTGTATATCGAGGGAGGCTGGGTCAGCGTCGACGGGCATATCATCGAAGCGCCCTATTTCAAGGTCGGCGAGCAGCACATTGAACTGCTGCCCGGCGCCACCGCGACTGAACAGCCGCCGGTCACGCTGCTGTTGCACAAACCCGCCGGCCAGCCCACCGCTGCAGAACCTGCTGACGTGCTGAAGCAACTTGCTGAGGCCGGCCATTGGAGCGGCGACAGCTCTCGCCAGGCACCCCGCGAACGCCATTACGCACGCCAAACCGCCCTGCTGCCGCTGGAGCAGGACATCAGCGGGCTGGTGATATTCAGCCAGCAACGCGAGGTGATCCGCAAACTGGCCGATCCACGCGACATGCTAGAGCAGGAATACATCGTCGAAGTCGCTGGCGAACCGGAGGAAGGCGGCCTGGCGTTGCTGGGCAAAGGGATCGGCCATCGTGGCAGGGTTCTGCCCAAGGCGAAGGCCAGTTGGCAGAACGAGACCCGCCTGCGCGTCGTGCTTAAGAATCCGCAGGCCGGCGATCTACGTCAGCTCTGCGAAGCCATCGGCTTGGAGATGCTCAACTGCAAGCGGATACGGATCGGCCGCCTGTCGATGGCTAAGCTGCCGGTCGGAGAGTGGCGCTTTCTCGGCGAGCATGAACGCTTCTAGCTTGGCGACGTCTCTTGCATAACCCCTGACGGCTCGCACCTGGCGATCGCTGGACTATGCTGGTGCCAATGAAACGGGATACAAAATCAGCCGCCGGCCGTCGCGCCAGGCCCTGATTGCTGCATTTCGCCATTCCGAGATACAGGATCACCATGCACAGATTCGTCCTGTTGCTGACGTTCGTTCTGTTGCCCTCGATCTGCGGGGCTCAACAACGAGTCGAGGTGTGGACGTATCATTTTTCACCACCATTCATTCTCGAAGACGGCGAGGGTCTTTCGCGTGCCTTCGTCGACCTGCTCAACAACGACGCCGCTAACAACCAGCGTTTTCGCTTCGAGCTGGTCAAATTGCCGCGCAAGCGCGTCGATATACGGTTAGCACGAGAGCGGCCTGGCGTTTTGCTCTGGGCCACTCCGAACTTCTTCACTGCCGAGCAAGCAGCCAACGGCAAATGGTCGGGGCCGCTACTGATCGATCAACAGGACTTTGTTTCGCTGCCCGATGCCCCCTTCGAGTATGAAAACCCCGAATCGCTACACAACCTTGTCTTGGGAGGCGTGCTCGGGCACCGATACGAAGGGCTCGAAGCGGATATCGCCAGCGGTGCAATCAAGCGCCAGAACGCCCAAGGCGACCTGCAAAACATCGAGAAGCTGCTGTCAGGTCGCATCGGCACTTTGCTGATCCCCCGCTCTACCCTGCTCTACTACCGGAAAGAGAAAAAGCTCCAGGATTTGTACGTCTCGAATACGCCGCTGTACCAGTTCACTCGGCATCTGTGGGTCGCCGATGCGCTTGGTCAAGCTGCCACCCAGTATCTCGCCCGATTCGTGGAGAACTTGCCAGAGAACCCCGAGTGGCAGATCCTCCTGTTTCATTACGGACTGCAGCCCATTGCCACTGCGCAGTAAAACAGGCTGAACAGTTATGCCATACGCGGGTCAGAACACGCGCTGACACACTAAATAATAGAGAGAACAAGGCAGCAATGAAGAACGCACTGGTGATCGGACTGCTCGTTGTGCTGGGCGGCTGCGCCTCTCAGCCATGTGACCAAGATGGCAGCGACGGCAGTTGCCGCGCGGAGCGGCTGCTCTATCAGAACGATTTGCTGCAGGCCAAGATCCTCATTTCCATCGGCGACGAAAACGGCTATGAACTCGCCGATGCGCTGCTCGAGCGTAGCGCTCGCCTTGATGAACGAGGCGAGACCGAGTTCTACCAGGCGCTGCTGTTGATCCGCCAGGGCCCACAACCGGAACAGGTCCTGCGCCTGCTCGAACAGGCCAGCGCCAAGGGCCACCCGCACGCCGTAGCGCTGCTATACAAAATCTACCAGGAACCCTACCTGCTGGATGAGCGCAACGCGGTCAAGGCCGAAGAATATCGCCAGGCCTATGCCGGGCTGGACGTTGCGCAGAGCGGCTATCCATCGTTCGAGAAAGCTTTGGAGCTGGTTTCCCAGCTCGTCGAGCCGCCTCCCCCGCTCCCCGAAAGAAACGATCCCTGCGCTACTCAATGCCTCTGACAGCTATCACTGTGGCGTAGGTGTTTGCGAGATCTTGGGGTCTTGCTCCCCATCCAGCACTGCCTGCGCTTCCGCTTCGGTGGCGTACGGGCCGGCAATCGTTTGCCCATCGATCTCGACCACCCAACAGGTGACCCAGGTTGGCCGCCAACCCTGAGGTACTTCATCTCCGGTCAGATGCTTGATCGTGCGTTGCATATTCACCTCCGCTATTTGCTGTCAGCTTCCGAGCGTCGCGCTTGCGGCGCTCTCTTGAATTAGGACCACAACCGCCGGCGTTTTCTCGCAGAAACAAGCCGTTGCTGTTTCGCCTCGAACTGACGAGGTACTTGCGGCTCTACAGAACAACGCAACCGAAACCCGTTCCGACATCCCGACGAGGACTGCAATGCAGATCAGGCAGGTGCTTGGGCGTAAATCGATTCTGGTCCTGCTGGCGTGTGCCGTTGTGCTGACCGGCTGCAGCCGCATGAATTTGGCCTACCGAAACCTGGATCTGCTGATCCCCTGGTCGCTCAACGATTACCTGGACATGAATCATGACCAGCAGACGCGCTTTCGTACGCAGCTGCGGGAGCACATCAGCTGGCACTGCCGCACTCAGCTACCCGGCTATCTGGATCTCATCGAGCGCGTGCAGGCTCAGGTCCGCCGGGGCTCGCTGAATGAGTCCGCGCTACGAGCACATTATGTGAACGCCCAAGAGGCGATTCAGACGATCGCGCTAGAAATCACCCCAACTACCGTTCAACTGCTCCGCGACCTTGAAGACAGGCAGGTGCGTGAGCTGGACGATCAGTTTGAGAAAGACCTCCAGGAGCGCGAGAAGAAATACTTGGAACCACCGGTGGACCAGCAAATCCGTAAGCGAGCCGACCGTATGCAAGAACGCGTCGAGCAATGGTTAGGCAAAGCCAGCGCAGCTCAACGCCAACGCATCCAGGAGTGGGCTAGAGCGCTTAGCGAGCAGAATCAGCTCTGGCTCGATAACCGCGCCCAGTGGCAGCGATCACTGGTCGACGCCGTTCGCAACCGGGAACAGGCAAATTTTGACGAGCGCATCGCCCGGCTGCTTCAAGACCGTGAGGTCTATTGGACAGCGCCCTATCGCGCCGCCTTCCCGGCCGTCGAACAGGCCACAATCGACTTGGTGATCGACCTGTACGACATGGCCGACGCGACCCAGCGTCGTCATCTTGATGAGCGTCTGCAGGATATGAGGCGCGACCTCAGCTCGTTGGATTGCCTGCCGGCGACTCGCTGACCAGCCGCCGCCGGCATATGAAACGCTAACGGCGCCGGCGAGCCAGTAGCAGCCCGACTACGCCCGCTGCGGCAATACCCCCGGCTAGTAACAAACTGCGCTGCGGCTTTTCATCACTGCGCCAGCCACCATCGATTCGACGCTCGCCCAACGCCGGATGGAACAGGTTGCCCGAGGACGGCGCGACACGGTCGGCACGGCCCAAGGCAGCACCGGTCAGCAGGCCGGACAAGCGGTCAAAGCCTGGCGTAATGAAATGGGCGAAACGAAGCAGCGTCGCCGTCAGCCCAACGGATGTCGTATGCCGCGGATGCAGGGCGAGACTGACCATCGCATCGGCCACCTGACGGGGATCGCACAGTGGCGGTGGCGGCTGCAGCGAGCGACCGGCGAAATTGCCGCCGTCCCGGAAACCGGGGGTATCCACCATCGAGGGATACACATCGCAGACATGAATGCCCGGCCACTGCGCCAGCTCGCCACGCAGCGCATGGGAAAACCCGCGCAGCCCGAATTTGCTCGCCGAGTACGCCACCGCGTAAGGCTGCGGTACCCAGCTACCCACCGACTGCGTATTGATCAGCACGCCGCCGTGCTGCTGTTTGAAATACGGCAGGACGACATGTGCCCCGCGCAGATAACCTATCAGATCCGTCTGCACGACCTGCTCGTGCGCATCCATTGGCGTCTCGTCGAAGGCCCCGACAGCACCGACCCCGGCGTTATTGATCCAGATATCGATACGCCCGCGGCCAAACTCGGCCGCCGCGCTGGCCAGTTGCTCGACCGAATCGCTGAGCGTCACGTCGGTGGGCACCACCAGCGCCTCGGCTCCCAAAGCGCGGCATTCATTGGCCACTTCGTGCAGCGCTTCCTCGTCGCGCGCTGCCAGGACCACCCGGGCCTGCTCACGCGCAAACGCCTGTGCTGCTGCGCGGCCGATACCGCTGGAGGCGCCAGTGATGACCACCACCACGCCGTCGAGTCTGGACTCGCTCATGTTCGCTTCTCCGGTTTGCTGTCAGTCATAAGCTGACAGCTACCGCGAGACAAACATTCCCCCGCCTCGTCCAGCAAGCGGAGTTTCAGACCATCTGCAATGGGCGTGGGCGCGACGGGGGCGGAAAGGCCTTGTCGAGCAGGGCCAGGTCATCGGCGTGCAACGTCAGCTCCGCCGCGCTGGCGTTTGCTCGAAGATGGGTCGGGTTTGATGACTTTGGAATCACCAGCACGTTGGGCTGACGCAGCGCCCATGCCAGTGCTATCTGGGCAGGCTGTGCGTTATGCCGTTGGGCCACTTCCAGCATCGTCGGGTGGCGCAACAGATCCCCGCCCTGTCCTATCGGGCAGTAGGCCATGACGGGCATCCCCTGCGCCTGACACCAAGGCAGCAGATCGAATTCGATGCCCCGCTCCTGCGGGTTGTAGAGCACCTGATTGACAGCACATTCCGGCGCATCCAGCTCGCGCATGTCGTCCAGATCCAGGTTGGACACACCCCAACGGCGAATCTTGCCCGCGTCCTTCAATCGCTCGAACGCTTCGACCGTTTCCGCCAGTGGATACTGCCCGCGCCAATGCAGCAGATACAGGTCGAGGCACTCGGTGCCCAGCCGCCGCAGGCTGCGCTCACAGGCTTCGGGCACGCCTTTGCGGCTGGCGTTGTGCGGATATACCTTGCTGACCAGAAAGACCTGATCGCGGCGATTGCGGATCGCCTCGCCGACCACCTCTTCAGCACCGCCTTCGCCATACATCTCTGCGGTGTCGATCAGCGTCATGCCCAGCTCGATGCCCAGTTGCAGGGCGGCTACCTCATTGCTGCGCTCGGCCGGGTTTTCACCCATGTGCCAGGTGCCTTGCCCCACTACGGGAACGCTAGCGCCGTCGGCGAATTTGAGGTTACGCATCAGCAGTCCCCCCGCGGTGCGTTCTGCTCGGCAACCGGCTCGGCCCACGGATCGTAGGTGCCGAAGTTCCACAGATGCCCCTCAAGGTCGCGACAACTGAAACCACGACCGCCATAGTCCTCGTCCTTTAGCTCGACAACGATCTCCGCGCCGGCGGCCTTGGCCTTGGTATAGAGGGCATCGGCACTGTTGACGATCACATAGTTGCTTTGGGTAGAGACGCCACCGACTTCGTCCGGCTGCCTGACCTGGCGGCCGTAGTCCGAATCGGCCACCGGCCCCAGCATCAGCATGCCGCTGCCAAAACTGAGCTGCGCGTGAATGACCCCGACTTGCGCGTCTTCGACTACGCGCTGCTGCTCGAAATCAAAAACCTGGCAAAGCCATTTCAGCGCTGCGGGCACATCCCGATAGCGCAGACAGGGAATGAGATTGGAGGTGGTGTTCTTGCTGTACAGAGACATGAGCGCTCCTTTCGGTTGCCGCGGCTGCGCCTATAAAAGCGTACCGCATACCCTTCAGACCGAAACCGGGGCTGACGTTCCCATACATGGGTCCGGACGCTTATGTACGCTCAGCCAAGCCGAGGCGAATCCCCAGACCGATCAAGACCGAGCCGAGCACGCGGTCGATCCACTGACTCAAGCGACGGTTACCACGCAACGCCGAGCTAGCCCGAGCCGCCAGGAAAACCATGGCGCATTCCACAATCACCGCCACCAGCACAACCAGCACGCCTAGTACCAGAAGCTGCAGAGCTATCGCGCCTTGGTCGGGCCGTACGAACTGTGGCAGAAACGCCATAAAGAAAATGGCCGCTTTCGGATTGAGCACGTCGACGAGGATGCCTTGGCGATAAGCTTGCCAAAGGGTGACCTTCGGAGCCGCTTTGAGGTTGAGCGCTGCGGCCGACCCGGCAGAGCGCAATGCCTGAACGCCGAGATACAGCAAATAGACCGCACCCACATACTTGACCACAGCGAAGGCCAGCGCCGAGGTGGCGAGAATGGCGGATATCCCCAGCGCAGCCGCCGCGACGTGAACCAAGGCACCGCTGCAGACGCCGCACACTGAGGCCACACCGACCCGGCGCCCGCCGGACAGTGTGCGCGACAGCACGAACAACAGATCTGGCCCTGGCGAGAGATTCAGTGCCAGTGCGGCCGAGAAAAACACCAGCCAGAACGTTGGATCGGACATCGCCTGCTCCCATTGCCCGCGAAAAAAGACCAATAAATATAGTCCAGCATGCATCTGTCTGCCACCACCCGCGTTCGCTAGAGCGATGTGGCTCGTCGGAAAACAGTCACCATTTCGCAACAATGACTTTTTATTGTCACCGCTCTGAACTATCTTTTCCCGAGCAATGTCAAAGCGCCAGTCCCGGCAAGGATCACGGGCGCTACTCCCCAGTCACTTCTGCAAAGGATATGCATATGCTCGATGAATCCCCTGCGGTCGTCGCTTCTTCTCGTCTTGTCCTGCTGTCCAATAGCGAATTGCTGGACGGCTTGCTCCATCAACATCTCCACGGTGGACCACAGTTGCGTCTGACGCGCAGTAGCACATTTCGTCCAGGCGTAAACGACGCGGACCTGGTTCTGCTCGACGTTGGCAGCTTCACGGAAGCTGATTGTTTGCGCCTGCTCCGGCAGCTGCGCGACACCCCAACCGCGTTGATCAATGCCCAAGCTGACCAGGCGCGCGGTCTGCTGGTACAGCACCCGTGGATCAAGGGCGTGTTCTACCCGAACACCAGCCGCGCTAATTTTAGCCGCGGCATCAGCGTCATGCTCGACGGCGGCGATTGGCTGCCACGTGCGCTGATGGAAAAGCTGCTGGGCCGCTACCGCCAAATCACCCATGCCTCGCGTGCCATCGACGACCTGTCGGTACGGGAAAAACAGATCCTGGCACTTGCCGGCAAAGGTCTTTCCAATTCCGAAATCGCCGAGTCCCTGCATCTGAGCACCCATACCATCAAAAGTCATATCCATAACGCCTTGGGCAAGTTGGGTGCCTCCAACCGCGCACAGGGCGCATCGCTCGTGTTGGGGCATGTCGGCGAGGCCGGGATATGAAGATGGCCTGCCTGGGTCTGATGCTGCTGCTCAGCATCCAGGCCTATGCCGACGAGGCCGAGCTCAAGGGGTTCATCACCAACAACACGGTTTCACGCTCCGGCCAGGAGTTCTACCGCAAGTTTTGTGAACGTCTCAACGACACCAGCGCATTGGATTTCAACCTGGCCGTCAAAGAGCGCCCCTCGGCGCGCTGGGGGATTCTGGTCTGGGTGGAGCAGAACAACCAGCCGCTGTATCGCCGCTTTCTGCAACCGAACGTCAGCGACATGGAACAGACCGCCTATGAAGCGGCGGATTTCGTGCTGCAGGAGATAAACCGTAGGAAAGTCGAAGCACTATTCGAAGACACCATTGACCTCGCGAAGGATGAGTTATGAACCGGCCACAACAAAAAATCACCGGCGTCTTCCTGGCCGGATTGCTGCTTAGCTCCGGCCTCAGTGCCACCGAACTGGTGTACACCCCAGTGAATCCATCATTTGGCGGCAGCCCCCTCAACGGTGCATGGCTACTGGGCAGTGCCCAGGCACAGAACGACAAGAAGGATCCGGATGCCTTCGATCGCGGGTCACTGACCGGCACCTCGGCGCTTGACCGTTTCACCAGTCAGCTCGAATCGCGACTCCTGTCCAACCTGCTCAACACGCTAGACGATCCGAACGGTGGCTCGCTGGAAACCGATGATTTCCTGATAAACGTCGTAAACCTCGATGGCAACCTGACAGTGCAAATCACCGATAGGTTGACCGGCGAAGTTTCCGAAATTGTCGTCAATGGCTACGGCGCCGCAGCCATCAACTAACTCGCAGGGAGAGCAAAGGCCATGAGAAGCCTATTCGTAGCCATCGGGATGATGGCCGTTCTACAGGGCTGCGCGGTACGCGAGCCAATGTCGGCGGACCAGGAAACCCCAACACTGACACCACGCACTTCGACCTATCAGGACCTGCTCGAGCTGCCTCGCCCTCGAGGCCCGCTGGTAGCAGCAGTCTATGGCTTTCGTGACCAGACCGGGCAATACAAGCCCAGCCCCGCCAGCTCCTTTTCCACGGCGGTAACCCAGGGCGCAGCGAGCATGCTGGTCGACGCCATGCAGGCGAGCGGCTGGTTCATCGTGCTCGAGCGTGAAGGTCTGCAGAACGTGCTGACCGAGCGCAAGATCATTCGTGCATCACAAGCCAAACCGGACGTAGCGCCGAACATCCAATCCGAGCTGCCGTCGCTGCTGGCCGCCAACATCATCATGGAGGGCGCCATCGTCGCCTACGAAACCAACGTGCGCAGTGGTGGGCAAGGTGCTCGTTATCTGGGCATCGGCATATCGCAGGAATATCGGGTCGATCAGGTCACGGTCAACCTGCGCGCCATCGACGTTCGCAGCGGCCAGGTGCTATCCAACGTGATGACCACCAAGACGATCTATTCCATCGGACGCAGCGCCAACGTCTACAAGTTCATCGAATTCAAGGAGCTGCTCGAAGCCGAGGCCGGCTACACCACCAACGAGCCGGCGCAGCTTTGTGTGCTGTCCGCCATCGAGGCGGCGGTTGCACACCTCATCGCCCAAGGCGTCGATCGGCGCCTGTGGCAGACCGCAGACAGCTCTCCGGCGGTCGACGCTCAATTGGCGAAATACCTCAGCACGTCAACCAATCCATAGCAAACGAAGCGGTTTCAGCCGTTCGATGGATTTGCCAGATCGCGGTTTAGGTCAGGATGACCTACCGCGACTTAACCAGGGATGACTGATGATCGACGCGCAAAGGATTGCTTGCAGAGCAGTGCTGTTACCGCTGCTCTTCGCAGCACTAGTCAGCCCCACCCTGCTCGCCGCCAGCCTTCCGGACTCGCTCGATCTCGCGCCTGACGAAATCGCCTCCAGTCGGCCTAACGCAAACGCACCGACACAAACCGAAACCGGCTCCCCAACCCGCAACCTGGCGTTCCTCGCCCAGGCTGGGGACAGACTGAGCGGAAATATCAGCCAGACAGGCAATGCACTGGAAGCCTTCATTCTCCAGAGCGGCTATGCGCTCGAAGCATCCATCGAGCAGCACGGCAGCCATAACCAGGGATTGATTGTTCAGTCGGGCAGCTACAACCAGGCCCGAATTGAACAGTACGGCGCGTACAACGACGCGCAGATCGAACAGACCGGCACTGGGCATAGCAGCAGCGTCACGCAGCATGGCCGGGGTCTGAGCGTGCTGGTCCGCCAGTACCGCTAAAAAAGCACCACCAGGAAGTACCGCTGAAAACATTTCATGGAGAGACAACAATGTTCAAGATCAAACCCCTAGTAGCTGCCCTGCTGACCGTTGCCGCCGCTCAGGCTATGGCGGCCGATCACACGTCCGAACAACGCCAGAACGGCGTCAACAATGTCGCCGAGGTCATCCAGAGCTACGGCAGCTCCAACGCAGCCAAACAAGTGCAGAGCGGTTGGGGCAACGACGCGATGGTCGAGCAGACCGGCTCCTTGTCTTCCTCTGCCCTGCAGACCCAGACCGCCAATTTCAATGAGGCAAACGTCAACCAGACCCTGGCGATCAACAGCCGCTCCGTGCAATGGCAGTATGGCCACTCGAATGAAGCCAGCGTCAGCCAGAGCGGCACCTGGGGCAGCAGCGCCGAACAGCGCCAGCGCGGCCAGGACAACACTGCCAATACTGAGCAGGGCGCCAGCTATGGCGCCGAAGCGTTCACCAAGCAGGAAGGCAACGGCAACTCAGCGACCAGCTACCAGTACGCAGTCAATGGCAGCAAAAGTTCGCTGTATCAGGACGGCAACCTCAACGAGGGTACCGTTAGCCAGACTTTGAGCGCCGGTGATCGCGCCCTGATCGATCAGCTGGGCGACCAGAACATGGCTGACGTGATGCAGACCTGGAGCAATGGCTCGGTAGCCGAGGTTGAGCAAATCGGCACGGCGAACAATGCCGATGTGTATCAAACCGGACGCCATCAAGAGGCCTACACCTACTCAAGTGGCGACTACAACAGAGTGAATGTCGACCAACGCGGCAGCAATCAGAACGGCTTCGTGTATCAGCAGGGCAACCTGAACAAGGCAACCCTCGATCAGCGCGGCAATGGCAACACGGCTACTGCCAACCAAACTGGCCTCGATAACGCAGCCGCGATCGACCAGAACGGACGCGGACAGATCGCCAAGGTCGACCAGCGCGGCGGCTACAACCAAGCCGAAGTCGAGCAGCAAGGCAAATACAACGAGCTGAACTTCACCCAGTCGGACGTCGGCAACATCCTGGTGGCGCATCAGGAAGGTGACAGCAACCGCATTACTGGCTCTAGCACGGGTGTCAACAACAACGTCGACATCGACCAGGACGGCGATTTCAACATGGCCAGCGTCAGCCAGAACGGTTTCTTCAACGAGGCAGACCTGGTCCAGAACGGCCAGAGCCATGCCGCTACGGTCATGCAGAGCGGTAGCAACCACACCGCAGACGTCATGCAGAGCGGTATCGGCAACACCGCGTTGATCAGCCAGGCAGGCCTCAAAAACATGGCTATCGTCAGCCAACACTGACATCGCAGCAGCCAAAACTGCCGGCCGTGTGCCGGCAGTTTCGTTTCCATCTCACATCGCCTAATCCGGCTATAGGCGCCACCGGAGCTATTCGCCAAACCATACGCCAGCGCCAGGGCCTGTCTGTTGGCGTTGTTTCAGCCCTAGACTCGGATCGCTGCGTCTATGACGAGCGACGAGTGAAAACCAAAGCCTTGAGGCCACTGTCGGGGCTGATGTCGGGGAACTCTGGCGGGTTTTCCAGGCGCTCCTGAAACACCAATTCCGGCGTTTCGGTCGCCATCCCCTGGATAAGAAAATCTGGACCGGTATCCGGGTCATTGATGCAGGCCAGCACCGTCCCGCTTTCGGTGAGCAACTCGGGCAGACGCCTGAGAATCTTTTGGTAATCGCGGCTCAGCGCAAAGCTGCCCTTTTGAAAGGACGGTGGGTCGATGATGACCAGATCGTAAGGGCCGGTCTTCTTGACCTTACCCCAGGACTTGAACAGCTCGTGGCCGAGGAAACTGACCCGACTGAGGTCATGCTCGTTGAGCCGATGGTTGTCCCGTCCACGGCTGAGCGCCGCGCGCGCCATATCCAGGTTCACCACGTGTTCCGCGCCGCCGGCAATGGCTGCCACCGAAAAACCGCAGGTATAAGCGAACAGATTGAGCACACGCTTGCCGCCCGTCTGCTGGCGGACCCAGCGCCGGCCGTAGCGCATGTCGAGAAACAGCCCATTGTTCTGTTTGATGCCCAGGTCGAGCTTGTAGCGAAGGCCATCCTCGGTGATCACCCACTCCTCGGGCGGCTCTCCAAGCAGCGGCTGCATATGACTGTCGGGCAGGTAGCGGTGCTGCAGCAGTAGGGTATGCGCCCCGCTCGATTGCCAAGGCTGTGCCTCGGTCAGCGCCGACAGCATCCCGATCAGCGCCTCCAGTTCTTCGGCAGCTGGCTCGCGAAACAACGAAACCAGCACCACGCCCTGCAGCCAATCCACCGTGACGTGCTCGAGCCCAGCCCAGCAGCGCCCGCGCCCATGAAAGAGCCGGCGGGTTTCGTCCGGCACCTGGGACAAGGCTTGGCTGAGGTGCTGCTGGAGGGTCGCGAGGGCATCTGGCTGCATGTTCAATCGTCTCGAAAAAGGCGCGCGCATTCTAAACGCGAATGGGCACACCTGCTGGGGCGATGGACAACCAGGCGGACCTCGCTTGCTGGCTACCGCAGCCGAGACAGCAACGAAGCGCCCCGTCTAGACTGTTCGGCCCGGTGCGATGAGCGCACCCGTCGAGCCATCAAGGACAGCGACAGATGGAAGCCTCCGCATACCGACCCGTCGACGCCCTGCGCCGGGTCGCACCCGCCGCGCTGGCGATCATCCCGGTCAGCCTGTTGTTTGGCGTGCTGGCCGGCCGCTCGGACTGGAGCCCGCTGGAAGTCGCCCTGATAGGCCTGCTGGGGTTCACCGGCAGCGGTCAGTTTGCCGTGCTGCCGCTGGCCGATTCTGGCGCCGGGTTCATCACCATGCTGCTGCTCACCGCCTCGATCAACAGTCGCTACCTGCCAATCGCCTATGTATCGGCCTCACGGCTGCCGCGGACCTGGGGGCTGCGCGCGCTCCTCGCTCATATGCTGGGTGACGAGGCCTATGCCACCGAAAGTGAACAGGACAGCTGGGCATCGCTGGCAGTGATCCGCGCCACGCTGTTCCTCACCTGGGTGGTTGCCGGCGTGGCAGGTGCGGTCATCGGCAAACTGATCCCGGCGAACTGGCTCGCCGCCGACCTGAACCTGGGCTTCCCGGCAAGCGTCGTGTTGATGTTCCTCTCTGCCAGCCAGCTTCGCTCGCGCCTGCCCCAACTCAGCGTCAGCAAGGTTCGTTTGTTGCTGGCCGTCGCGCTCTGCACGCTGATCGCCGTGGCGCTGATCATGCTGCTCGGGCCGCTGTATTTCTGGATTCCCAGCGTGCTGCTCGCCACCTGCGTACTGGCGCGGGTGCGCTCATGAACACGTCCGTGCTGCTGGCCATTGCGGCGCTGTTCGCCACCAGTTGCCTGGTGCGCATCCTGCCGGTGTTCGTCACGCTCGACCTGAGTGACGCGACCCGGCGCATTCTTGAGCGCGTGCTGCCGACCGCCGTGTTCATTAACTTCGCGGTGTACATCCTCTACAGCGAGGCCGCCAAGGCACCGCTCGCCGCCACCGTTGCATTGGCGCTGGTAGCGGGCATCACTGTGGCGACACGGCTGGGGCTGATCGTCACGGCTGCGCTGGGTAGCGCCTGCTATTACCTCTTGCAGACCTGGTTTGCCGGATAGCAGACCGTCATGCGGGGCTGGGTGACTTTGCAGCGCGGCGCGCCTTGGGTGCGGCTTTGCGGCCCGCGCCCTTGCGCTTTTTCCAGGGTGCGCCGCGACCGGCTGGCGCGGCGGGCCCGCTGATAGTTAGGCGAACGCCCTTACAGCGCTCGACCTGCTTGCTCATCCACGCCGATTGCTTGCTGACGAATTCATCCAGGCTCATCTCCCCGCTTTGCACCATGTCTAGCGCCTGCTCCCAGATCGCCGTGGTGCCTGGGTCGGCGATGGCACGCGGGACTGCGTCGATCAGGCTGAAAGCCGCCGGCGTCGCCGCCAGAGCCTTGCCCTGCTTGGTCAGGTAGCCACGATCGAGCAACCCCTGAATGATCCCCGCACGCGTCGCCTCGGTGCCGATGCCCGTGGTGTCCTTGAGCTTCTGCTTCAGCTTGGGATCGTCCACCAGCTTGGCCACGTTCTTCATCGCCTTGATCAGATCACCTTCGGTGAAGGGCTTGGGCGGCTGCGTCCAGAGGTCCTTGAAGGTCAGGTCGTGGATCGGGCATATCTGCCCTTCACGCAACGACGGAAGTGTCTGTGGCCCTGGCGCCTCACGGCCGCGATTGGCCGCCAGCGCCTCGGGCAAGGCGCGCTTCCAACCCGGCTCGACGATCTGTTTGCCGACGGCCCGCAGTGCCTCGCCAGCACAGTCGAAGTCAGCCTGGGTGCGATCGTATTCATGCGCGGGCAGAAACTGCGCCAGATAACGCGCCCGGATCAGCGTATACACCGCCCGCGGTTTGCCCGACAGCCGCTCGAAGGCGCGAGCCGCCGCCGTGGGGATGATGCCGTGGTGCGCGCCGACCTTGGCGTCATTCCAGGCGCGCGACTTACGCCGGGGCTCGAGGCGCGGCGCGAGCTCGCCGAGCGATGGATCGGCCTGCGCCAATGCGGCCAAAATGCCCGGTGCTTCGCTGTGCTGACTCAACGGCAGGTAGCCACAATCGCTGCGCGGATAGGTGATGAGCTTGTGGGTTTCGTAGAGCGCCTGGGCGATATCCAGCGTTTCCTGAGCACCCAGGCCGAGCTTCTTCGAGCAGACTTCCTGCAGGGTGCCCAGATCGAACGGCAACGGTGCCGCTTCGCGCATGCGTTCGGTCTTGAGTCGTTGCAACCGAGCGCTGCCCGCCGCGCGCATGGCCTCGGCCGCTCGCTGCGCCAACGCCTGGTCAAGACAACGCCCCTGGTCATCGCTGTGCGCCTCCGGCGCGCGCCACTGCGCGGTAAAGGGCACCGGATCGTCACCCAAAAGCTGCACCTCGATGGCCCAGAATGGCTGCGGTACGAAGTCCGCAATGCTGCGGTCACGGTCGACCACCAGCCGCAGCGTCGGCGTCTGCACCCGACCAACCGGCAGCACTCCCTGGTAGCCGGACTGCCGCCCAAGCAGGGTGAACAGTCGACTCATGTTCATGCCGATCAGCCAATCGGCGCGGGAGCGACCCAAAGCCGACTGATAGAGGTTGAAGGTCTCGGCACCCGCGCGCAGACCGTCAAGGGCCTTGCGAATCGAAGCGTCATCCAGCGCCGATAGCCACAGTCGCTGGATCGGCCCTCGGTAACGGCAATGCTCCACCAGTTCGCGGGCTATCATCTCGCCTTCGCGATCGGCGTCGGTGGCGATCACCAGTTCACTGGCTTCGCCCAGCAGCCGTTTCACGGCCTTGTACTGGCTGGCGGTCTTGGGCTTGACCAGCATCTTCCAGCGCTCGGGCACGATCGGCAGATCAGCCAGCACCCAGCGCTTGTAACGCGCGTCATAACTGTCCGGCGGTGCGGTTTCCAGCAAATGGCCGATACACCAGGTGACGGTGACGCCAGCACCAAGCCAGCAACCATCGCCCCGCCGAGAGGCGCCGAGCACCTGAGCGATATCTTTGGCTTGAGAAGGTTTTTCGCAGAGAAACAGCCGCATCACGTTTTCACTGGGTCGTTTGCCATGCTGACTAGCATGCGCAGCGACAACGCGGCAGGCAAGATTTATCTGTATGAATATACAGGCCAAGGATGATGATAGCGGTGAAATCCAGTGTGGATGGAACGACAAAGATCTTCTTTCAGCTAGCAACAGCCACTCAACAGTTCTCAGGGATGCTAGCAAGGCCTATGAGAGGTAGAGCTTGCCAATTGTTTACGTGCAAGCGATTAGGGAGTCATTGCACGTAACAAGACAACTTGCCATTTCTTAGGCGTGAGAATGACCGTGACTTTCTATCTCAGATTGGTTCTCCGGCTCGCTGTCGCCACATGCCGACAGCAGACCTAACAGACAAACCAGCAGCAGGGAGCGGCTCTGCGTAAAAAAGCTGTTCATCATGCATTCCTTCAATCTTGATCTTGGATGTAAAAGCCCCAGCGCCTAGACGCTGGGGCTATTTGTCCTAGATAACGCGTTTGACGCTCAGGTACTCACCCTTGGTCTTCAGCGTAATCGTCACGTCGCTGTTGCTTCGGTTGCGCCAGAACCAGCCATGGGTGCCATCGAAGATGGCAGTGAATTCGCCTTTATCACCTTTGACCTGCTTGGCCTTGCTGTAGCTGTGGTAATAGCCCTTGGGGCCGTTGTAGGGCTCGCCATGGGTGTCGTGATTGACCGGAACGCCATCGGTTGCCCATTCGTAGCTAACCGTGGCCTTGTCCACCATCTCCAGCTTGATTTCACTGGCCTCGCCCGGCTTCAGCGTGACAGTCATTTCATCAGTCTTTAGGGCTTGCTGTGGCTCTGCTACCGGCTCAGCCACAGGTGCTGTCGCAACCTGCTCGTGGGGTGCCACCTGACCAGGCGCGGGGGCTTTTACGACCAGGGTCGCCGCTGGCTGAACAGCTGCATCCGCAGCCGCTTCTTCGGCCAGTACCTCCTTCATTTCACCCATCTGGGTCAGGCCAAGTACGCGGCCGACGCCCGTTGGGTCGATGGCGTACTCAGAAGGCATCACCACGGCGACGAGCAACGCAGCCGCAACACCCATTGCGATCACAGTGGAGCGCAGCAGCTGGCGGCTAGTCGGCAATTCACTCTGGGTTGGAAGCTTGGTATTGAACATTCTGCAAATTCCTTACTGAGAGACGATCAGGCCGGTG